>NZ_CP009452.1:1071059-1375578 GCF_001278035.1 Sphingopyxis sp. 113P3
CCGCCCCAAGCGGCGGACGGAGAGGAAGGGCCTGTCGCGCTAGTTTCGCTGCCATCGCTCTTTATTCAGCTCTCGCGCCGTGAGCCATGAGCAGCCTGCTCGTTCCGGATAGCGGGGAAGGCAGAAATGGTGAGGCGATCCTCGCCGCCAGATCATGACCGAGCCGCATGATCGCCGGCTTCATGCGGAGATGCTGCGGCGGCAGGGGCGCTACAGCCAGACCCGACGTTTGAAGCGCCACCTTGCGATCATGCTCTGCTCGGTCGCGCTCGCGGGCCTCGGCTCCCCTTGGCTGATGCTCAGCACGCCCGCTCTCCAATCCAGCGGTGCATGGTGCCGGTCGAAGATTTTGATCTGGTTTGCGACGAGCCACGATCCCGGCATGACGATCCGTCATGAGGGGGCGGATTACCGCGTGTCAGCGCGCGCGCTCGCGGCGCATCCCTATTATCGCCGCGCTGCGCAAGTCTCCGGCGGCTTGGTCCTGCGTGGAGGCGCGGCTGGATTCGGGGCCTGGCTTTCCTGCCTGATCCTCCTGCGCGGAGCTGCGGCGCGGCGGCGCGAGCGTGCGCTGCGCGACCGGTTCATCAGCGGCACGCGTGTGGCGAGCGGGGCGACGCTCGCGAAGCTGACGCGCAAAGAGGCGAACGCACGCGTGCTTGCAATCGGGCCCGTTGCGATCCCGCCGCGCCTCGAAACCCGGCACATGGCGATGATCGGCACGACCGGTAGCGGCAAGACCACCGTACTGCGCCAAATGCTCGACGGGATCGAGGCGCGCGGCGAGGCGGCGCTTGTCTATGACACGAGCGGCGAATTCATTGCCCATTATTTCAACCCGGCGCGCGGCGATGTCATTCTCAACCCATTCGATGCCCGCTGCGCCTACTGGTCGCCATTTGCCGAGATCGCGCACCCCGCGGATGCCGACCGCATCGCGCAGCAGTTGATCACCGAAACCGGCCACGACGGGCGCGATGTCTGGGTCGAGACGAGCCGCATCCTCGTCGCCAATATGCTGCGCGCGCTCTGGCGCGAGGGGAAGGGGAGCTTGCCCGACCTTCTTCACGCGCTCCAGGATCGGACCCGGGATGACCTCAAGGCGTGGCTCGGCGACAGCTCGTCGGCTCGGATCTTTGCCGACGACGCAGACCGCGCGACCGGCAGCGTCCTCTTCATGCTCGCGAAAGCCGCCAACCTCATCCAGTTTCTGCGGTTGCCAAGCGGGGCGGAGACACCTTTTTCCTTTCGCGACTTCATCGCGGGTCTCGACGCCTGCAAAGGAAAGAGGCCCTGGATTTTCGTGCCCCGCAAGGAGGATTATTTCGAAGCCTCAAAGCCGCTCCTCGCCTGCTGGCTTGAATGCGCGGCAAGCGCGCTGCTTGCCCTGCCGCCATCGCCCGAACGGCGCGTCTGGCTCCTGCTCGACGAGCTCGCCGACCTCCCGCGCGTCGACAATCTTGCCCGGCTGCTTCCCGAGGGACGAAAGTTCGGCGCCGCGGTCGTGCTGACCTTCCAGGCGATCGGGCAGATGCGGCACCGCTACGGCAAGGATCTCGCGGAATCGATGCTCGGCTGCTGCAATACCAAGCTTTTCCTCCAGATGATCGATGGCGAGAGCCGGAAATGGGCGAGCGACGCCGTCGGCCATTGCGAGGTTGAGGTGCATACCATGACCGGCGGGCTCGGCGATCGCGATCATGCGCCCCATTTCACGCTCGGGCGGCAGCGCCGAACGCGCCCAGCGGTGCCTGAAAGCGCGCTTCGCCTTGCGCGCTACGAAGGCTATTTGCTCTTTCCCGATGGTTTGCCGGTCGCGCGGATTTCGCTCAGCAGCGACCACATCGCGCGGCGCGGTCCGCCGGGGCAGCCCGCTTTTATCGCGGCCGACCCAGCGGCGAGCCTTTGGCAGCGCGCGGACCGTGGGAGAGGGGCGATCAACGCTAGGCGCTCCCCAATCGCCTCGGTGCTCGATGAAGGTCCGCTCTCATGGGCCGGTCAGCCGCGCCCCTCCTCGAAATAGGCCCGCATCCGGTGCGCCGTCTCGGGTGTGAGCCTGACGAAGCTTCGGCGACCATCACTCGGGTCGGGTATGCGATCGATGATCCCGGCAGCGCATAATTTCCGGCAGAGCCGGAGCGCGCTGCTCATCGGGATGCTCGGCGTGACGCAGAGCGAACTGAGAGGCAGGGGTTCACCCTCGCACTCATGGATGAATATATCGATGAGCATCTCCCACGCGGGATCGCCGAACAATTCGGGAGCGCCGAATAGCTGATCGCGCAGCAGGCGCCGTCGCAGCGTGGCCTTGGCATTTTCCAAAGCGATTTTGCCCCTCTCGGCGGGCCCCGGACTGCGAAGCTGCTGCATGGGGCCGCGCTCGAGCTCATTCGCTGCCCTGCTGGTGCGGATGTGACGCGTGCCGCCCTCGGCAACGATGATGTGATCGATCAGCTTGATGTCGAGTTCGCGGCCGATCCGGTCAAGTTGCCGCGTGACTTCGATGTCATGATCGCTCGGTGTCGGGTCGCGGCTTGGATGATTGTGGATCATCCCACGGCGTTCATTATCATTTTGACATTCAATGATTTTTTTGAATAACCCCTGAAGATGGTGCCGTGGTTTGGGAGCTGCGCTTAGTACGCTATCGTGATCGTCACGGGCGATCATCAACGCGCTCAGCGAGTTCGCGTCACGCACGGCACCGAACTTCATCCTTTCCGCCTCACAATTCAAGCCCACCGATTCGGCGGAGCCCCTCGGGGCATTCACGAGCTGGCATTCCGGCTATCCAGTCGTCTTGCGATACCGCCCTTTCCTCGGTGATCCAACATAGCATATGAGATCTGCCGCCTTGAGCGCGGCGATGTCCCGTCGCGCGGTTTTCACACTGACGTCCCAAACAGCCGCGATCTCCCTGGCGTCGCATCGACCCTCGACGACTCGGCCCAGAAACCAGCGTTGTCGCTCATTGATCTCTGCCCGATCAGGGACATTTATAGGGTCACGTTCAGGGACACGTTCAGGGTCATATTCTCGCGCACCCGTTGCTGAACGTCCGCCAGCGGCTTCACCGGCCGCATAGGCTTCACGGGCTCTGGCAAGCGATATGCGATCCACCGGGCCGGTCAACGGGATCGCCGCCGGGCCTTCGAGCAGGCCGAGAACGAAGGCCCTGATGACGGGCGACGAAACCACCAGGCGCAGGAAATACACCGTATCCGGCCCGTGCTGCGCTGAGAGCCAATGCTTCACGGTCCTCTCGCTCGCATCCGTCTGACGCATGAGCTGCTTGATCGCACGGCGACTGTCTCCATGCTCTTTGCGCAGCAGCTCGGCGATGGTCTGCGCATAGGTGTCGCGTCCGCCAAGAACGCCTGTCCATAGGGGAAATTTCCTGCCCGTTTTCGGCAACATCTTCCGTTTTCTCCGCAGCTAAACTGGTTTCCGTGCGGAGTGGCGGCAGAGGCCCGTCATGCGCTGCGGCGGTCGGTCGCCCGGACCGCCGCAGGCAATTTCGGGAGGGCGTAATGTGATGGGCCAGCGACTTTACGATGATCGGTCAGGGCAGCCTGAACGTCCTCTTCGGGCTGCCGAATACGTCCGCATGTCCACGGACCATCAAAAATATTCGACCGAAAACCAGTCCGACGCGATCAAGCAGTATGCTGAAGCCCGCGGAATAGAGATCGTCAGAACCTATGCCGATGCGGGGAAAAGTGGCCTCAAGATTGAGGGACGCGACGCGCTCAGACAGCTCATCGAGGACGTGCAGTCCGGGAACACCGATTTCACCTTGGTTCTCGTCTATGACGTCAGCCGCTGGGGGCGTTTTCAGGATGCCGACGAGAGCGCCTATTACGAGTATATCTGCCGACGCGCCGGCATCGCCGTCGAGTATTGCGCGGAGCAATTCGACAACGATGGCAGCCCGATCTCGACCATCGTCAAAGGCGTCAAGCGGGCGATGGCCGGCGAGTATAGCCGCGAGCTATCGACCAAGGTGTTTGCGGGCCAAGGCCGGCTGATCGAGAAGGGCTACCGTCAGGGCGGACCTGCGGGCTTCGGTCTCCGCCGAACCCTGATCGACGAGCATGGCGTCATCAAAGGGGTTCTGGGCCGTGGGGAGCACAAGAGCATCCAGACCGATCGGGTGATCCTGACGCTTGGCCCGGCGGAAGAAGTCGAGCTGGTGCGCGGCATCTACCAAGCCTTCGTCCATCAGGGATACAGCGAGCGGGAGATCGCTGCCGATCTCAACCAACGGGGCCTACCGACCGATCTTGGACGACCCTGGACCAGGGGAACGGTCCACCAGATTCTGATCAACGAGAAATATGTCGGCGACAACGTATGGAACCGCCGCTCCTTCAAGCTGAAGAAAAAGCGCGTCCAGAACGATCCCGAGATGTGGATCAGGTCGCCGGACGCCTTCGTGGCCGTCGTCGAACGGCAATTATTCGAGGCGGCCAGGACCATCATCAGCGCACGCTCCTTCCGTTTGAGTGACGAGGAGATGCTCCAATCTCTGAGGAAGCTCTACCAACAGAAGGGTTTGCTGTCCGGCATCGTCATCGACGAATGCGAGGGGATGCCATCCAGTAGCGCCTATAGTTCCCGCTTTGGCAGCCTGCTTCGCGCCTATGGCCTCGTGGGCTTCACGCCGGATCGCGACTACCGATATGTCGAAATCAACCGCGAGCTGCGCAAGCTCCATCCCGAAATCGTCCGCGAGGTGCTCGACGGATTGCGGGCTGCGGGTAGCGACGCCTGGCAGGATCTTCAGACCGACCGGGTGATCGTCAACGGCGAGTTCAGCCTCTCGGTGGTGGTCGCCCGGTGCGTCGAGACGTCGACCGGGCTGCTGCGGTGGCATCTGCGCTTCGACACCTCGCTCGCGCCCGACATCACGATCGTCGTGCGAATGGACAGCGCCAATCGCGCGCCGTTCGACTACTACCTGTTCCCGCGTATCGACATGCTCTCCGAAAAGCTGCGGCTGGGAGAGGAGAATACGCTTGGGCTCGACGCCTATCGCTTCGACGGCCTCGAGCTTCTTTACGACATTGCCACGCCCATTCCTCTTGGGGAGGCCGCATGATGCCTGCCGTCCGTCCGAACAGGGTCGAAATGATTCCGATTTCCCGGATCACCGTTCTGAATCCACGCGCGCGCAACAAGCGTCAGCACCGGGAGATCGTGAACAACATTGAGGCCATCGGCCTGAAGCGTCCGATCACGGTGAGCCGCCGTGATGGCGCCGGGGGGCCGAGATACGATCTCGTCTGTGGCGAAGGCCGGCTGGAAGCCTTCCAGATGCTGGGTCAGACGGAGATTCCGGCCGTGGTGATCGAGGCCAGCGAGAGCGAGTGTCTCGTGATGAGCCTGGTCGAAAATATCGCGCGGCGCACCCCACGGCCCATAGACGTCATGAAAGAGATCGGCGCTCTGAGTTCTCGCGGCTATAGCGATGCCGAGATCGCCGAGAAGATCGGCGTCGGGGCGTCCTGGGTGAATATGATCGCTTCGCTTCTTGAGCGCGGCGAGGAACGGTTGGTGGCCGCGGTCGAAACCGGGCTCATTCCGATCACCCTGGCGATGGAGATTTCCAAGGCGGAGACGGAAGAGGCACAGAATCTGCTCCTTGACGCCTATGAGACCGGCAAGCTCAGGGGCAAGAAGCTGGCCGCCGTCCGCCGCCTGCTCGACATGCGGATGCGAAGCCAACGCAAGGGAGGTTTGCCTGCCGGGCGGTTAGGTCGGAAAGGCACCGGGGTCCGCCGAATGACCGCCGCCGATCTCATGCAGGTCTATCAGCGTGAAGCGGAAAAGCAGCGCCTGCTCGTCAAGAAGTCGGATTTCACGCAGACCCGCCTGCTGTTCGTCGTCGAGGCGCTTAAGGATCTGCTCGCCAACGACGGCTTCATCAATCTGCTGAGAGCGGAAGGGCTGGCGACCATGCCTCGGGCGCTCAAAGTCCGCGTTTCGGGAGGCGATCATGCCTGATGAACCGAGGGGTCGGGAGGATGGGCGTATTCATCTCGCCTTCGACCGAGACTTCCTGACAATTCCTGTCGCGGCTATCGTTCCGCTCAAGACGTTGCCGAACGGCGCCAAGGCGAGCCGGTCCTATTCGCAGGTTCTAAGTTCCATCAAGGCGATCGGTTTGATCGAAGCGCCCGTCGTTATGGCGGATGAAAAGAACCCCGGAACCTGGTTTCTCCTGGATGGCCACCTTCGGCTGGAAGCGCTGAAGGAACTCGGCATCGCTGAGGTGGAGTGCCTGCTCGCCTCTGACGACGACACCTATACCTACAACAAGCGCGTCAACCGCATCCCGCCGATCCAGGAGCACCGGATGATTGCGCGCGCGATGGATCGAGGCGTGTCATCCGCCGACATTGCCGCGGCCCTGAACCTCCAGGTCGAGTCAGTGCTGCGGCGTTTCCGGCTGCTGGAAGGGATCAGCCCCGAGGCGGCCGAGATGCTGAAAGACACGCCTTGCTCCATGAAGGTGTTCGACATTCTGCGTCAGATGACGGCCGTGCGGCAGATCGAAGCCGCCGATCTGATGATCGGCCAGAACAATTTCACGGTCATGTTTGCCCGCGCGTTGCGCGCGGCGACATCCGAAAACCAGCTTGCCGCCACCAAGAGGGGAAAGGGCGGCGGCAAGCCGACGCCCTCGGGTCAACAGATCGCCCGGATGGAGCGGGAACTGGCGGCGCTCCAGACGCAGGTCAAGTCGGTCGAGGAAACCTACGGCATCGACAATCTGCATTTGACCGTCGCGCGTGGATACGTCGCCAAGCTCCTTGCGAACAATCGCGTGGTCCGTTGGTTGGCGACCCATCAGCAGGACTATCTCAGCGAGTTTCAGAAGATCGCCGAGATCGACACGCTCGGCCCGATCGCGGAAACGCCGAGCGCCTGAGTCAGATATGGGGACCCGGACCCGATAAGCGCGGGGACCATGGGAGAAGCCGCACCGTGGGGCGGATCAAGCATGGCGGTGGGAATGGCGGCGAACCCGCATGAGGCCCACCAGGCTGGCCGTCATATGGTCCAGCCGCATGAGGGGCGGTTCGCCTCGCATGAACTGAAGGCGGGCGGGCGCGTCGGCAGCGCCAACCGGCGCGCCCGCCATTTGTGCTGAGCGATCAAGCTCGATCCATGGTGCTTTGCTCAATTCGCTTCGGGGCGCGGCACTGCACACGATTCCTATCGTCCCACGCCTCAAGCTCGTCGATCCGGTAGAGCACCGCTTTGCCGATTTTTACGAACGACGGCCCGATCTTCATCGCACGCCAGTTCCGAAGGGTGCCGACGGAAACGCTGCCACGATAGCGTTCGGCCACCTCTTCCGGCGTGAGGAATGTGGTCTCTGACATACGCCCTCCTTCGGCAGGAGACCTGCCGCTGATGATCGTTGATGGTCGAGCGCGAGACGCATTTCGTAATGCGTTGGTCATTCAGAGGCACCGACACGCTGGCCGAGCTTCGATGGCGCACGCTCCCGCACGACCGAACATGAGCGCGCAGAAGTGGCCAGGGAAGTATCAATCGTCAGGCGTAGGGAAGGCGGATGGTGGGGGATATAAATAGGCGGGGATGCGGAGTGGTCTTCCCACTCGCAAAGGGCATTTGAAGCCAGGCGCGGTGAGGTCATCACGCTGACCTGTCGAACACCTCTGGCTCAAGCCGAATTTGCAGGTCTGTAAGCAGGTTGGAGTCCATGCCGTGGCCGGCCAGGGTTTGCAGGTAGTCGAGCAGATCGTCCTGCCGCGGTTGACCGAAGGCCAGTCGATAGACCGTGAGGCTGCGTTTGAGCCAGGCGAGTCGCGTGACTTCCCGACTGAACGGCAGCATCGGCACGCGCCGTTCGACGCGCACGGAACCTTCGTAGATCCAATAGGGGATGAGATCGGTGTCGACCGCCGCCTCGGATCGCGCGTGCTCGAACATCAGCTTCCACGGATCGTCAGGAGCCTGCCCACGGCCCCTGACGACCGCGGCCTGGCGTTCGGCCAGATTGAGGCGCACGGCATGGCCCTTGAAGCGGTGGACGCGGCCTTCGCGCTGCTCGAGGTCCACCGGGTTGCCCGGCAAGTTCCAGTGATAGACGCGATAGCAATAGGGATGGAAGTCCAGCCCTTCCTGGCCGACTGACGTGGTGGCGAGAACGAACGGCCGGAACGGTGAGTTGAAAGCGTCACGCACGCCTCCGAGCCGCGCGACGGCGCCGTCTTCGTCCTTGTAGTCGGCGAGCCGCATCGCGAAGCGTCCGCGCATCTGGAACTTGCTGATGGCGAGGGACTCTCCATCGACCTGCACGTCATCGACGTCGATCTGCGACGGGCGGATAGTGAGGGCCTGGGCCATGGCGCGAGCGACACCGATTGCGCGGTCGTCGGCTGGGCGGGCGCCGAGACCTTCGGCATCGACAAGGTAATGTGCGTATTCGTCCAGGACGGCCTGTAGGTTGTGCTGGGCGCAATAGGCCAGCACGCGGCGCCAGTAGTGATCGTCGGTATCCCGTCGCAGCAAGGCGACCGCGTCATGCTGATTGAGCAGCGCACGGAACGACCAGGCGACTTCAGCGGCGGCGCTGAGCAAGCGTGGGTCGTCCCACGCCAGCTCGGGCGCGATCCGCTTGAGGGCGCGAAGCGCGCAGACGGCCGGACTGCCGAGCGCGACGTCAACCAGCAGGTCCGAAAGATCGTCGGACAAAGCGCCGATGTCGTGCGTCTTCACCGCTGCCGCCAGTTCGGCGATATGATCGTGGAAGCCGTCTTCGCTCGCCAGGGCGCGCATGCCGTGGGGCGTCTCCAGCCAAGCGCGGGATCGCGCGCCTAACAGATCATCGATCACGGCTGGGGCGGCCCACTCGGCGCTGTGCGCGTCCTGATGCGACACCGCGCCTTCCTTCAAGGCACCCAGGACGGGCTTGAGGCGGTCGCCCACAGCGGAGCGCATTCCCTCCAGCGACAAGGCGGCTCCCGTTTCACTGAACACCGCCAGCGGGTCGGCCAGCTCCGCCAGCGCCGGCGAGGGATAGATCAGCAGCAGCGCGCGCAGACCAGCGAGCCGGCCGTGATCCTGCCGAAACTGCAAGGGGCGCAGGCGATGCTGCTCGAAATAGCGCCGGCCGGATTCGCCGACGCCCATGCGCCGTTCGGCTTCGTAGGACAGCAGAGCTGCGATTGCATCGGGCACCATGGACCAGGACGAAAATATCAGCGCCTTGGTCAGGGGCGCCCCGGCTCGCGCCTCGCCGTAATAGGGCATGGCGGCGGGTATCCAGAGATTCTGTTCCAGGTGCTGGCCGAAGATGTCGTCCATGATCGCGCGCATGCGGCCGTTGGCCGGGTCCAGCGGCGCATAGGCGTCGATGGCGTCGTGATCGAGCATGGCCGGCCGAGCCGCCTGGATTGCAGTGCGGAGCACGGCCGAAGGCGCGTCGACCTGGTCTTCCAGCAGCCGCTTCAGGCTGTAGTGGCGCATGAAGTTGAGCAGATAGGGCGAAGACTTCCAGTATTCGATGATCTCCGGCGCATCGAGCGTGCGCGCCACCTGAGAAACGGCGGATGCCTGCGCGAGGTCGGCGGGCGCGATCGAGACCGTGATGGGAGGCTCGCTCATCATGGAGTCGCGCTCGACCGTGGATGCGACCCGCTCGGTTCGGGCGATCACACGGCGCAGGCGCCGTTCGATGGTCTGGCGGGTCTCGACCGCTGAGGCATGTGACTGTGGCAGGGCATGCAGGAGGCCGCGGAAGGCGCGCATTTCACGCGCCAGCGTGGCTGCCACCTCCGGCCCCTTTTCCCGGCCGTAGAGGAAACTCAAGGTCTCAAGGAAGTCCTGATAGTGGTCGCCTTCGTCGGGCTCGTCGCCGGCGAGCGTGAGCATCCGGTAGGGTGTGGCTGAGAGCAGCAAGGTGCGGGCAGCGTGCCCGTCGCCTCCCGAGTAGTCGAACAGTTCGCGCGCGAGGATCGCCGCGTCGCTGTCGCCATGCAGCAGATCCCGGAATCGTTGGAACTCGTCCATGATGATGAGGTCGGGTTGCAGCGCATCCACGCAGGCGTGGGACAGCTTGGCGCGGAGCCGGGCGACCAGGCTGTTGCGGGGCTGTGTCATTTCTGCGGGATAGGTGTCCCGACGGCGCGGGAAGAGTTCGCAAACCCGTTCGAGTTCCTCGAAGAGGTCGCGATCCGCCTGCACGTCGCGGCGGAAACGCTCGATGATGCGCTTGTCGACGCCTTCGAGGGTGAGGTTGTCCACGGCGCGGTTCCAACCCTCGACGCCGGCCGTGACCTGCAAAAGGTTGTGCAGGCCACGCGGGCGCGTAACGAGGTCGCGCAGGAGATGGAGCAGCAAGGCGCGTTCCTGTGTCACGCCCGTCGCGGAGCGCAGATCGAAGGTCGTGCCCGGCGTCAGGCTGATGAAGTTCACCCTGTTGGCGTCGAGGCCCGCCTGATCGCGCAGTTGCAGGGGAACGAGCGTCATGCGGGTCGGCAGGGCCAGCTCGCGCCGCCCGAGGACGTTCAGCCGGTTGAGGTTCTGGGCGGCGATCGCCTGGTTCGAGCAGATGTAGAGGATGTCGATTCGCTTGGTGTTGTCCCACAGGTGTTCGATCATGCGGGCGATGACCCCGCGCGCCACCATCGTTTTGCCGAGGCCGACTTCGTCGGCGACCAGGAACTGGCGGACAGGATCGTCCTCGCCGTAGAGCCGATCGAAGACGTAGTCGACGGTGCGCCGCTGAAAGACCTTGAGGGGAGCGAGCGCCGCGTCGGCGCGAAACCGTTCATTCGGCATGCGCAGCATCCTGCGTGGCGAGCGCAATTCGGAATGTGTTCCAGAGTGTGCGGAACTCAGCCGGAATCGGATCGGTATCGTCACCGTCGCCGGTTTCCAGGCGTGCGATCAGCCGTTCGATGGCGCGAAGCTGGTCGCCGCCCCGGCAGAAGGCCCGAACCATCTCCTCGAGAATGGGCGCGTCGTCGCTTGCCGCGCGCCAAGCGCCCTGACCTGACCCGTCCTGCGCTGCGAGGGCGGCGGCGAAGGGATCGCCTAATTCGGAGAGGAGCAGGCGGAGATAGCGGAAGAAGGCGTCCTTGCTGTCGATCACCCAGCGCAGGATGGCGGCGTGGCGCTCTGCGGGCAGCCCCTCCATCATGAGCCCGGTGCTGAACAGGATCGAGACGTCTTCCGTCTCGTCCGTCAGGTGACAGGCAAGGAACCGGGTAAGGTCGACCAAGGGCATTGCGCCAAGGTCGGCGGGCTGTCCCTGTCGGAGCGGCTCCAGCACATCGCGCGCATGTCCTTCGCCCCGCGTGATCGGCCAAACTCGCAGCGTACCGAGCCCGGTAAGGTGCAGCGGTTCGGACGGGATCAGCCAGACCCGCCAGACCGGCGCGCCATCGGCGGCGTGCTCGCCGCGCTCGCAACGGAGCTTGAGGCCGCTGCGGCAAATCTCGCGCCGGGCCTGATCCAAACGAGCCTCGGCGGCTCGTTGCGCGGCATCGGCGGCTCCCGTCTCGTCGCGGACGAACGGCCGCGTCAGCCGGCCAAACCCCTTGTTGCCGAGGATTTCCTCGACGCTGCCGACCCGCGATCGCTTCCCGGTCAGGGTGGTGAAGATCTCGACATTGCTGCCGGTCAGCAGCGCCGGCCGCGTGGCGTTTCCCGAGCCGACCGTGATCGCGGTGTCCCAGCCGCGTTCGGCGATGAACGCCTTGGCATGGAGCCCTTGCAGGGCCGCTGCGTCCTCCTCCTCGCCATCTTCCGTGGCCGCCATTTCGTCGAGCACGGCCACGCGGGCAAAGCCATCGAGTGTGGCGCCGGGCACCTGGGCGAGTTCGTCGGATCGCCCGATGAAGATGGGCTTTTCGGCGCTGGCCAGACCGGCGAGCATCGACAAGGTTTGATCGTCGCAGAAGGGCGAGACGACGCCCAGCCGAACGCAGGGTTCCGGGCGCCATGGCTTTCCGCCGAGGCCGTTGACGGCGAAGGAGACGCTCTGGAACGGTTCGGGCAGGCTCCATTCGGCGCGGCGCACGTCTTCGGCCAGGTCATCGACAAGCGTCTTCGTTCCGTCGGGAACGCCCACGGTCGCGAGGTCGGGGAGCTGGCGAAGGAAGTCGGCGACCGGGCGATTGACCGCCTTGGGCTGCTTGGTGATCACGCCGTCGAGGGTGGCGGCAATGTCCCATGAGCGGTCGCGCGTCAGGTTTCGGGAGAGAATGAGCAGACGCAGGCGGGCGGGGTCTTCGGGCCGCAACGGCGTGAAGCGCAGCGCCCACATCTTGGGGTGGAAGGCTCCGCCTTGAGGGGCGGCGACCTCGACGATAATGCGTTCGAGCAGCGAGCAAAGGCGGGAATGTGGCCGGGCGCTCGCCTGGATATGGCCGGCGTCGGTGAAGACGACGAGGCGGCCGGCGATGCGCTCGGCGCCTTCGAGCAGCGCCAGAGGATGAGAGAGAATGTCGTCGCGGTTCTCGGCGGCGAAGAGCGCCAGACTGACCGGCACGGCGAGCGCCGTCTCGAAGTCGAGCGAGAAGGTCGTGGCGACCGCCGCGTCGAAGACATAGCCCGCCGGCGGCTGAAGATTGGCGCCGTAGAGCGTTCGCTGTTCGGGATCGAGGCTGCGCCTATTCAGCATGGGCGAGATCCCGCAGGTGGGATTTGGCCTGCGCCCAGCGGAAGCTGAGGCGGTCGGCGCCCGATGCGCCGGTCCAGCGGTCACGGACAGCGTGATTGGCGTAGCGGGACTGGCTGGTCTTGAGCCGGCGTTCGCGCTCCTCGACGAGCCGCCGCGCCGCGGGCGCCGAGATTATCTGCTCCGTCCCGGCCAGAACCAGATCGCGCCACTCGCTCACGAACCGTTTGGCGGCCGGACGGACGGCGTGCGCGGGGTGCTCCACGACATTCCAGAAATCATCGAGCGACCACGCGCGGACGGCGCTGGTATCGAGTTCGTCGCTCCAGGCTTCAAGCCGAGCGCGATAGTCCTCGATCCAGTCGTCGCGCTGGCGCAGCTCACTGAGCGCGAGGTTATAGAGCAGCGCGGCGCCATGCATCACATGGGAGAAGATTTCCCCATGCTGGACGAGGCGGCGCGCTGCGGATGGAAACGCCGACAGATGGGGGTGCGTCCAGATATAGTCGCAGTCCGCGTCGATGCCTTCGCGCGCCAGCATCGTGAGCAGTGCGGTGGGCTGGCTGGCGATCAGGCGGTCGATGAGGAATTGCGCCTCGTCGGTGGTCAGGCGGAAGACGGCCTGCTCAAGCAGGTCGCCGGGCATCTGGGGCAAGGCCGGATTCCAGACGGCGGGCGTCTGGGCGCCGGCCAGAGCGTCTTCGCCGCTGGATGCGCCGCGCGACCGACCACGGCCCCGCAAGGCGACGAACAGACTGTCGAGCGAGCCCGGAAAGACCCGGATGCCCCACGCGCCCAGGCCAGCCCAATAGACGGAACTCGGCAACCGCTGGAGCCGTGGTCCTGCATCCCGGCCGATGATGCCGTTGGACTCACCGCCGGCTTTCAGGGCGTCGGCAAGCCGGATTTCGGTGTCGCGCGCCTCGGTGCGGAGCTGCGCTTCAGGGACTTCGCGCTTTTCCAGCGCCCGATAGAGCCAGGGAATGAACAGCATGTATCGCAGGCGCGTCTGGATCGTGCTCGTGCCCGGAAAGAGGTGATCGGCGATGGAATCCCGGATCGCCCCCAGCCCCAGCTCGTCGCGGGTCTCGCGCTCCTGAAAGAGCGCCATGATGCGCTGCGCGCGCTGCCGCTCGGCTTCATCGAAATCGATCCAAGCAAGAGACGACATGGGCTCAGGCCGCCTCGCTCTCGGTCGGCTTCGTCGGCAGGACGGGAATGACGGCGCCGGAGGTCATCAGCACGATCAGTCCGCGCTCGGCTCCGGTCATGTCGAGATAGGCCCGCACCTGCGCGCGATAGTGATCGAGCGTTCCCGGCGCCGGCGTCACATCGCTTTTCCAGTCCACGACGACGGCGGGGCGGCCCTCGGCCGTCAGGGTCAGGGCATCGGCAATCCCGGCCGTTGCGGTTTCCACACCGTCGGCCGCCTGTGCGGAATAGACGGGAAATTCGGCCAGAAGACCCGGCCCCAGGGCCGCGATGTCAGGCAGAGCCAGGGTCCGGGCGACACAGGCCGCTAGTTCCTGCGCCGACAGCCCCGTCGCCGGGTCGGCGACCGGAGACTGGCCGAGGGCTCGGATGAGGTGGCCAGCCCGTTCAGTCAGGGCGGCTTCCGCTTCGGGAATTTCTCCGGTCAGCACCTCTTCCATGAGCTTGTGGAGGATCAGCCCGCGCTCGCGGCCTCCCTGCACGAGGACGGCTGCTTCCAGCTCGGGGGGCTGATCGTCGGCCGATCCCGTCCAGAGCGCGGCTTCTTCTTCCCGCAGCACGGTCCCGGCGGCGTTTTCGTCACGGCTGGGCGCGAGCCAGGTCAACCGCGTCTGCGCGGCCGCGATGGCTTCGGCTTCTGCGGCGAAGCTCGCGCGCGTCTGGGTGTTGCCCGCGCCCGCACCTGCGGCCGCGAGACCGGCAGGCAAGTGAGAGACGTCCAGGCCGGGAAGGTCGGCGAGCGACAGATCGACGAGACCGATCCAGGCCGATTTCGACGGCGTGGCGTCGAGCCGGGGCAAGACGAGTAGTTCGCGGGCGCGGGTGGCCGCGACATACCAGAGCCGGATGCGTTCGCGGTCCAGCTCCTCCTTTTCCGCCTGGCGCGCGGTTTCGTAGCCCTCGGGCACGACGCCCAGGACCGGGCAATAGAAGGTCTCGGTCCGGCGGTCGATCACGGCGCTGTCGGGCGCCATGACGCCGGTCATGGTGTTGACCGGAATGACGATCGGCCATTCCAGCCCCTTGGCCGCGTGCATGGTGAAGAGCGCGACCGCTTCCTCCTGGGCGTCGGGCCGTCCCTCGACCGCGCGGGCCTCATCGGACCACGCCGCTGTCATCGCCTCGGCGAAGGCGCGCAAGCCGCGCACGGCGTAGCCGGTCGACAGGCTGAGATAGAGATCGACATTGGCGAGCGCGCGCTCGGCCTGGCCGCGATGGCGATCGAGGAGGAGCGGACGGACGCGCAACACGTCCACGGCCTGCGAGAGCAGCTCGTGCGGGGTCGTGCTGTTGCCGCGCCGGGAGAGCGATTGCAGCCGCTCGATGACTTCGCGCGCGAGCGGGTGCGCGATGACGGCGGGATCGATGCTGAGATCCAGGCGCGGAATCCGATCCGGCTGTTCCTCCGAGCGCGGAAGTCCCCAGATGATGTCCAGCAGGTCTTCTTCGGTGAGTCCGACCAGAGGCCCGCGCAGCAGCGCGCCGAGCGCCAGCGTGTCGCGGCGGTCGGCCAGAACGCGGGTCAGCGCGATCAGATCCTGCACCTCCTGGCGGCGGAACAGCCCCTTGCCGGCTTGGGTCGCCACGGGGATGCCGCGGCGTTCCAGGGCTTCCTCATAGCGCCACAGCTCGGCGCCGGTTGGCGCCAGCAAGGCGATGTCGCCCGGCTGACAAGGGCGCTCCGCGCCGCTGCGACGGTCGATGATGGGGTGGCTTTCGATCAGCCGGGCGCACAACTCGGCGATGGCGTCGGCTTCGGCGTCCCGCTGCTGTTCTGCGCTGGCCTTGCCGTTTTCGTCGGCCACGGCGATGTCGAGAGCCGCCACGCACAGGCCACCCCGATCGTCATGGAACGGGTCGAGAGCGGTGAAGCCCGGCTGGCCATCGGCCGAGAGCACGGCCTCGAAGCGCTCGTTGACGAAGGTGAGGATCGAGGCGCAGGAGCGGAAGTTGGTGGAGATCGACAGAAGGCTGCCGGGGTCCTGGGCGCGGAAGGCGTCGCGCGCCTGCACATAGGCGCCGACGTCGGCGCCCCGGAAGCGATAGATCGCCTGCTTCGGGTCGCCGACCAGGAAGAGCGCGCCCGGCCGGATTTGGAACCGCGCCCAGTCGACGTTGCCATCGACCGGATCGCCGCACAGACGCCAGAAGATCTCGGTTTGCAGGGGGTCTGTGTCCTGGAACTCGTCGACGAGGACGTGGGCGAAACGCTGTCCCAGCGCCCGGCGCACGGCATCGTGGTCGCGCAGCAAGGCGCGCGCCGCGAAAATCAGATCGTCGAAATCGAGCTGGGCGCTGGCGCGCTTGTGGTCGCGATAGCGTTGCAGGATGGGATGCGCCTCGTCGATCAGCGCAGCGAGGGCATGGCCGGCGGCGGCCTGCACGAGCGCGGTCCAGGCATCGCAGCAGGCGGCGTAGTGGGTCTCGGCCGCGTCGTTCAGCCGATCGCCGTCGGCCTTGGAAAGTCCGGCCTGCTTGGCGGCGGCCGCCCATTTCCCTTTCTTGCGGTAGGAAGCGAAGGCGCCGGCTTTGGTGCAGAGATCCGGGTGAGGACGCGAGGTCAGGAGCTGGACGAGGCCCGCGGGCGTCCCCGGGTCTGGAGCGTTCGCCAGGACCGCGACCATTTCGGCCAGCCGTTCGACGATCGTCGCGGTCTCCGGCTCGGCCGCCGCCGTAGCGCTCATGAAGCCCGTGAAATCCGCCGCCGCCTGCCGAAACGCCGCAAGGTGGCCGTCAAGTGCCGAGACAGGGGGCGCAGCGAGCGTGGGGCGGCGGCGCAGATTCTCGGCGATCTTGTGGATCAGCGCCACCGTCTCGCCGGGGCTATGCAGCACCATCTCGGCCAGGATGCCGCTTTGACCGCCGGACAGCCGCTCGCGCAACCAGCCATCGACAATCTCGAGGAAGGCCAGATCGGCCTGGTTGCGATCCATCACGGCGGCGCCGGGGTCGATGTCGGCCTCCGCCGGATAGGGCTTGATCAGCCGCTGGCAAAACCCGTGGATGGTCGAGCAGGTGATTTCGTCGATCGCGGCGCTGGCGGCGGCGAGATTGCGGCGATGGACCTCCGACAGGCCATCGGGGAGCGCCACGCGTAGCTCGGTCGCGATCACACCGGCCGAGAGGTTGGCGACGAACTCGCGGACACGCGACAGCAATTCGCTCGCGGCGAGCTCGGTGAAGGTGACGGCGGCGATGGCGCGTGGGGAAACGCCTTCGGCGAGCATGGCGGCGATGCGTCCAGCCATGACGGCGGTCTTGCCCGAACCCGCGCCGGCCTCGACCAGGATGGAGCGATCATGAAGGCTGATCGCATGGCGGCGCGCGCCGTCGTCCTTCAGCACCTTGGACTCGTTGCTCATCATTCCGCCTCCCAGACCTGAGTGACTTCGCCGAGCCGCTCCGTGGCGGCCGGCATCTTGCGTTTGCAGTAGGTGGCGCTGGCGTTGGCCGGCAGGGCAAAGGCGAGGTCGTCGTAGTCGCCGCCGGTATCCGGCCCAGGCAGGGCCGCGCCGCCGGCGAGACTCGCCCGTGCCGCGCGCAGATAGCCGGTGATCTCCACGAGCACCGCTTCGGGGTCGTCGAGCTGGAGATCGACGGGATCGCGTGGGTAGAGCAGCGAGGCGCTGATCGCGACGTCATCGCCGAGCAGCGCCTTGACCGCGAACGCATAGAGGCAGCGCTGAAGCTCGCGTCCGCCGTTCAATCGGATGTCGCCGCGCGGCGGGCGGCCGGTCTTATAGTCGCGCACGAGGGCGCGTTTGCCGTCGCCCGCGATGTCGAGCCGGTCGATATAGCCGGCGATGTTGAAGCCCGTGTCGGGGATCGTGACTGGCGTGCTCGAATCCCAAGGCGTCTGAGCGTCGGATTTCGGCTGCGAACCGCCGAAAGGAACCTCGCCGTAGGAACGTGCGCCTGGCAGAAGGTTATCGCCGTAGGACAGGGCGCGGCTCGCCAGCGTGCGGGCGTCGTCGAGGGTGCGCCCCCAGATGACCGCCGGCGGAACCGGGCGCTCGCTTTCCCAGTCGGCGGCGACGGCTTGCGCGGCCCGCGCCACGGCGGCTTCGATGGTCTGTGCGTCGGCGGCCGCAAGGCCGCCCCCGGCTTCGAGGTCGCGCAGGGCGTGGTCGAGAACCAGGTGGACAAGATCGCCGACCCCCAGCGCGTCGAGCACGAGCGGTTCGGCGCTGCTCTGGGGTTCGCGCCATCCGAACGCATAGATCCACACAAAGCTCAGCGGATTGCGCAGCAGTCGGCGCAGCGAGCTGGCCGATTGGGTCCGGCCGAGGATGGCGAGGACGAGCGGATGATCCGCGCGCACGAGTCCATCGTGGGGGGTGATCTCGACCTGTCGCCAGTCGCGCCAGCAGCCTTGAGCGCTGACGGCTTGCGGATCGGCGGCGAATTCCTCGGGCCGCGCCATCAGACGATCGGTCTCGCTGAAGGCGTGCGCCGGCGTCGCGTTGCGGCGCAGATAGGTCTCGTCGCCATGTCCGGCGAGCAGAGGGCTGCGCCCCAGGAGACGGCCGTCGCTGTCGCGCCGTGCGCGCGACAGGACGACGGTGTCGCCCGTCGTGGCGAGGATCGTCTCGAAATCGCGCCGGTCGGCGAGATTGACCGGCAGCGGATCGAGCACCGGGGTCGGGATGATATGGTCGGGGATCAGCCGGTCTTCGGCGATCCCGCGCGGCCAGCGGGACGAATTGAGGCCAAGCAGGCGCACGAAGCGGCGGGGCGACGCCGCAAGCGCACTGGCCGGCATCCAGGCGATGCAGACGCAGGCTTCCAGTCCGTCGTCCTGCTTCAGGGTGTCGAGCGTCGCATCGACCGAGGCGGCGGGGCCGGCGAGCAGCGCCTTGCGCCAGATCGCGAGGGCTCGGCCCTTGAGAAAGGCTTCTCCGATCTCACCGGCGGCCTCCGGTCCTTTCGCCAACGTCTCGACCGCCGCGCGCAAAGCCGGGATATGGTCGGCGCCATCGGGCCAGTCGTCCGCCGTCAACCGGGCGAGCAGGCGGTTCCAGGCGCCCGGCGTCGAGAGCGGCGCATCGGTGGGCAGGACTCGCAGCCAGCCTTCGGGCAGCGACTCAAAAGGTCCGCTGTCCCGGCAGAGCGCGGCGAGCCGCCGCAACCGCGACTGCGACAGGCCGCGGACCACGATGTCGGCGAGCGCCGCGGCGGCCTGACCGTCGCGGGTGGTGACGGTGCGGACGCCGTGGACGAAATGCAGGTCGATGTTGGCGTCGGCGCGCAGAGCCAGGAAGTGATCGTCATAGTCGGCGGGCGAGGCGGTCGCGATGGCGATCTCCGAGGGGGCGACGCCCGAGGCGAGCAAGCCGCGCGCCCAGCGCATCGCCTCGATGGCCTCGTGATAGGCCGTCGCCGCGCTGACGGCGTTGATTCCCGGCGCCTGCGCCGGTGCGCGCGCGATCGCGACGCCCGTGCCGTCCAGCCACGCGGGAACGCTCCTCGGGCCGGCCGTCCACTGCACGGGGATATGGGTGGTGAGTGCCTGAAGCAGCGGTCGCCAGCACGGCGAGAGTTCGGTGAGCCCGACGATCTCCATCGGACCAAGCACCGCCGGCGCATGGGCCAGGCGCTCGGTCGCGGCGGCGGCGATGTCGAGAGGCCGCAGCATGCCGTTCGGAAGCTGGTCGAGGACGGCCGCCTCCAAGCGTGCGATGGCGGCGAGGCGCGGATGGCCATCGGTCGCGCGTGCGGCAAGGTCGATGCCCGCGCGCCAGGCTTTGTGCAGCGTGTCGGCCGCCGCATCGATCATGCCGGGCAGGGTCTTGATGCTTTCCAGTTCGCCCATTGGCGTGACGGACAGGGCTGCCTGGATGGCCGCGCGCAGGCTCTCGTCATCGATCGGGCGGACAAAACCGCCGGCCAGCCGGACGGCGGCCTGCTCGAAGGACATGATCTGGAGGCCGTGCCGACCGGTACGCCCCGCCGCGAGGCGGTTCTCCCGCATGGCGAGGCGGCCCTGAACGACCAAGGTGGATCGATGCGCGATGGTCATGACCGTCCTCCTTCCGGGTTTCGCTCGAAGCTGTGCGCCGGCCTAGCGATCCGATCCTCCAAGCCGAGTCGCCCCACGCTTTGCTCCGCTGGCTGTGACCGATAGACCATTGACGAAACCCCCTAATGCGAATAATAATTACACGGACCTCAGCAGGTTGTCCATATAGTTTTTATCCTCATGTTGGCGAGGCAAGACAAATGGCGGAAGCCACGACGGCGTTGAAATGGGGGGTGGGGCGCCGACTCGAATTCATCGAGTTTCGGCTGTTCTGGGAGGGTTCGATCAACCGGGCCGACCTTGTCGAGGCGTTCGGCGTGTCGGTTCCGCAGGCTTCCAAGGATTTGACGCTCTATCAGGAGCGGGCGCCGGGCAACATGGAGTACGACACCCGCGCCAAGCGCTACGTCGCCGCCGAAAAATTCGTTCTGCGCTTCCTTGAGCCGGACCCTTACATCTATCTGTCGCAGCTCCGCTCGGTCGCCGAGGGGGCTGTGCCTGCGAGCGACTCGTGGATCGCGGCGCTCCCCAGCGCCGATGTGGCGCTAACGCCCAGGCGGGACATCGACATCAAGGTTCTGCGGAAGATACTCGACGCGAGCCGGGAGGGCGTCTCCATCGACGTCTTCTACCAGTCGATGAACAAGTTGCGGCCCGAGCCCACCTGGCGACGGATCACCCCGCACGCCTTCGGCTACGATGGTTTCCGCTGGCACGCGCGGGCCTATTGCCACCTCGAACACAAGTTCAAGGATTTCCTACTGCCGCGAGTCCTCGACGTTGGTGCGAAGGGGGAGCCTGGCGAGGCGGGCGACCGGGACTGGCTCTGGAACAACTATTTCGACGTCATCATCGGCCCGCATCCGGGGCTTACGGCGAGCCAGAAGATGGTCGTCGCCAAGGATTATGGGCTGGACCCTGGAAACGGCGTGCTCTCGGTTCGCTACGCCATGCTGTTTTACGTTTTGAAGCGCCTGGGTTTGCTTGGTGACGCCGCGAAACAGAGCGCCCATACACAGCATATCGTAACAATAAACCGCAAGGAAACTGAAGCCGCGCTTGAGAAGGCGGAGCTTCAGCTATGAAAAACTGGGGGGAGCCGAGCAATGCCGGCAAGGCTTGAGGAGATAAAGAACGGCGCCACCGTGCGAGGCGTCGCTTCGGCGCAGCCTGTGCATGTGCTTTCGATCGACTGGATCGGCGATCAGGCGATCAACGTCGTTTTCCGCGACCACAACGGCACGGTGGCCGAGGCTGTTCTTTATCGCGACGATGAGCACCGTCTCGAGGTCGAGCAGAACGGCCGACCGTGGTCGTTCGATGCCGACGGCGCGTTGCTGCGCCTGGTGACGGAAGCCAACCGCATCAAGCTGGCGCACTATTTCGACCCGTATCTGGCGATTCACACGAGCCTGGTCGATCCGCTGCCGCACCAGATCTCGGCGGTCTATGGCGAGATGCTGCCGCGCCAACCGCTTCGCTTCCTCCTCGCCGACGATCCCGGCGCGGGCAAGACGATCATGGCCGGGCTGTTGATGAAGGAGCTGATCGCCCGCAGCGATCTCGAACGCTGCCTCGTCGTTGCGCCGGGCAGCCTGGTCGAGCAATGGCAGGACGAACTCGGCCAGAAGTTCAATCTCGAGTTCGACATCCTTTCCCGCGACATGATCGAGAACTCGCGGTCGGGCAATCCGTTCAGCGACCGGGATCGGCTGATCGTCCGTCTCGACGTGTTGGCGCGCAACGAGGAGCTTCAGGAGAAGCTCATGAGCGCGCGCGAATGGGACCTGATTATCTGCGACGAAGCCCACCGCATGTCCGCCACCTATTTCGGCGGTGAGGTCAAATATACGCGGCGCTATCAGGTCGGCCAGAAGCTCGGTCAGGTTTGCCGCCACCTGCTGCTGATGTCGGCGACGCCGCACAACGGCAAGGAAGAGGATTTCCAGCTCTTCATGGCGCTCCTCGACGGCGATCGGTTCGAGGGCCGGTTCCGCGACGGTGTCCACTATGCCGACACGGAAGACATGATGCGGCGGCTGACCAAGGAAGAGCTGCTCAAGTTCGATGGCCGGCCGCTGTTCCCCGAGCGGCGCGCGCGCACGGTCAAGTATCAGCTCTCGGAAGGGGAGGCCGCGCTCTACACCGCCGTCACCGAATATGTGCGCAGCGAGATGAACCGCGTGCAGCGCTTCGCCGAGGGCGACGGGAAGAAGCGCAACAACGTCGGGTTTGCCTTGCAGATACTTCAGCGGCGTCTCGCCTCGTCGCCGGCCGCCATCTATCAGTCCCTCAAGCGCCGCCGGGAACGGTTGGAAAACGAGCTGGGCGAAGCGCGGCTTGCCGCCAAGGGCCGCCGGGCCGGCGCAAACGAGCCCGCGATCAACGCTGACATGCTGCGGAACATCGAGGAGTATGGCCAGGAGGAGATCGACGAGCTTGAGGATCTGATCTCGACGGGCGCGACGACGGCCGAGACGGTCGAGCAACTCGCTCTGGAAGTCGAAACCCTGAAGGGGTTGGAGACGATGGCGCTCGGCGTGCTGCGCTCAGGCGTGGACACGAAATGGAGCCAGCTCAATCGTATTCTCGACGATGATCTGATGGTCGACGCGGCCGGCAATCGTCGCAAGCTGATCATCTTCACCGAGCCCAAGGACACGCTGCACTACCTGCTCGACAAGGTGCGGGCGCGGCTCGGCAACCCCGAGGCCGTCGAGGTGATCCACGGCGGCGTGTCGCGCGAAGAGCGGCGCAAGGTCGTCGAGCGCTTCATGCAGGACAAGGACATGCTGGTCCTGATCGCCAACGACGCGGCGGGCGAAGGCGTGAACCTCCAGCGCGGCCATCTCATGGTCAATTACGACCTGCCGTGGAATCCGAACAAGATCGAGCAGCGGTTCGGCCGTATCCACCGCATCGGTCAGACCGAGGTTTGCCACCTGTGGAATCTGGTCGCGGCCGATACTCGCGAGGGCGAGGTTTACGCGCGGCTGTTGGAGAAACTGGAAGCGGCGCGCGAGGCGCTGGGCGGCCGGGTCTATGACGTGCTCGGCGAATTGTTCGACGGCGTGGCGCTGAAGGATTTGCTGTTCGAGGCGATCCAGTATGGCGAGCAGGAGGACGTGAAAGCGCGCCTTTTCCAGCAGGTCGATGGCGCGGTGGATCAGGCGCACCTGCTCGAACTGCTGCGCCGCCGCGCCCTGACCAACGACACCATGCCGGAAGCGAGGGTCGAGGAATTGCGGCTGGAGATGGAGCGGGCCGAGGCGCTGCGCCTACAGCCGCACCACATCCAGAGCTTCTTCGTCGAGGCGTTCCAGCATCTGGGCGGGCGCATCAAGCGCCGGGAGGAAGGGCGTTGGGAGGTCACGCATGTCCCGGTGCGCATCCGCGAGCGGGATCGCCAGATCGGAACCGGCGCGCCGCTCCAGACGCAGTATGAGCGCATCTGCTTCGAGAAGGACAAGATCAACCAGCAGCCCGTCGCCGCCTTCGTTTGTCCCGGCCACCCGCTGCTCGAGGCCGTGATCAGCCTGATCCGCGAACAGTATGAGCAGATTATGCGGCAGGGCGCGATCCTGGTCGACGACACCGACGCGGGCGATGCGCTGTCGGCGATTTTCCTGCTGGAACATACGGTCCAGGACGGTCGCGTCACCAGCGCCGGCAAGCCGCATGTGATCTCGCAGCGCCTCCAGTTCGCTGCGATCGACAAGGCCGGAAACACCGTCAACGCCGGCATCGCGCCGCATTTGAATCTGCGGCCGGCCACGGCGGAGGAGGTCGGCAGCGTGCGCGATCTTCTAGACGAGAGTTGGCTGACCACCGACTTGGAGAAGGTCGCGATCCGGTTTGCGACCGTCGAACTGGCCCAAGGCCATGTCGCCGAGGTCAAGGCGCGGCGGCTGCCCGAGATCGAAAAGGTCGAGCAGGAAGTTCGCGCTCGCCTCAAGAAGGAGATCAATTACTGGGACTCGCGCGCCTTCGAGCTGAAGGAGGAGGAGCGCGCCGGCAAGAAAACGCGGGTGAATTGGCAGAACGCGCAGCGCCGCGCCGAAGACCTGGCGGATCGGCAGAAGCGCCGCATGGACCAGCTTGAGCGGGAGCGTTTCATCTCGTCGCAGCCGCCGCGCGTGCGGGGCGGCATGGTCGTCATCCCCCGCGGGCTGCTCGAAGAGCGTCAGGCGCCGAGCATTCCGAACCATTTTGCAGAAGACCCGGCCGCGCGCCGGGAGATCGAGCTCGCGGCGATGGCGGCTGTGATGGCGGCCGAACGGGCGCTGGGCAACGAGCCCGCCGACGTCTCCGCCCAGAAGATCGGCTACGACATCGCGTCCCACGATCCGCGGTCGGGGCATCTGCGCTTCATCGAGGTCAAGGGCCGCATCGACGGCGCGGACAGCGTGATGATCACGCGCCAGGAGGTCATCACCTCCCTGCATGAACCGGAGAAGTTCATTCTCGCCATCGTGCCGGTCGCCGCCGGCTTTGCCCATGCGCCGCGCTATGTGCGCGGCCCGCTCGTGGAACGGGAACCGTCGTTTCTCGAGACCGCGATCCAGTTCCATTTGCCACGCCTACTCGAGCGTGCGGAGGAACCGCGATGAGGATCACCAAAGGCCTGATCATCGCCGACCCGTGGATCGGCTACATTCTCGGCGGGACCAAGGACTGGGAGATGCGCTCCTCGGGGGCGTCACATCGCGGCTGGTTTGCGCTGATCCGTAAAGGCAGTGGGACGATCTATGGCATTGCCCGACTGGTCGACGTGGGGTCGCCGCTATCGCCAACGGAGATGGTCGCCACGTTCGCGCATCACCGTATTGCCGAGCACATGATCCAGTCGGGTGAAGTCGCCAAATGGAATACGCCTTGGAAGCTCGCCGATGTGCGTCGCCTCGAACGTCCGATCCCGTATCAGCACAAGAGTGGTGCCGTGACTTGGGTCGAGCTGGACGACGCAGCCATCGATGGCGTCGCCGCTCAGCTCGAGGCTGGAGATATGACGATCGCCCCCGAAGCAGCAGCTCGGCCGGATGACGGCTCGCGGCGTGATCGCGTTGGCCGCGCCGATACGGTGACGGTTGAGGTCTCTAAGCGCGGCAGGAAGCTGCATATCGACATCGAATGGGATGATCGGGAGCCGGACGCTGTCGCAGCGGTGACACCGCGACCTACGCCAGCATCGCCCCGTCCTCTGACGCCGCCGCCTATAACGGCTGCGCAGACAGCAGCGGGGCGTGTGATCGGCGAGGTGGAGATTACCGACGGAAACATCACGAACAAGCACATCTACCTGCGCTCATTCTTCGACCGCTTTCCGGCCGACGTCATTGGCGGTTCAAACAAGGCGACGAGAGCAAGGCGCGATCTCACGATCGACTGGGGCGGCACGGAGCCGGTCCAGACCGACCTTGACGGCCAGAAGAAGTTTTTCCGTGCTCGCGGCTGGATCGGCGCCTTCTATCAGTTGCATCGCGCTCAGGCCGGGGACCGCGTCGTGGTCGAGGAGATTACGGCTTATCGTTATCGCGTCAGTCTCAGAAAACAGGGACCGCGAGCAGGAGCGGCCCGATGATCGACGGATTGGACGACCAGCTTTGGAATTGGGCTGAGCTGAAAGATCAGGAGGATTGGTCGGGACTGCTCATCGGCAACGGGTTCAGCCAGAATCTGTGGCAGCGTTTTGGGTATGGTTCGCTATTCGAGACCGCAGCACAAGGCGATGGAGCGCAGCTCAACGCCGCGGACATCTCACTGTTTGACCGCCTGGAAACACGAAATTTCGAAGTTGTTTTGAGCGCCTTGGCGACCAGCAAGACCGTGTCCGCGGCGCTCGGTCAGCCACTGGATCCGTTTTCAGAGCGAGAGGTCAGTATTCGGGAGGCGCTGATCCGGGCCGTCCATTCGGTCCATGTGCCATGGCAATCCGTACCTGCCGCCCACCTCGACGTTATCGCCGCCGAACTATCGGCTTATGCGTCGATCTACTGCACGAATTATGACCTCACGCTCTATTGGGCGCTCATGCGGAATCAGAACGGCTTCCGGGATTATTTTTGGTCGGAGAAGTTCGACGTCACAAACACCGAGATCTGGGGCAAAAGGACCAAGGTGCATTTCCTGCATGGCGGCCTGCACCTCTATCGGCGACCGAACGGCCAGACATTGAAGAGACCGGCCGCGGCGGGACAAAACCTGCTAGATCTGTTCGGAACCGCCTATCAGGATTCTATGCCGCTCTTCATTTCGGAGGGGACGGCTCAGGAGAAGCTCGCGTCGATCTATCGGTCCGACTACCTCTCCTTTGTATTCGCTTGCCTGGCGCAGGACACGGAACCCTTGGTTGTCTTTGGTCACAGCCTTGGCGACAGCGACAAGCACCTCATAGACGCTATCGGAAACCACAAGGGCCGTTCGGTTGCCGTCTCGCTGCGCGCCACTGGCAATATTCGGCAGAAGAAGGCCGCGCTGATTGAAGCGCTGCCCGAAGCCACACTGCATTTCTACGACGCCGCCACGCATCCGCTGGGCGCAGCAAACCTCCAAATTGAAGAGCCCGCGTAATGACCCAGAATTATAAAAAGAAGCTCATCGAAGTCGCAATCCCACTCGAGGCGATTAATGCGGCATCGGCGCGGGAAAAGTCGATCAAGCACGGGCATCCCTCAGCACTTCACTTGTGGTGGGCGCGGCGGCCCTTGGCGGCATGCCGAGCGATATTATTCGCTCAGCTTGTCGATGACCCGTCGAGCCATCCCGAAAAGTTCGCGACCGAGGAGGAGATCGAAACTGAACGCGATCGTCTCTTCCAGATCATCCAGGACCTGGTGAAGTGGGAGAATTCCACCAACGAAGAAGTTCTTGAACGGGCCCGGGCTGAAATTCGCAGGAATTTCCCGGAGGGCGTCCCTCCGGCCTACGATCCATTTTCGGGCGGTGGTTCTATTCCGCTTGAAGCTTTGCGGCTTGGTTTGCGTTCGACCGGGTCTGATCTCAACCCGGTTGCTGTAATGATCGGCAAGGCAATGATCGAGCTACCTTCCCAGTTCAAGGATCGGAAGCCTGTCCATCCCGGCAAACTGGAGCGCCTTCACTATCGCGGCGCTGAAGGTCTTGCCGAAGACATTCTCTGGTATGCGCAGGCGCTAACCGACAAGGCGCGGGAGAAAATTGGACACCTCTATCCGCAGGTCGCTCTTCCTAAGAAGGATGGCGGCGGCGAAGCTACCATCCTCGCCTGGCTGTGGGCGAGGACCGTTGCGAGTCCGAACCCGGCGGTGCGCGGCGCCCATGTCCCTTTGATTTCCAACTATTGGCTTTGCAACAAGCCCAAAAAATCAGTTTGGGTGCAGCCCACCATCAGTGGTTTTGACATCTCCTTTGAAATTCACACTGGCAAACCCGCTGATACGGCTGCCGTCGCGGCAGGCACCAAGGCGGGCCGCGGTGCGAATTTCAGGTGTCTCCTGACCGGCGACGCGATCACGGCCGACTATGTGAAGGCCGAGGGTATGGCCGGTAGGATGGGCTGGCGTTTGCTGGCTGTTGTCCTGGAAGGCAAAGGCGGACGTCGATACGTTGCTCCAACTAAAGAGGATGAGGTCCTAGCTTTCAGTGAAAAGCCTGATTGGAGACCAGAATTCCCTCTTTCACAGCACCCTCAGTATATGAGTGTAACCAACTATGGTCCGACCAATATCTCTGACCTATTCATGGATCGGCAGACCATTGCCCTGAACACATTCATGGGCCTCATTTCAGATGTGGTCGGAAAAATACCTGATGAGGATTACCGAAAGGCGATCTTCTCATATCTGGTATTGAGTGTGAGTCGATTGGCCAATCGGCAATCCACCAGTAGCTTTTGGGATACGACCGGGGAAAAAATACAGCAGGTGTTTGCGATGCAGGCTTTGCCGATGCGCTGGGACACAGTTGAAGGAAACCCGTTCTCGTCGTCCTCGGGCAATTTCATCGGTCAAGTCGAATATCTGGCGAAAGCCGTGGCCGCTCTTCCCTGTTCGGATCAGGGTGGCGTCGAACACCAAATGGATGCCCAGAACGTAGATTTCTCAGGCTTCGTTATCTCTACCGACCCGCCGTATTACGACAACGTCCCTTATGCGGATTTGTCCGATTTCTTCTATGTCTGGCTGCGGAAAGGGCTGGCAGGGACCTACCCGGACCTGTTTTCGACCATGCTGGTTCCCAAGCAAGAGGAACTGGTTGCCGACTATAAACGCCACGGCGGTAAGGACGAGGCCGACAGCTTCTTTCTCGAAGGTATGACTACCGTCATGCGTCACATGGCGACGCAGGGCCGGCCCGATGTGCCGGCTGCGATTTATTATGCTTTCCGGCAAGGCGAGGTCGACGAAAGCGGTTTCTCGGTTAAGGGGTGGGCGACCTTCCTTCAGGCGATTGTCGACGCCGGCTATTCGATCGGGGCGACATGGCCGGTACGGACCGAGCTTGTTGGCAACCTCAAGAAAAACAAAAACGCGCTCGCTACGTCTGTCGTGATGGCGTGTCGGCCTCGTGCGGCGGATGCCGAGACGATCTCGCGCATCGAGTTTATCCGGGCGCTGCGCCGTGAACTGCCCGCAGCCCTCAAGGAGATGCACCGCGCAAGCATCGCTCCGGTGGATATTCCCCAGGCTTCCATCGGCCCCGGCATAGCGATTTTCAGCCGCTACGCCTCAGTGATCGAACGCGATGACAGCCCGATGTCGGTGAAGACCGCCTTGCAAATCATCAACGAGGAACTGGATCAGTATCTTTCCTCTCAGGAAGGTGATTTTGATCCGGAGACGCGCTTTGCCGTGACCTGGTTCACTCAGCATGGGTACGAAAAGGGCTTTTTCGGCGATGCCGATAACCTTGCCCGCGCCCGTGGCATTTCGGTGGACGATGTGCGCCATGCTGGCATCGTGGAATCATCGGCAGGGCGAGTCCGCATCTACAAGCGGGAAGACCTAGAGGTGGATTGGAATCCCGAAACGGACCGCCATCTCACCATCTGGGAATGTTGCCAGTATCTCGTGCGTCAACATCAACTGGATGGGTTGTCGCATGAGACGGCATTGCTCCTGAAGAAGTTTGGGAGCGACAAGGCCGAGGCGGTGAAGGACTTGGCTTACGTCCTTTATGAAATCAGCGACAAACGGCGGCAGGATCGCCAAGAGGCCACTACCTACAACGCGCTCGTCACCGACTGGACCGAACTGACGCGGCAGGCTGCGGCGATCCATGACACCGTCGGCGATCGCCAGATCAAGCTGGACATCTGAGGGGGGACGGAACGTGGCAAAAAGCACGCGCCAATATGTGTTTGAAGGAATGGAGTTGCTCCCGGCGGCGCTCATCCCGTTCGTAGAGAAAAGGCTGGAAAGTTCGCTCAAGGGGCACTGGCAGGTCCAGGTGCTGGAGAAGTTGCCGAACCTGCGCCCCAACAGCAGCGGTGAGGTCGGTTGGGACCAGGCCGCGCTGTTCAACGCCATGGATCGCTTTTGGAGCGAGGCGTTCAAGGCCGTGCTTGGCCGCGCCGAGCGCTCGCTGGTCAACGAGCTCGGGGATGTCCGCAACAAGCTCTCGCACAACGAGACCTTCACCTACGACGATGCCGAGCGCGCTCTGGATTCCATGCGTCGGCTGATGGAGGCGATCAGCGCCGGCGAGACGGCGGAGCAGCTCGGTAAGATGCGCGACACCATCCTGCGCACGAAGTTCACCGAGCTTCAGCGCAACGAGGAGCGGCGGAAAACCCAGCGCCTCGAAATCTCGGTCGAGACCGTGGCGGGGCTGCTGCCGTGGCGCGAGGTGGTCGAGCCTCACCAGGATGTCGCCACCGGCGAGTTCCAGCAGGCCGAGTTCGCGGCCGACCTCGCCAAGGTGCATTCGGGCAGCGCGCCGCCGGAATACCGCGACCCGCGTCAGTTCTTCAGCCGCACCTATCTGACGGAAGGTTTGAGCGCGCTGTTGATTGGGGCCGCGAAGCGGCTGTCCGGTAGCGGCGGCGATCCGGTCGTCGAACTGCAAACCAACTTTGGCGGCGGCAAGACGCACTCGATGTTGGCGCTCTATCACATGGCTGGGCCTACCCCGGTGCAGGACCTCTCCGGCTTGGACCAGTTGCTCGAAAAGCAGGGGCTCAGCGTGCCGCAGGGCGTCAACCGCGCCGTGCTAGTCGGCACGTCACGCGGGCCGCAGGACGTCCTCCATGCCGAAGGCGATCGGAAGATCCGCACGACCTGGGGTGAACTCGCCTGGCAGCTCGGTGGCGCCGACGCTTTCGCCATGGTCGCGGAGAATGACGCCAGTGGTATCGCGCCGGGCTCGAACTTGCTGGAGGCGCTCTTCAAAAAGTATGCGCCGTGCCTGATCCTGATCGACGAATGGGTCGCGTACCTGCGTCAGATCTACAAGGTCGAGGGACTGCCGTCCGGGTCGTTCGATGCGAACCTGTCCTTCGTCCAGTCGCTGACCGAGGCGGTCAAGGCTAGCCCTGGCACGCTGCTCGTCGCGTCTTTGCCGGCGTCGCAGATCGAGGTGGGCGGCGAAGGCGGCCAAGAAGCGCTTGCTCGACTCAAGCAGACCTTCAGCCGCGTGGAATCCTCATGGCGTCCGGCGAGTCAGGAGGAGAGCTATGAGATCGTCCGGCGGCGGCTGTTCAAGGACATCCCCGGCGACAAGTTCCACCATCGCGACAACACGCTGAAGCAGTTCGCGAAGCTCTACCGTGAGAACGCCAACGATTTTCCGCAAGGCTGCGCGGACGAAGACTATCGGCGCAAGTTGGAGAAGGCTTATCCGATCCATCCCGAGTTGTTCGACCAGCTCTACACGAGCTGGGGGTCGCTCGAAAAATTCCAGCGCACGCGCGGCGTGCTGCGCCTGATGGCGCAGGCTATTCACGAGCTGTGGATGAACGCGGATCCGTCGGTGATGATCATGCCGGGCAGCGTGGCGGTGAGTTCACCGCGTGTGGAGCCGGAATTGCTGCACTATCTTGAGGTGAGTTGGCAATCGATCATCGCCGGCGATGTCGATGGTGCGACGTCCACGCCCTACAAGATCGACCAGTCCGCGCCCAACCTAAACCGATACTCGGCGACGCGTCGCGTCGCGCGCGCGATCTTCATGGGGACGGCGCCGACGCATCAGCAGCAAAACACGGGCCTCGACGACAAACAGATCAACCTCGGCGTCGTGCAGCCCGGCGAGCGGCCCGCGATCTTTGGTGATGCGCTCCGGCGGCTAACCAACCAGGCCAAGTTCATGCACGCTGATCTCGGCCGTTACTGGTATTCCATGTCGGCCAGCCTCAATCGCATCGCGGCGGACAAGGCCGCGCAGATCGAGGCGGCATTGGTTGACGTTAGGATTGATGCGGAACTCGGCAAATATGTGAATGGCCTTGTGGACCGCGGGCATTTCGACGCCGTGCAGGTCGCGCCTGCTTCATCGGCCGAAGTGCCCGATGAAGCCGGAGGCGTGCGGGCCGTGGTGTTAGGGGTTGCACATCCACACAGCGGGCGCGACACGTCGGAGGCCCTCGCCGAGGCTAAGGACATGCTGACGCAGCGTGGTTCCGCACCGCGCGTTTATCGCAACATGCTGGTTTTCATTGCCGCAGACTCGCGCCAGCTCGATAACCTGAAAGACGCTATGCGCGCGTCCCTGGCCTGGGGCGAAATCGTTCGTGACAAGGAGCGTTTGGAGCTTCGGCCGAGCGATCAGAAACTCGCGGAGGCCAAGCTGGCCGAGGCGACAGAAACGATGAAGACGCGCCTCAAGGAGGCGTGGTGCTACCTGCATTATCCGGCGCAGGAGAGCGCTCAGACCGATGTGGAGTGGGTCTCGGGTAAAGTTCCGGCGCAGGATGGGCTGTTGGCGCGGGCGAGCAAGAAGCTCGTGGCCGAGGAAGGTCTGCTGACCGAGCTGGGGCCGTCGCGTCTCGATCGCGATCTCCAGAAATACATCTGGAACGACAAGTCACATCTGTCGCTGAAGGATCTGCGGGAATACCTCAATCGCTACATCTATCTGCCCCGCCTCAAGGGGCAGGACGTCCTGATCAAGGCCGTGCAGGCGGCCGTCAGCGGCATGTTGCCCGGTCCCTTCGCTTATGCCGAGCGATGGGACGAGAAGACCGATACCTATCTGGGGCTTGCCATCGAGCGGGCCGGCAACGCGCCTGTGGTGATCGACAGCGATAGCGTCATCATCAAACCGGACGTGGCCGAAGCGCATCGCCCGGCGCCTTCGCAACCCGGGGCGGGTGATGCGCCTGGAGGCGCCGACAGTGGCGGACCCACGCCCGCGCCTGGCGGGCCGGGCGTCGAGGAGACGTCTGCCACGCCGCCGACGGAAAAGAAGCCGACGCGCTTTAGCGGCGCGGTGATGATCTCACCGGAGCGCCCCGCCCGGGACATTCACCAGATTGTCGAGGCGATCGTGGAGCAGCTGACGACGCTGCCCGGCAGCGAGGTGCGGCTGAGGCTGGAGATCGAGGCGGATGTGCCGGGCGGGCTTGATCGCGCCAAGGTGCGGACCTTGGTCGAGAATGCAAACACCCTGGGATTTACCGAGAAGTCGGTGGAGTGAGTGCGCAGGAAGCGGATGCAATCCGCCTTCCTATGTAAAACCATGTTTATTCAAACAGATGAAACCATGATGGGGTGAAATGTAGCGCGGCAAGAGGTGGAGAAGAGTAGCTCCATTGTGATCGAGTTGCGCAACATTCAATACTTTGTCGCGGCTGCGGAGCATGGAAGCTTTCGCAAGGCGGCGGCGTTCCTGAATATCCAGGAATCTGCCGTCAGCCGCCGCATCCGCGATCTCGAGGATCGGTTGGGCGCTTCCTTGTTCCACCGCCATTCCGGCGGCGTTTCCCTCACGGTGGCGGGCGAACGGTTTCTGCGTCGTGTCCGCATCGCGCTCCAGCAGATCGAGAATGGCGTCAACGATGTCGCTGCGATCGGCCGATCCGAGGATGGCATCGTCAAGATCGGCATCTTCTCGTCCCTGGCGTCGGGTTTCCTGTTCGACCTGATGAAGGCGTTCGACGAGAAGCATCCGCGCGTGACGGTCGAACTGATCGAAGGCAATCCATCGGTCCATGTCGCGGCGGTCCGGCAGCTTCAGCTCGACGTGGCGTTCATCACTGGCACGGGGGAGTGGCCCGGTTGCGAAACCGAGCAGCTATGGACGGAAGGCGTGTTCGCCGTCCTGCCGTCGGAACACGGTCTTACGAAGAAGCAGAGCTTGCGCTGGCGCGATCTCGCCGGGGAGACCTTCATCGTCAGCGATGCCGCGCCGGGACCGGAAATCCGCGATTATCTGGTCCAGCGCCTGGCGGATCTCGGCCGCCATCCGAACATCCACCCTCAATATGTCGGGCGCGATGTCCTCCTGTCGATGGTCGCCGTGGGGCGCGGACTGACGGTGGTCAGCGAGGCGGCAACCGGCGCGCGTTTTCCCGGCGTCGTCTATCGGCAGATCGCAGATGAGGTCCTGCCGTTCAGTGCGATCTGGTCGCGCCGAAACGACAATCCGGCATTTCGCAGGTTTCTCAGCCTTGCTCGAATGTCATCGCGATCCGAAAGCGCGAATATCAAACGGACGGGTTCGCCCGCTTCGCCTTCGCAAAGCCGCGATCCGTCCCGATGAACCGCTCCAGCATCGGAATGATCAGCCGCGCCGGATCCGTCGCCGGCTGCCCGGTCTCGCGGGCGAGGATTTCCGCATAGGCGGTGAGATCACGATGAAGGCTCGCGGGCAGCTCCAGCGTGACTTTGACCGGCTTGTCGTCGACGATCGGGCCGAGCTTCAGTTTTGCCATTTCAGCCTCCGTAGGGTTCGAGCACCAGGTCGCGCGTAACGATGACGCGGGCGGGAAAGCCCGGCCGGATGGTCAGCGTCGGCGCGATGTTGAGCTGGCGCTGGACGATCTGTTGGCCGGTCTGGCTGATGCTGTCGGAAGCCCCGTTGCGGAGCGCACGCACGATGTCGCTCTCCTGCCCGGACGAGCCCGTCTCGGCGCCGACGCTGAGCAGGGTCGAGAGTGCGGCCGACTTGAACAGTTCACCCCAATGATAGTCGACGCTGTCTTCCAGTCCGGCAAAGCCCTCGGCATCCGCGCCTGGCTGGCGCTCGAGCACGATCGAGCGGCCGTTCGGGAAGATCAGGCGATTCCAGACCAGCAGAATGCGGCGCTGGCCGAAGCCGACGCCGCTGTCATATTGGCCGACGACGCGGGAGCCCTGCGGGATCAGGAGGATGCGGCCGGTGGGGCTGTCGTAGATGTTCTCCGTCACCTGCGCGGTGATCTGGCCGGGCAGATCGGAGCGGATGCCGGTGATGAGCGCGGCGGAAATCACCGCGCCCGCCTGCAGGACATTGGCCGATGCGGGCGATGCCACCCGGTCAGTGGAAACCGTGCGCTTGTCGGGCGTCTGGTTGAGGAAGGCGAGTTGGCGATCCTGGGCCGAGGGCGTGGCCGGTTGCGGTGCGAGGCCAAGGCTGGCGAGATCGGTCGCGGGCGCCGTGGCGGGGGCGTTTGCTGATGGGGTGGCGGGCCGCGTCTCGGTGGACGAGAACAGGCGCGCGGTGCGCGCTGCTTCCAGCTCCTGCGCCCGGCGCTGTTCTTCCGGGCTGGGACCGGGCGGTGTCGCGGCCATGCCCGGCCTCGGAACCGTCCGGCCGCCATTCTGGGCATTGAGAATGGGGCGGCCGAGATCGCCGGGCAGCGGCGGGCCGAGATGCGGCACGCTCGCATAGTCCTTGGGTAGGCCATTCAGCCCATCGGGCGTGGCGCGGTTGTCGGTGGAATAGAGTTCCTGTCCCCGATGTCCGTCGTTGCGGGACTGGAGCGCATAGACCAGCGCCCCGCCGACACCGATGCTGGCGACGAGGCCGAGCCCGGCCAGCACCTTGCGCGAGAGGCGGGTCACGCGCGGCGGCTCGGGACGCAGCCGCATAGGCGCTGCGGGCTCGCCCGAGAGCGGCCGTTCGTCGATGCCATCGTCGGGCCGCGAGGGCGGAGCCTCAGCGGGCGTCCGGCCGTCTTCCTCTTCAGGATCGCGTGGGTCGCTCACGATGCCGGCCTCCCATCGTTCCGGGAGATGCGCACGCGCTTCTGGGTCTTGCCCGCGCCGAAGCGCAATTCGGCGGCGGCGAACAGCCGGTCGACGATCATGTAGTTGCCGCGCACGCGGTAGTTCACGAGCTCGGAGGTGTCGCCTTCCGCGCCGACGACGAACAGCGGCGGCATCTCGCCCTGGCCGATGCCGCGCGGGAACTCGATGAATACCTGCCGGCCATCGTCGAAAGCGCGCAGCGGCCGCCACGGCGCACGATCGCCGCTCACATCGTAGCGGAAGTTCACGCGCGCCAGATCGATGCCGGCCGAAACCGGCTGGGCCGCCTGCGCCTCGACATTCTGCCTGCGCAGCGCGATCAGTTGGTCCTGCGGATATTGCCAGGACACCGACGCCATATAGGTCGCCGGCGTCGAGCGCAGTTCCATGTGGTAGGTGCGGCGATCGGTGTTGATGACCAGGTTGGTCAGCAGTTCGGCCCGGGTCGGTTTCACGAGGATGTGGATCTGCCGCGCGGCGCCGACGCCGCTTTCGGTATCGCCGATGATCCAGCGCACCGTATCGCCGGCGGCGACCGGGCCTGCGCCGACGAGCTGCTCGCCGGGCTGAAGCGCGATGTCGGTGATCTGGCCCGGCGAAGTATAGACCTGATAGAGCGCGCCGCCGACGAAGGGATAGACCTGCATCGCATTGATGAAGCCATCGCGTACCGGCTGAACTCGCGCGGCCGCGTTCGCCTGGTTGACGCGCACGGTCGGATCCGCGGCCTCGGGTTGCGGCCGCGCGCCGGGAGCGACGGGCTTCAACTGGCCGGGGAGCGGCAGGGGCTTCGGGAGTTCGACGACCTGTACCGGCTTGGGCGGTTCGACGGCCTCCACGGCGGGCACGGCGTTATCATAGGAGATTTCAGGCGGCGGCAGGTGGCTCGCGCAGCCGGCGAGCGCCGACGTGCAAAGCAGCACGAGCAGCAGGCCGGATGTACGGAATGCCGGATTGGCGGGGATGCGGAAAGCCGGACGCCCTGCACTCCAGGGGGCGGCTTTGCGGAGTGCGGGCGTCATTGTCCAAGCTCCTTCGACCAGTTGATGGCGTTGACGTAGATTCCGAGGGGGTTCTTCTTCAGCGTGTCGGCGTCCCGCGGAGGCTGCACGCCGACGGTGAGGATGGCCGACCAGCGTTCGGTGGAGGCCAGAGCGCCGTCCTGATAGCGCCGCTCGATCCAGGCGACGCGGAAGCTCGACGGCGAGGCGCGGATGACGCTCGATACCTCCACCGCCACCTGGCTCTTGCCGACCTTGGCGAAGGGATCGTTCGACCGGGCGTAGTCATTGAGCGCCAAGGCCCCGGCCTGGGTCGTGAGGTCGTAGGCGCGCAGCCAGTTCTGCCGCACGATGATCGCGTCGGCGGGGATCGAGCGGACCTGTTCGATGAAGCGCGCGAGGTAGAAGGCGATCTGCGCGTCGTTGGGCTGATAGTCGGCGGTCGCGGGCGCGATCGCCTGTGCGGCCCCCAGCCGGTCGACCTGCACCACCCAGGGCACGATCGAGCCGTTCGCCGATTGCCAGACCAGCGCGGCGGACAGGCCCATCGAGAGCGCGAGCGAACCGAAGGCCATGAAGCGCCAGTTGCGGGCCTGCACGCGGGCGGAGCCGATGCGCTCGTCCCAGACCTGGGCGGCGCGCTGATAGGGCGTCTCGGGCTGTGGGGATTTGCCGTAATGGGTGGCCGGTCGTTTGAACATGGTCAGTCGCTTTCCGAGAGGTTGACGGAGGAGCCGCCGCCGTGGCTGTCGCCGCTGCGCACCGCATGGGCCGCGGCCTGAACGCCGTGCGTCATTTGCTGTGAGCGCTTCATGCGCTTGGCCCAGGCCGGCGGGCCGTCCGGGGAAGGCGCCTGGGCGGCGGTTGGCGCGTCGCCGTCGACCGTACCGGCTGTCGATGACCCGCCGGTCGAGGCGAGGGCGGCGCGCGCGCCGGATCGATAGCTCTGTTTCAGACTGTCGGCGGCGCGGCTGGCCGCGCGCTTCAACGGCGATACGGCGGCCTGGGCGCCCGCGCTGGCGACGTTGCCGAGCCCGGAAGCGACGGCGGACGCGCCCGAGGAGCCGGCCGCGCCCAGGCTGTAGGCGGTCGATGCGCCGCCGGCGAGCGCGGCTCCGCCACGCGCCGCGGCGGCGGCGCCACCTGCGAGGGCCGCGCCGCCCGAGGCGACGGCGCCCACCGTGGCAGCACCAGTTGCCACCATGCCGCCGGCCGCGAGCCCGGTGCCGATCGCAGCGCCGGCGCCGAGTTGCGGGCCACCGGAGACGAGGCCGTTGGCGATGCCCGGGCCGAAAATGCCGAGACCCAGCAGCGACAACGCGGCGAGCACGATCGCCATGGCCTCGTCGATTGACGGCGTGGCGCCGCCGAAGCCTGCGGTGAACTCGGAGAACAGGGTCGAGCCGATGCCGATGATGACGGCGAGCACCAGCACCTTGATGCCCGAAGAGATGACGTTGCCGAGCACCCGTTCGGCCATGAAGGCGCTCTTGCCGAACAGGCCGAAGGGGATCAGCACGAAGCCGGCGAGCGTCGTCAGCTTGAACTCGATCAGGGTGATGAAGAGCTGGATGGCGAGCACGAAAAAGGCGAGCAGGACCAGCGCCCAGGCGAAGAACATGCAGGCGATCTGGATGAAGTTCTCGAAGAACGACCAGTAGCCCATCAGGCCCGAGATCGAGTCGAGCAGCGGCCGGCCGGCATCAAGGCCGGTTTGCGCCACCTTGCCGGGGCGGAGCAGATCGGTGACGGTGAAGCTCGTGCCGGACGCCTTCAGGCCAAGGCCGGCGAAGCTCTCGAAGATGATCCGCGCGAGATTGTTCCAGTTGGAGATCAGGTAGGCGAAGACGCCGACGAACAGGGTCTTCTTCACCAGCCGGGCGATGATGTTGTCGTCGGCGCCCCACGACCAGAACAGAGCGGCCAGCGTTACGTCGATGACGATCAGCGTCGTGGCGATGAACCCGACTTCGCCGCCGAGCAGGCCGAAGCCGCCGTCGATGTAGCGGGTGAAGACCTCGAGAAAATGGTCGATAACGCCGGTGCCGCCCATGGTCAGCGACCTTCCGGAGCGGCCCGTCGCTCCGGGAGGACGGGCGCGATGTCACCGGCGGCCGGATCGTTGGCGCCGCCGGGAAACAGGCTGGCCGGTGGCACCGAGGCCGCTGACGGCGTGGATGCCGGTTGCCCGAGAAAGCGCCGGCGGTTCTCGGCCCAGATCTTCAGGCAGCCCGGATCGCGTGTGCCGGCTTCCCCCATGGCGCTGCACCGGGCGAGATCCGCGCGGAGCGGATCATGCGCCGGTGCGGAGCGTACCTGCGGGGCGGTGTTGTCGTACCCGTCTTCCTTGCGGGCCATCTCGATGGCGGTCGCTGTGACCGCGACCGCCACGAAGACGACGGCGCCGAGGCGTGCGAGGGTTTTGCCGTCCATCGCGCCGCCCTCAGTTGCCGTTGTAGAACATCTGCGCGTTGCCGGCCTGATAGCCGGTCCCCGGCGTCAGGAAGCGGCGGCGCTGCTCGCGGCCCTGTTCCGCAGCCGCGGCCCGTTCGGCCGATTGCAACGCCTGCGCCCGGCCGTTGGCGCTGACGACGGCGGTGAGGTCGGCGAGCTGCTGCGCCTGAAGCGCGAGGAGCTGGTTGCCGGCCTGCGTCGCCTGCAATGCGCCCGTGGCCCACTGGCTCGCCCCGACCAGCGCCGACATCTGGGTGCGGTTGGTGTCGATATTGCCGACGACGGTGGCCTGTACGCGCATGGCGTCCTGGAGGCCGCCCACCGTGTTTTGCCAACGGGTCTTGGCATCGGCGAGCAGTTGCGCGTCGGACGCCGACATCGACACATTGGCGTATTTGCTCTGGAACGCCTGGTCGATCTGCTGGACGTCGTAGGCGATGTTCTGCGCCTGGCTGAGCAATTGCTGCGTGCGCTGGACCGATTGCTGAAGCTGTTGCAGCGACGAGTAGGGCAGGCTCGCCAGATTGCGCGCCTGGTTGATGAGCATCTGCGCTTCGTTCTGGAGCGAGGTGATCTGATTGGTGATCTGCTGAAGGCTGCGCGCGGCCGTCAGCACGTTCTGCGCATAGTTGGTCGGGTCGAACACGGTCCATTGCGCCTGCGCCGGCGTCGCCAGCATTGGGGCGAGCGCGACCGGGGTGAGGAGCAGCGCGGCGGCGAGCCGCGCCGCGCGGGAGCGAGGCAAGGTCATGGTAGTTTCTCCTTCGGGGTGAGCGGCGGGATGAGGTCGACCGCCCAGCCGAGGTCGCGGTGGCGGAGCCAGGCGGCGAGGAAGCCGGCCTGCCCATGTTCGGCGGTGAGCCGGGCGATCGCGGCCTGATCGGTCTTGGAAGAGGCGGCGCAGAGCGCGAGGGCGACGTCGGAGAGGCCGAGCTCGAACAGGCGGTTGCCGCGCCGGGACTGGCAGTAATAGTCGCGCTTGGGCATGGCCCGCGCGATGATCTCGATCTGTCGGTCGTTGAGGCCGAAGCGGCGATAGATCGCGGTGATCTGCGGTTCGATGGCCCGTTCGTTCGGCAGCAGCAGCCGGGTTTGGCAGCTCTCGATAATGGCCGGCGCGATAGCGGAGCCGTCGATGTCGGAAAGCGACTGCGTGGCGAAGACGACGCTGGCGTTCTTCTTGCGCAGCGTCTTCAGCCATTCCCGGAGCTGGCCGGCGAAGCCCTCGTCGTCGAGCGCGAGCCAGCCCTCGTCGATGATGAGCAGGGTCGGCGATCCGTCGAGGCGATCCTCGATGCGGTGAAAGAGGTAGGAAAGCACGGCGGGCGCGGCGCCGGTGCCGATCAGCCCCTCGGTCTCGAACGCCTGGACGGTGGCCGTGCCGAGCTGTTCACGCTCGGCGTCCAGCAGGCGACCGTAGGGACCGCCGATGCAATAGGCGCGCAGCGCCTGTTTCAGGTCATTGGACTGGAGCAGGACGCAAAGGCCGGTGATGGTGCGTTCTTCGACCGGCGCGGAGGCCAGCGAGGTCAGCGCCGTCCAGACGTGCTCCTTCACCTCCGGGCTGATGGCGACGCCTTCGCGGGTCAGGATGGCGACGATCCAATCTGCGGCCCAGGCGCGTTCGGGAACGTCGTGGACGCGGGCCAGCGGCTGGAGGCTGACCGACGTTTGTGAGCCGTCGGAAAGATCGCCGCCGAGGTCGTGCCAGTCGCCGCCCATGGCCAGCGCCGCAGCCCGGATCGATCCGCCGAAATCGAAGGCGAAGACCTGAGCATCGGCATAGCGGCGGAACTGCAAGGCCATCAGCGCCAGCAGCACGGATTTGCCCGCACCGGTCGGGCCGACGATCAACGTATGGCCGACGTCGCCGACGTGGAGGGAAAACCGGAACGGGGTCGAGCCCTCGGTCTTGCCGAAGAGCAGTGGAGGCGCTGCAAAATGCTCGTCCCGTTCCGGCCCCGCCCACACCGCCGAAAGCGGGATCATGTGGGCGAGATTGAGCGTGGAGATCGGCGGCTGCCGGACATTGGCGTAAACGTGCCCCGGCAGGCTGCCGAGCCAGGCGTCCACCGCGTTGATGGTCTCCGCCATCGCCGTGAAGTCGCGGCCCTGGATGACCTTTTCGACCAGGCGCAGCTTCTCGTCGGCGGCGCGTGGATCGGTGTCCCACACCGTCACCGTCGCGGTGACATAGGCGATGCCCGCATAGTCGGCGCCGAGTTCCTGGAGCGCGAGGTCGGCGTCGGCCGCCTTGTTCGACGCATCGGTGTCCATCAGGACGGACGCCTCGTTGGTCATCACCTCCTTGAGGATGGCGGCGACCGACTTGCGCTTGGCGAACCACTGCCGGCGGATCTTGGTCAGCAGCTTGGTCGCGTCGGTCTTGTCGAGCAGGATCGCGCGGGTGCTCCACCGATAGGGGAAGGCAAGCCGGTTCAGCTCGTCGAGGAGGCCCGGCGTGGTGGCGGTCGGAAAGCCGGTGACGGTGAGGATGCGCAGATGCGCCCGCCCGAGGCGCGGCTCGAGCCCGCCCGACAGCGGCTGGTCGGCCAGCAGAGCATCGAGATAGATCGGCGTCTCGGGAACGCGGACGCGGTGCCGCTGCGTGGAGACGCAGCCATGCAGATAGGTCAGCGTCTCGCCGTCATCGAGCCACCGGCATTCGGGCATGAAGGCTTCGACCAGGCGCAGCAGCCGGTCGGTGCGGTCGATGAAGCCGCCCAGCGCCTCGTGCGGATCGAGCCCCTTCTGTTCGCGGCCTTCGTAGAGCCAGCTTTCGGCGCGGGCGGCGTCTTCGGCCGGCGGCAGCCAGGCGAAGGTGAGGAAATAGCTGGACTCGAAATGCGCGCCGGCCTCCTCGAAATCGGCCTTGCGCTCTGCGTCGACCAGCGCAGAGGCCGCATCGGGAAAATGGCTGTCGGGATAGCGGTTGGAGGGATGGCGCTGCGCTTCGACGAAGATCGCCCAGCCCGAGCCCAGACGGCGGAAGGCGTTGTTGAGGCGGCCGGCGACCGCGACCAGCTCGGCGGGGACCGCGGAATCGAGATCGGGTCCGCGGAAGCGCGCGGTGCGCTGGAAGCTGCCCTCCTTGTTGAGCACGACGCCGGAGCCGATCAGCGCCGCCCAGGGCAGGAAGTCGGCGAGCCGAGCGTTCTTGTCGCGATATTCGGCGAGATTCATCATCGGCGCGCTCCCGCTCAGACCGTGAGGTGCGCGGGAATGCGCAGGTGGCGGCGGCCGACATCGACGAACAGCGGATCGCGCTTGGCCGCCCACACCGCGGCGACGTGGCCGACGGCCCAGATGACGATGCCGACCAGCCAGAGGCGCAGGCCGAGGCCCAGCGCGCCCGCCAGCGTGCCGTTCATGATGGCGAGCGCGCGCGGCGCGCCGCCGAGCAGGATCGGCTCGGACAGCGCCCGGTGGACCGGCACGGTGAAGCCCGGCAGATCGTCGGCTCCGCCCAGCATCAGACCAGCGCTCCGCCGCCGAAGGAGAAGAACGACAGGAAGAAGCTCGACGCCGCAAAGGCGATCGACAGGCCGAACACGATCTGGATCAGCCGCCGGAAGCCGCCGGACGTGTCGCCGAAGGCGAGCGTCAAGCCGGTCATGATGATGATGATGACCGCGACGATCTTGGCGACCGGGCCTTCGATCGACTCCAGGATGGATTGCAGCGGCGCCTCCCAGGGCATCGACGAGCCGGAGGCATGGGCGGGCGCGGCCATCGCCACGGAGAGCGCGGCGATGGACAGCGCCGCGAAGAGGCGGCGGCGGGCGTGGTGCAGGCTTTGAATCACGATGTTTCTCCTTCGGGGCTGGCGGGGATGAGAGCGGCGGCGGGCTCGCCGCTCCTGGAGACCGGGGCGCTGACGGCGGGCGCGACGCGGTAGTCGCCGTCCGGACCGAGGCCCTCGACGCGGGCGAGTTCGGAGAGCCGGCGCGCGGCTCCGCGGCCGGACAGCACGGCGACGAGATCGATCGTCTCGGCGATTAGCGCGCGCGGGACGGTGACGACGGCTTCCTGGATGAGCTGTTCCATGCGCCGCAGCGCGCCGATGGCGCTGCCGGCGTGGATCGTGCCGACGCCGCCGGGATGGCCGGTACCCCAGGCTTTGAGCAGGTCGAGCGCCTCGGCCCCGCGCACTTCCCCGACCGGGATACGGTCGGGGCGCAGGCGAAGCGAGGAGCGGACGAGATCGGAAAGCGAGGCGACGCCGTCCATGGTCCGCATGGCGACGAGGTTGGGCGCGGCGCATTGCAGCTCGCGGGTGTCCTCGATGATAACCACGCGATCGGCGGTCTTGGCGACCTCGGCGAGCAGCGCATTGGTCAGCGTGGTCTTGCCGGTCGAGGTTCCGCCGGCGACGAGGATGTTGGCGCGGGCCGCGACGCCGGTCCGCAGCCTCTCGGCTTGCGTTGCCGACATGATCCCGGCGGCGACGTAATCGTCGAGCGTGAAGACGGCGACGGCGGGCTTCCTAATGGCGAACGCCGGGGCGGCGACCACGGGCGGCAGCAGCCCCTCGAACCGCTCCCCCGTCTCGGGCAGTTCGGCCGACACGCGCGGGGCGCTGGCATGAACCTCGGCGCCGACATGGTGCGCGACCAGCCTCACGATGCGTTCGCCATCGGCCGGCGCCAACCGCTCGCCGGTGTCGGCCAGCCCTTCCGAGAGGCGGTCGATCCAGATGCGGCCGTCGGGGTTCAGCATCACCTCGACGACCGCGGCGTCTTCGAGGAACCGAGCGATGGCGGGGCCGAGCGCGGTACGCAGCATCCGCGCGCCGCGCGCCCATCCTTCCGAATTGTTCCGAGAAATCGCCATTCCATCCCCGTTTCGGCCGGGGAGACATCGAACGGTTCCCGGACGGGGATGATTAAAAGAGCCAGAAATCAGGCCGGCTCAACAAGGATTTGCGAGTGTAGTGGCCTGGCGTGCAAATACAGGAGAACGGCGGGATCGGCTCGGTCGGCCTGACCCCACGGCGTTCTTCAATCTGGCTCGACGGCTCCGCTGCGCCTCGAGTCGATGTCGCGCGACAGGTCTTTCAAGAAGCGATCCCCGGTCGCCAGCTTCCTGCCGAGCGTTTGCAGGAAGCTCTCGAACCGCTCGACGCCCTTGGCGCGCGCCGACGCCTGGGCGCTGTCGGGCAAGGGCGGCGTGATGGTCAGCCAGAAGCGGATGAACAGCGATAGCGTCTCGCCGAGAATGGCGAGGTCTTCGTCCATGCCGTCGATCTGGCGGCCGATCCGGTCCATGCGGTGGGCGAAGACCGCCTCCAGACGTTCCGAAGCGTCGGCCGAGAGGAAGGAGGCGACCGCGGCCTCGATGACGGCGGATTTGGAGATGCGCCGCCGCAGCGCCAGGGCCTCGACCTTTTTGAGGAGATCGGGATCGAAATAGACGTTCATGCGGGTCTTGGTCTGCATGGCCAGCCCTTTCACAACGCGATGCCGTCGTCCGGGTCCATCGTCGCCTGGCGCGCGACCGATGTGACCCGAAGGCGCAGGGTGCGGGCCTTCGCGGCGTCGAGGTCGGGTTCGTCGTCGAGGAGGTCGAACTCGCCCACGGCCGGGCGCTCGGGCGGCGTGACCTCCTCGTGTTCGGGCAGTTCCGGCTCACGGCGGATGCCGGCGTTGGCCGGATCGGCGATGTCGCCGAGCGCACGGCCCGCACTTGCGGCCGCCACTGCGGCGGGAACCGGCAGCGCCGACCAGTCATCGGCGGGGCGGGTCGTCGCTCGAATCGCGCTTCCAGGTTTCGGCGGCGGGACGATGCGTTCGCGGAATCGCGCATCCTCGTAGTAGCGCGCCTTCTTCGCCCGCACCGGCGGCACGCCTGCGACCAGCAGCAATTCGTCGGCGGGCGGCAGCTGCATCACCTCGCCGGGGGTGAGCAGCGGCCGGGCCGTCTCCTGCCGCGACACCATCAGATGCCCGAGCCACGGGGACAGCCGGTGGCCGGCGTAATTGGTGGAATCGCGCAGCTCGGTCGCGGTGCCGAGCGCGTCCGACACCCGCTTGGCGGTGCGCTCGTCGTTGGTGGCGAAGGCGACGCGCACATGACAATTGTCGAGCACGCTATTGTTCGCGCCATAGGCCTTTTCGATCTGGTTGAGGCTCTGGGCGATCAGGAAGGATTTGATGCCGTAGCCGGCCATGAACGCCAGGGCGGACTCGAAGAAATCGAGCCGGCCGAGCGCCGGGAACTCGTCCAGCATCAGCAACAGCCGATGGCGGTTGCCCGACGTCTTCAGATCTTCGGTCAGCCGCCGTCCGACCTGGTTGAGCAGCAGGCGGATCAGCGGCTTGGTGCGGTTGATGTCGCTGGGCGGGACGACGAGATAGAGGCTGACGGGTTTGTCGCTCGTCACCAGATCGGCGATGCGCCAGTCGCAGCGCGCCGTCACCTTGGCCACGACCGGATCGCGGTAGAGGCCAAGAAACGACATGGCGGTGGAGAGCACGCCCGAGCGTTCGTTGTCGCTCTTGTTCAGCAGTTCGCGGGCCGACGAGGCAATCACGGGATGGACGCCGGCTTCGCCCAGGTGCGGCGTGTTCATCATGGCGCGCAGCGTCGCCTCGACGGGGCGTTTGGGGTCGGAGAGGAAGTTGGCGACGCCGGCGAGGGTCTTGTCGGCTTCCGCGTAGAGGACATGCAGGATCGCGCCGACGAGGAGCGAGTGGCTGGTCTTTTCCCAATGATTGCGCTTCTCGAGCGCGCCTTCGGGGTCGACGAGAATATCGGCGATGTTCTGGACGTCGCGGACTTCCTTGTCGCCGCGCCGCACCTCGAGCAGGGGGTTGTAGGCCGACGAGGCCGGGTCGGTCGGATCGAACAACAACACGCGGCCATGGCGGGAGCGGAAGCCGGCGGTCAGGCCCCAATTCTCGCCCTTGATGTCGTGGATGATCGTGCTGCCGGGCCAGGTCAGCAAGGTCGGCACGACGAGACCTACACCCTTGCCCGATCGGGTCGGCGCGAAGCACAAGACATGCTCCGGGCCGTCGTGCCGGAGATAGTCACGCTCGTAGCGGCCGAGGACCACGCCGTCGGCGCCGAGCAATCCGGCAGCCCTGATCTCGCCGGGCGCGGCCCAGCGCGCCGAGCCATAGGTGATGACGTTCTTGGCCTCCCGCGCGCGGATCACCGAGAGGGTGATGGCGACGATGATCGAGATGAAACCGCCCGAGACCGCGACAGTGGCGCCTTCGAGGAAGACTTGGGGCGCATAGGCGTCGTAGCAATACCACCACCAGAAGAAGAGCGGCGGGTAATATACCGGCCAGCCCGCGACCGCGAACCAGGGCTGGCCGAGCTGCGCCTGAAAGCCCAGACGCCACGCCGTCCACTCCGTCGCACACCAGATGGCGGTGAGCACGATCGACAGAACCAGGGCGACTTGTCCCCAGAGGATGCGGCTTCCAGACATAAGGCTCCGATCGGCAAACGAGATGGAGCCGATCAGAGAATATCCGCTTTGCCGAGACGCAACATAAAAACCCGCGCGTCGAGCTTTCGGATGCCATGGCTGACAAAACGGAGGGGCACGTCGCGTCGAGCCGGTCGTCATCTGGCCGACGCGCAGCATCGTCACCGCAAAGCTGGCGTCACATCGCCAACCCTCTTTGCCGGCCTACCTGCCATGAGACCGAACCGCCTTGCACGACGCCGATGACTTCGCGGCCGAGCTGGCGGTCGATGACCGGCCGCCAGGGCACCAGGGTGAACTCGTGGGACTTCTCGACGATGGCGAATTTGCCGCTCGCCAGCTGCGTGGTGCCGGTGAAGGCGCCGGTGACGGTCTCGCCATCGGTCGCCATGCGGAACGGCAGCGCCTTCCTCGTCGCCAGCTCTTCTCCGGCGCGGGCGACGTCCCGGTCGCGCAGGGCGGCGATCAGGTTGCGCCGGTAAGCGATGCGGCCGTCCGGCTGGCGGGCGGCGTCGCCGTGGTCGAGATGATGATCGCGGCGTCGCTCCATGGCCTCGCGCACCTGGTCGCCGAAGCCCGCGGGCGACAGGTCGGCGGCGCGCGCGCCGACCAGACGCCGGTCCAGCCAGGTCGCGCCATCCGAGCCGATCTGGCGTTCGAGATCGAAGGTCGAGAGGATGCGGACATTGGCGCGGGCGTTGCGCCCCGCGTCATGAGCGGCGGCTCTCGCCTCGAAGTCGGTCGGGATACGCCATTGATCGGCGTCGATGCGCTCGACGATCCCGGCGCGGCGCAACGCCTCCAATCTTCGGACATGGGCGTCGATGAAGCCTTCATGGTCGCCGTTTGGCACACGCCCGTCGAACCGGGCCTGTTCGAGATGGCGGCTCGGCCGGTAGATGCCGTTCGCGGTCATGCCGGCGATCGCGCGGTCGGATGGGCGTGGGGCGGCGTCGGGCGCCCCTATCTCGACGATGCTGCCGATGCCGGCGTCTTCGACGCGAGCCGGGTCGATCCCGGAGACATGGTGCGTGCGTCCATCGATGCCATCGACGACCAGCGTCAGGGTCTCGCCGAGTTCGTCCGAGAGGCCCTTGTCGATGAGGCGGCCGACGATCGGCGAGGCCGGCGCCGCGTCATGGATCTGGAAGCTCATCGGGTCGCGCTCGGCGCCCTCGGCCCGCAGCGCCCGTTGCATGGTGCGGATGATGTCGCCGCGCTCGCCCATCTCGCGCAAGGTCGGCTCGAGCCGGTCGCTCAATTCCCAGACGCCGGGCGCATGTTCGGTCGCAAGGCCCATGTCGCCGAGCTTGCCCAGGCGGCGCAGGCGCAGCGTTCGGTCGGACTGGCCGCGAAGGTCGCCCGGCTCCTGACGCAGGTCGATGAGCCGGTCCTCGGCTTCGGCGATCAAGGCCCGGTCGATCCGGGTCAGCCGATCCTGATCGAGTTCGGCGAGGAGCTTGCGGCGCTGCTCGATCTCGGTGACGGGACCGAGTTCGAGCGTCGCCCGTTCGCTCGCCCGCTCGCGGATGCCGCCGGCGAGATAGTCGCCATTGATGACGAGATCCTCGCCCAGGTCATCGCGGCCATTGACGATGACATGGACATGCGGATGGCCGGTGTTGTGGTGGTTCACCGCGACCCAATCGAGCTGCGTGCCGAGATCGGTTTCGAGCCGGGCCATCAGATCGCGGGTATAGCCGGTGAGGTCGGCCAGCTCGGCGGCGTCTTCCGGCGAGACGATGAACCGGAACTGGTGGCGATCGTCCTGGCCGCGATCGAGAAAGGCTCGCGGATCGGCCCGGTCCTCCGTCGCCGAGTAGAGGCGGCCGCGTTCGCCGTCGCGGGCCGTGCCGTCGCGCTGTATGTAGCGCAGGTGGGCGGCGGCTTTGCCGCTGCGGCCAGCGAGACGTACCGAGCGGGATTTGACGATGACGCGCCGGCTTCCGGGCTGGCGATGACTCCAACCGTTCATCAGATTGCGGCCGCGCACGAAGGATGCCCCGCGCCCGCGCTGCACGCCGCGGCCGGAGGCGACGAGCTTCGCTGACCGACCGGCGCCCCCCTTCGCGGTCCGGCTCCGGCCGTGGCCTGACTGCTGCTGCCGGACGATCTTGCGGACCTTGCTGAGGAAGCTCTTCGCCTGGCCCGTCTTGGCGCCGCCGGAGCGGATGCGGCCGGGCCGGGGCCGAAAGCGATTGTCGTCCTCGCTCATGGCCGTCGATTCCGCCGAGGCCGCCGATATTGGGCAAGAGTGCCGTGAGATTCTCGGAAATTGCGGGCGTTATCGCTGGGCGCGGCACTGCGCCCTTTCCGCGGCAGTGCCGCCCCAAACAGTGTGCAGACAAGGGCTTGGCCCCCGGATGGACCCCATGGGGTGCCGTCCGCTTTAATCTTGCCCTCCCGCCTTCCTGCCTGTTTCGCCCCTTCTGCCGGGGCATGAGACCGTCGCCAGCCCCAACCCCTGCACACCGGAACCTCCCGCCAAGCGGACACGATTGCGAGCCTCATGGCTGCCGTTCCGTGTCCGCCCGTGCGACGAACAGACCGCCGGACTGCGGCGCGATGGCGGAAACATCGCGCACGCCCGGCGTCGTATCAGCGTCATTGGAGGTGCGTTCGGCCGGCGAAGGACCGGCCGCCGTTGCGTGCGCCGACGGTGCGACGAACAGCGGCGCGCGGGTCCAGGCCAGCGGGTCGGCGGTGGCGATCAGGATCGGTGCGGATGCGTCGCCATCGCCGAGTGACGGCGCGACGGTGGCGACATAGGCGCGTGTTTCGGCCGGCAGAGGACGGCCCTTCAGCCAGTCCTCGTAACGTCCAGGACCGGCGTTATAGGCCGCGATCCAGCCGGGCGAGCCATAGCGGTCATGCAGCTCGCGGATATAGGCCGCACCCGCGATGATGTTGTCGCGCAGATCGTAAGGATCAGCGCCAAGGCGGTAGCGATCACGCAAGCCCGCCCATGTCGCCGGCATGATCTGCATCAGACCCATCGCGCCCTTGGGCGAGACCGCGCGGGGATCGCCGTTGCTCTCGGCCTTCATCACCGCGCGTATCCATGCCGCGGGAAGCGCGAAGCGCTGCGCCGCCTCTGCGATGAGTTCGCCGAAAGGATCGCGGGCGGGCGAAGCGGCGATGCTCGACGGCTGCGCCAGGACCGGGACCGCGAGCCCGCAACCGCACGTCAGGCCGACAAGGAGAAGGAGTGAGGTCCGCCGCATCGCGTCAGTCCTTCCCGTCACGCTTCTGCGGACGGCTCCAGTGCAGCGACCAGGCGCTGCCCGCGTCGTCGTCGCGGAACAGATTGGCGCGGATCGGCTGCGGCAAGGCCGGATCGTCGATCAGGAAAGCGATGTATTCGCCGGCGCGTTCGCCGGTGCGCTTCCAGCCCGCGCCGATCTCCGGGCCATCGTCATTGCCTTGATGAAGGCGATAGTCCGGGGCGTTCTCCGTATCCGAGGACTCGGCGGGGACAACAGTGACTTCGCAGTAGAGCGTGAGGGTGTGGACGCGCCCGACAAAGCCGGACTGCTGACGGGTGAAGGTGCCGATCTGCGACATGATGGTCTCCATGGCGGTGGTGTTGGAAAGCCGTCGGCGGGCACCGCTCCCGACGACGGGAAGCGGTCAGCGCGTCGTCGCGCGCCAGACGAAGCGGCCATCGCCGTCCTCGTCGGTGTAGAGTGGGCTCGCCTTGCCGATGACGGTGCGCGCCGGAAGCGGGCCGAAATAACGGCCGTCCAGGCTGTCGCGGACATCGGGGTTCATCAGGAAAACCTGCCCATCGCCGATGCGCCGGCAGCCTTGCCAGACCGGCAGCGGACGGCCGAGTCGGTCGCGGTCGAGCGCCCGTCCAAGCGGCACGGCGTCGACGGTCACGACGTCCCCGGTGCGGCAGACCTGCTGGCCGGGAAGGCCCATGACGCGCTTCATCAGCGGCACGTTGCGGCCGATATAGCCGCGACCGACGATGAAGTCGGAGAGCGGCTTGTCCGGGAGGGCGGCGACCAGATCGCCAACCGTCAGAGGGTGCGGCGGGGCGAGGTCATAGAGGCCGATCGGCGCGCTGGCCGAGGCGTTCCAGACGAGGCGCGGTGCGATCGGGACGAAGGCGGCGATGGCGACGCCCATCGTCACGACATAGGTCGTCATGACATAGCCGAAGCGGGTCATAGCCCGATCTCCCGCCGCCGGAGCCATGCCGCGTGGCGCTCCAGCGTGTAGGCGCGCGGCTCATGGCCCGCGCCGATCCGGTTGCCGACATGACGCCAGTGATCGGGAGCCACGTCGCAGGCGTCGATGCCGAGGGCTTCCACAGCGTCGATGTGGCGAAGCACCTGTTCGACCTTGGGCCAGCCCTCGATCTTCAGCAGGATGTCGCCGCCGGGGCGCACGAAGGGCAGCGTCTGGTAGGCTTCGCCTGGCGCGACGGCGCGCGCGATGTCGATGCGCGAGATGATCGTGCCGAAGTCGTTGGCGGCCCAACGCACGAAGGCGAAGAGGCTGCCCGGCCGGAAGGAGAAGACGCGGCGGCGGCGATCTAGCACCTGTTCATGGGCTTCGTGGCCGAACCTGATCCAGTTCTCGATCCGCTTCTCGACATGTGTCAGCTCGACATGGGTGAGACTGTCGGCGCGATGCGCGCGCGGCATGGGGCCGCCCTGCGCGCGGGAAACCGCGGCGTCGGTCATGATGGGTCTCCTTCAGCGGTCGGGGGAAATTCGCGCGCGAGCAGCTCGCGCAGCATGTCGGCGACTGTGACGCCGCGAGCGAACGCGGCGATCTTGATCCGGCCGCGCAGCGCCGGCGTCACGTCGATGGTCAGCCGGGCGGTGTAGCCGCCGGCGCCGGCATCGCGCGGCGGGTTGTCGGCCGCCCTGACCCAGCGCTCGGGATCGGCGGGCCGGGAGGCGAAGCCATTGCGGGACGAGCGCCCGTTCATCGCGCCGCCCTCCCGATGCTCAAGCACTCGATCGCATCCGCCAGCGCCGCGATCTCGCGCGCGGCGGGCGTGGCGTCGTCCAGTTCGGAGACGAGTTGGCCGGACTGCGCGGCGGCCGCGAAGGCGACGCGCTGGCCGATGGTGGCGGCGAGGACGGGAGGATCGTGATCGGCCAGGGTCGCGGCCGTCTCGCGGGCGAGCACGGTGCGCGCGCCGCAACGATTGAGCACGAAGCGCGCGACCAGCTCCGGCCGGTAGATGCGCGCCTCGCCGATGAGCGCCAGCATCTCGGCGGAGGCCCAGCCGTCGAGGGGCGATGGCTGCACCGGGATCAGCACCAGGTCGGCGGCGAGCAGCGCCGAACGCATCAGGCTGGCGACGCGGGGCGGCCCGTCGATCACGATCATGTCGGCGTCACGGGCCAGTTCCGGCGCTTCCCGGTGCAGCGTATCGTGGGCGAGGCCGACGACGCCGAAGGCGCGAGCCAAGCCCTCACGGCTGCGTTGCTGCGACCAGTCCAGCGCCGAGCCTTGCGGGTCCGCGTCAATCAGGGTGACGCGCTTGCCCTGGCTCGCCCAAACGCCCGCGAGGTTCAGCGCCAGCGTCGTCTTGCCGACGCCGCCCTTCTGGTTGAGGAGCGCGACGATCATCGCCGTCCTCCCGGAACGGGAGTGAAAGGGAGCTGCGGGAGGGGATGCGTGTCGGCGGCTTCGGGTCGCTGTTTGCCGGCGACGCTGAGGGCCTTCGTCGCCTGCCGCACGAGGTTTTCCACCTCGCGGGCGCGCTCTTCAAAGTTAGAGTCTCTGTTAGACTCTAAGTTAAGGGCGCGATTTTCGCTTTTCGTGCCGTGGGTTAGGGCCGGTTTTGGTTCCCGTTGGCACGAGGGTCCGGTTCCTGATGGCACGCGCCCTCGGGTTCCCGATGGCACGACGCCATCCACAGCTTTTCCACAGGCGGGCTGTGGCTCGAAGGCTAGCAGCGTGCGGCCGCTGCCCTCGATCTCGAGGAACAGCTTGTAGCCGGGGAGCGGCTGGCGCCGGATGATGTCGCGCAGCTCGAAGGCGAAGCGCTTGAAGGCGGAGAGCGCGCCTGATTTCTGGTGGAGGTGGCGGAAGTCGAAACGCCAGCCGTTGCGCTGACGTCCGCCGTGCTTGCGGACAATTCGATAGAGCCAGCGGTCGAGACCGCCCGTCAGGCCGAAATAGGCGCGGTCGATCGTCAGCACGAGCGCGTCGTCGAGGACGGCCTGGTAGAACCAGTCGGGCAGGATCAACTCGATCCCGTCGGGCTTGCCGTCCCGGTCGGTGCGCTCCTTCCACTCGTTGATCCAGGAGAAGCGATGCCGCCGGCCCTCGGCGGGTTGACGGATCGAGGTGCAGATCGTCGTCGATTGCAGCCGGTCGAGCGCGGCCTTGAGACGCTGATAGTCGCGCAAGGACGTGCCGCGGCCGATGAATCTGAGAATTTCATAGGGGGTGGCGACCAGCAGGCGCGAGGTGCGCAGGCCCGCGTCGCGTGCCTCGACGATCTGGCTCGCCGCCCAGATCAGGAGGTCGGCGTCCCAGATGGTCGCCATGCCATGATCGGGCACGGCCTCGACGCGGATCGACACGCCCCCGGCGCAGAAGTCGATCGGCGCGGTGCGATGGGACTTGGAGAGGGAGAAGAAGGGATAGGCCATGAGATCCTGCGCATCTCGGGCAGCGAACTCGCCAGGAAGCGCCCGAAACAGGTCGAGCTGTTCGCGCTCCGATCGGGATTGCCGCCGCGCCGCCATTCGGGGGTTCGTCGGCGATCAGCGTGGGCGCCGGGCGGCTTGGGCCAGCGGCGCCGGCGTGTGACGCTTCGCGGGAAGGATCGAACCGCGCGGATCAGAGGTCGAGGTGACGGCGCCGCGCGCGGCCCAGGCTTCGAGATCGTCGACGGCATAGACGACGCGGCCGCCGAGCTTGCGATAGGCGGGGCCGGTGCCGTAGGTCCGATGCTTTTCGAGGGTGCGGGCGGACAGGCTGAGAAACTCGGCGGCTTCCTTGGTGCGCAGGAAGCGCGGCGGGAGAACGGCGAGATCGGGTCGCATGGATGGGGCCTCCGTGAGCTTCGTGAAGGCCGCTGGAGATCAGCGGCGAGCGAAGGCCACGATGGCGAAGCAGGACCGGCGCGATGCAGGGCGAAGTTGGGGGGCCTAAAATCGCCCACCGGCTATCGCGTCGGCGTGATCAGTCCGACCGGCGGTGTCGCAGCAAGGCGCGATAGCCGCCGGCGATCATGGCGCGCGCGTCCCGCAGCAGGGTTTTGATGGCGTGGCGGGCGGAGGCGTCCTGCCACGCCTGGCGGTCGAGCCGGGCGATGTGGAAGATGACCTGCGCGATTTCCCGCTGGGTCGCGCCGTTGCGATAGCCGTCGAAGCATTGCAGCATCCGGCGCAATCGCAGGCGGTGTTGCGCCGTCAGCCGGGTATCCGGCGGGATGGCCCGGCCGTGAAGGGTGGCCAGCAGACGGCAAAGGGATCGGACACGATCGAATCCATCCCGACCCAGAGGAATGATGGCGGCAAGGGGTCGGTCGACCGGCGTGGCCGTCTCGATGACGAGCTGGACACTTTGGCCGTCACCGAGATCGTAGAGAAGGATGTCTTCGTCATGGTCTCCGATGCGGTAGGCAGCATCGAAGGTCGGTTGCGGATCGGTGTCCTCCGCGAGACCCGCAGGGGCCGGCCCCAGAAAGACGGCGCTCGTATCGTTCGCGGGCAGCCAGACGATGCGGGCTTCAGATGACGGGGCCTGCGGGTCCACGGGGAAATCGCAACCCCCATCGGCGACGGATCTTGTCGGTCAGCGTCTGGATGTCGGTCTTTCCCTCGCTCAGCTCCCGGTAGTCTTCAACATAGGCGTCGTTGCGCCGGAGCCACTCCCAGGCGAGATCGGACGGGCTCATCTCGGCGATGTGCTCATAGGCGGCGGAGGAGCGCCAGCCTGCTGCATTGGGTGTCATCGCGATCCTCCCTTTGCGTAAGTGATTGTGGGGGAAGAAAGGATTCCCGACAGGGCCGCCCGATGGAAGCTCGGCGGTGGGCAAAGCGCGATGCCAAGTCGGCATCGCGGCGGGTCAGTGCCGAGGGCGGGTCAACTCGCGGTAGCCCTGTTCCGTCATCCAGCGCGCCCGCGCCAGGTGCGAGTCGTGAACATGGCGGCAACGCTCGGGGTCGTGCGCGGGATCGAGGCCGAAGATGGCCTGGACGGCTTCCTGCCAGGCGGCGCCGTCGCGGGCGGAGTCGATCAGACGCATGTAGAGAGCCATGTGCTCACGGTCGTAGGCCGTGAGCGACTGGCTGACCGGCGGCTCGTCGAGGAATGAGGGCGTTGGCTGTCCCATAGAGCGACTATAATCGCTCATCCGAGGTTCGTTAACAGCATCGCGGGAAATTCTGTGCGCCGCCTGAACAAATGGCGGGCGCTTAACGGCTCGGCGGCAAGTCTTTGCGGTCGTGAAGCAGCAGCACGCCTTCGCCCTTGTCGGTCGAGAGCAGGACGATTCCCGCGGCCTCCAGCGCCCGGCGAACGAGATCGCGTGTCGACTCATACACCTCGAGGTCGTTCTCGGACTCGAGACGCTTGAGCGCGGTCAGCGATGTCCGGGCCTCGTCAGCGAGCGTCTCCTGTGTCCATCCCAGCAACGCGCGTGCGGCCCGTGATTGTCGGGCGGTGATCATGAATGACCACCTCCCACCGGCCAATAACTACTTGCCAGAACTACGACTATTTTAGTCGTTCTTGGCGTCGCGGGGGCTGCCGGAAACCTGGCCGCCCGTCTCCTCCGGTCTTCGGCGGCGTCACCGATTCGCGCGCGGGCAAGGCAAAGGCCCCGGCCTGTCGGCCGGGGCCTTGCTGGTGGGTCAGTCCGCCCGGCGGTTCGGGCGGGACCAGATCAGCGAGTAGCCGTCGCCGTCCTCGTCGTCGAAGAGGTTGGCGTAGATGGGGGCGTTGAAGCTCGGATCGTCGAGCTTGAGGCCCAGATAGTCGCGGCCCTCGTTGGAGCGCTTGGACCAGGCGGCGCCGATCTCGACGCGGCCGACCAGAACTCGGTGGCTGGGGGCGTTTTCGCCGGTGGCGCGCTGGTCGGGGACGATGCGCACGCCCTTGGCCTGGACGCTGAGGGTGACGATTTCGCCGGTGAACTCGTTGCCGGTCTTCTTGAAGGTGCCGATGGTCGCCATTTCAAATCTCCGTTTCCGTTATCGAGCCCGCACCATTGCGGCCTCGATGGCGATCGACAGGCCGGAGGCGATCGACGGCGCACCCCACAGGGGCCTGACAGCAAAGGAGGAGCTTTCTTGTCTCGCGAGGAATGACGGCGAAGCCGGCAGGGGAAGAAAGTTGTGACGCCGCTGTTGCGCCATAGGCGATCGAGGCGCAGCCGGCCTTCGGCCAGATCAAGCCATTGACGAGGCCGTTTGGAGCGGGCTGGTGACGGGAAGAAGCGGAGAGGATGGCGGCCCTCTCGAAACCGGCGCCAAGACCTGCCGGGTGTTCGCCGACGCATCGCCCCTCCTGCCGGCGGGCTTTGCGGTCGTGCGTTGTCCGGGCCTGCCGTGGGCGGAAACCCTCCGCCTTTCCGTGTTGGTCCGCTGCGCCGCGACCGGCGTTCGGTTCGGGCGCTTCCGATGGGATGATCGCGCTGCGGCTCTCAGCGTGACCCGGGGTCCATCGCCCGCATCGCCACCCCATCAAGCCGACGCGGATGGCGTGGTGTCGCCTTCATTGTCCCGCCGATGCCCGCTGCGGAATTGTCAGGCACCGGCGGGGCTCCGGCCGACCGGGCCAGCGGCCGCCATGCCCGTAACGCGCGCGAACGCGGTGACGCCGACCGCGACCGCACCGATGACGGAAAACACCAACTGCCAGGTTTCCGAAGGCATGGTGTGCTTCACGATGCCGTGCGTGGCGTGGTAGCCGGCGAGTGCGGCGGGTGCGACAAACGCGAGCGCGATCAGCAGCCGAGCCCAGAGCGGGCGAACAATCCCGAGCAGGAGTTGGCCGAGGCCGAGCGTCAGCCCGGCCGCGACCACGCCGATCAGGATCGCGCCCATCCAGCCCGCGCCCGTGTGATAGGCCCAACCGCCGGTGGTGAGGCCAGCGAAGAAGGGCAGCGCGAAGACGGCGAGCGTGAACAGAAGCCAGCAGAAGAAGCCGACGGCCGCGATGGAAAGGATGATGCCGAGAAAGATCATGGCGGTGTCTCCGAAAGAACGATTCTGACGGTCGCGCCTTCCACCACCACCACGGCGCGTCGGGGATCATAGCAAAATATCGACGCGGACGGGAGCCGAAACCGATAAGGTTTCAGCCCCGTGGGTGATGATCTTCGCCCCTTCATGGAGCGAAGGGGTCGATTTCGCGGACGATCTGCGAGAGGTCGCCGTCATATTCGCTGGCGGGTGTGACCGAGAGCGTGCCGTCGCCGGCGCGGAAGATAACGATGACCGCCATCAGGCTGGTGGCGAGGCTGAAGGCGAAGGCGTGGGCGTCGTTGAAGGACATCGATCCGGCTCCTGTTTCGAGCGGAGGACCACCCCCCGCTGACAGGCGCCCGACGTGTCGGACTGAGAGCTGCAATCACCGCGGAGGCGGTGCCGGAGCGGCGGCACGCAAGGCGTAGCCGACCCTTCACGGGTTGATGGCGTCAGGCGATCAGTCTGACCAAGGATCAGCGCAAAGAAGCGGGGGTGGTGCTCTGCGGCAGGAGCCGGTGTCCTGCCGTGGAGACGGCGGCGCTCACGCGCCGCCGGTTGCGAACCGATAGACCGGGATGCCGAGCTTGCGGGCCTTGTCGGCGAGATTGTCCTGGATTCCGGTGCCGGGGAAGATGAGGATGCCGATCGGCATGACCGCCAGCATGGCGTCGTTGCGCTTGAACGGTGCGGCCTTGGCGTGCTTCGTCCAGTCGGGTCTGAAGGCGACCTGCGGCACCTTGCGGGTTTCCGCCCAACGTGCGGCGATCTTCTCGGCACCTTTCGGGGAGCCGCCGTGCATCAGCACCATGTCGGGGTGCTTGGCGTGGACCTGGTCGAGCTTGGCCCAGATCGGCTTGTGATCGGTGGTGTCGCCGCCGGAGAAGGCGATCTTCGGGCCTGCGGGCACGAGCACTTCGGTTTCGTTGCGGCGCTTGGCGGCAAGGAAGTCGCGGCTGTCGATCATCGCGGCGGTGAGGCGGCGATGGTTGACGCGCGAGCCGGTGCGCTGAGACCAGGGTGAGCCGGTGGCGCGAAGATATTGGTCGGCGGCGCTGTCGCGGAAGATTTCCAGGCTGTCGCGCCGTTCGATCAGCGATTGCCCAAGGTCGATCAGGCGTTCGAGCTGGACGGATTTGACCTCCGAGCCATCCTGTTCGCGCTGGAGGCGCTTTTGCGCCTGCTCGTTGTCGTCGAGTTTGCGGTCGGCCCGCTCGACGGCGCGGTGGAACGTATTGACGGTGGACCAGAGGAGATCGTCGAGGTCGGGATCGAGGCTCGTATCGGCCACGGTGGAGATCAGGGCGTCGAAGATGTCGGCGACGGCGCCTTCGATGATGCGGTCTTCCGGCACGGGCCTGGGATCGGCTTCGTCTTCGGAGGGCCGGTAGCCGTAGAGCTGAAGCTCCTGCGCAATCTGGTCGGTCGGCGATGCGGCGTGTTCGGGTTCGTAGTCGTCGTGCTCGCTCATGGGATGCTCCGTCGGTTGGACCGCGACCGTCGCGGCCTTCATGGCGACGAAGCCCACGGGCGGGGCGGGCTGGCAGTCCGAGCGAAGCGAGGGCCTTGATGGCCAAGGCCGGCTATTTTGTCTCGCGATGGAAAGCGGCTCGTAGGGCCGCGCCGGAAAATAGTCGGCCGCCGCCATTGCCGGCCTGGCCCGTTTGTGGGCCGATCGCCCTCTCGAAGGCCGAGGCGCGGTCCTCTCCGATGGTTGACGCATGCCGGCGGGCATGATGACGGCAGCCGTGACGTCCGTCGCGGGCGGCTAAGCCGCCTGAGCCATGAAGCGGGCGACGTCCTGCGGCGCGAGCTGCACCCGCAGGCTGGCGCGGAGCGCATCGAGCCCGAGGCGCCGGAGATCTTCGTTGAAGTCCTCAAGCACCGGCGAGAGCACGATGGCCTCGATTCCGGCCGCGTTCGCCCGTTCGACCAGGTTGTCCCGCGCGCCGTCGCCTGCCGGGTCGTTGTCGCGCAGTATATAGAGTCGGCGCAGCGTCTGGGGGAACAGGATGGCGGCCAGATGGGCTGCGGACAGCGCCGCAGCCATCGCCATGTGCGGTATCGTCTGACGCGCCGACAGGACGCTTTCGATGCCTTCGCCCGCCGCCATCGCCTCGCCGGCGATCCCGAAGCGAACGGCATGGCCGAGCAAGTCGCCCATCGCCTTGCGCTGCGTTTCGATCGGCGCCTTGTCGGAGCCGTCAGGGGCGAGCCAGGTGCGATGCGCGCCGGTGATCGCGCCCCTGAGATCGGTGACGGCGGCGATCATCGCCGGCCAGGTTTCGGTCGGGCCGTGGTCGTCGGGCCGATAATAGCAGCGTGGATGGAAGCGAAGGTTTCCGGTTCCGTGCAAAGCCGTAATGCCGCGATGGCGAAGATATGTCTCTACGGGGGTGCCGCTGATCGGCTGCGACATGGCGAACAATCGCCTTGCCGCTTCGGCCGAACCCGACGGGGCAGGCGTGCCCGGTCGCTTCTTCGTCGCCGGCGCGGGTTTCGGACGCGGCAGCCTGAGAAAGCTGCGGGCTTCCTCGACGACATCGGCGAAGTCGGTGAGGCCACAGCTTTCCCGGATCACGTCGAGCAGATCGCCATGCTCGCCGGTGGCGGCGTCGGTCCATTTGCCCGCCGGCCCCTTCGCCGTCTCCTTGAGCCGGACGAACATCGAGCGGCCGGGCGTGTTGCGCGCATCGCCGACCTGCCAGTAATTGCCCTGACGATGGCCGGCGTCGAGATAGTGGCGGCACACCGCCTCGGCCTCCCGGCCGAGACGCTGCGCCAGATCGGAAGCGTCGAGACGGGTCATCACGCCGCCTCGCGTTCGCCGATGCGCTGGACCGGATAGCGGCCCAGCACGCGCTCCAGCACTGCGGGACCGGCGCTATCGGTCGGCACGAACATCCTGAGCTTCCAGGAGATGATCTCGTGGAACAGTCCGTAGGCGGTGAGCCGCTCGCGCATCGTGTCGGTGAAGCCCGACAGTTCGATGCGGTTGGCGCCCATCACACGGACGCGGCGAAGCTGAAGCCCCTCGGCGAGGTCGAGGATGGTGCGGCCATCCATCAGCGCCATGAAGGCGTCGGCGGGCGCGAGCGTGGCTGCGCCGCTCGTGGTCGCATTGGCCGCCCAGGCGGGCGAGACCTTGCGGCCGACGATCCGCTCACCCTCGTCGGTCTGGAGCCGATAGACTCGGGTGGACTCGTTCGGCAGCCGCTTCCAGATCGGCAGCAACAGGCCGGCGACGATGTGGATCGTGCTGTCGGAGAAAGCCGGCACGTCTGCGACCTCGGCGCTCCAGGCTGTGGCGAAGTCGTTCCGTTCCGCCGCGGTCCAATGGGTCTCGCCCATCATCTTCACCGGAATGGTGTGCGATTCCATCGGCCGGATCAGCCGGACGCGGCGTTCGATCTCGCCATCGTCGAGCATGATCGAGGTGGCGGGGATCTGCACCGCGGCGCGGCCCGACCGTTCGTTGACCAGCAGCCTGGCGCCGGATTCGCCGAGATGGGCGAGCGCGTCGTCCAGCGTGACCGGGCGGTTTCGGGTCCGCTGCGCGATGGTGAGGAGCCGGGTTTCCGCGCCCGTGCCCGGATGGGTGTAGATCGTCTGGCGGTCGGTGACGGTGAAGCCTTCCGCTGTCAGCGTTTCCAGCCCGACATCGTAGATGCCGGCGGCGATGGCGCCCTCGATCTTGGCGGTGAGAAGCTGCTCGAAGGCAGCGAACAGCACGCCCTGAAGCTCGATGGTCAGCGCCAGCAGCCGATTGAGGAAGGTGGTGATCGGGGGCAGTTCGTCCTTGATGCCGTTCGCGTCCATCAGCTTCAGGCCGGTGGCGGACTCGAAGCGTTCGAGCGAGCAGCCTTCGACCTTGCCGCGCACCAGCAGGAGATAGAGCTGGCGGAGCGCATCGCGGGCGTAGGGGCTTTCCAGATTGTCCTCGGGGCGGAACAGGCCCTGGCCGCCGGTCTGGCGCTGGCCGCGGGTGATGGCGCCCAGCGTGTCGAGCCGCCGGGCGATGGTGGAAAGGAAGCGCTTCTCCGCCTTGACGTCCGTGGCGATGGGCCGGAACAGTGGCGGCTGCGCCTGGTTGGTCCGGTGCGTGCGGCCGAGGCCCTGGATGGCGGCGTCCGCTTTCCAGCCGGGTTCGAGCAGATAGTGGACGCGCAACCGGGTGTTCCGCGCCGAAAGCTCGGCGTGATAGCTGCGGCCGGTGCCGCCGGCGTCCGAGAAGATCAGGATGCGCTTGCTGTCATCCATGAACGCCTGGGTTTCGGCGAGATTGGCGGCTGCGGCGCGGTTCTCGACGACGAGGCGGTCGCCGCCCGAAGGCGTGCTCTTGCGGACGATGCGCCGCGAGCGGCCCGTCACCTCGGCCACCAGATCCGTGCCGAAATGCTGGACGATCTGGTCGAGCGCGCCGGGCACGGGCGGCAGCGAGGCGAGCTGCGCGATCAGTTCGTCGCGGCGCGCGACGGCTTCGCGGCTTTCGACGGGCTGGCCGTCGCGATAGACCGGCCGCGACGAGAGGTTGCCCTCGCTGTCGGTGAAGGGCTGGTAGAGCTGCACCGGGAAGGAATGGGCGAGGTAGTCGAGAACATATTCCCTCGGCGTGATGTCGACGCGAACGTCGTTCCATTCCTCGGTCGGCAGGTCGGCCAGGCGGCGTTCCATCAGCGCCTCGCCAGTCGAGACGATCTGGATGACAGCGGCATGGCCGGCTTCCAGGTCGTCGCTGATCGACCGGATCAGGGTCGGCGTCTTCATGCTGGTGAGCAGATGGCCGAAGAAGCGCTGCTTGGCGCTCTCGAAGGCCGAGCGGGCGGCGGACTTGGCCTGCCGGTTCAGCGTGCCGGACGTGCCGGTGATGTTGGCGGCCTCCATCGCCGCATCCAGATTATTATGGATGACGGCGAAGGCCCCAGCATAGGCATCGTAGATGCGGGTCTGCTCAGGGCTGAGCGCGTGTTCGACCAGCTCGTATTCCACGCCGTCGAAGGAGAGCGAACGGGCGGTGTAGAGGCCGAGGGCGCGCAGGTCGCGGGCCAGCACCTCCATCGCCGCGACGCCGCCGGCCTCGATCGCCTCGATGAACTCGGCCCTCGTCGAGAACGGAAAATCCTCGCCGCCCCACAAGCCGAGCCGCTGGGCGTAGGCGAGGTTGTGGACCGTGGTGGCGCCGGTCGCGGAGACATAGACGACGCGGGCGTTCGGCAGCGCGTGCTGGAGGCGCAAGCCGGCGCGGCCCTGCTGCGAGGCGGCGACGTCGCCTCGTTCTCCCTTGCCGCCACCGGCGTTCTGCATCGCGTGCGCCTCGTCGAAAATGAGGACTCCATCGAAGTCGGAGCCCAACCATTCGACGATCTGCCGGACGCGCGAAACCTTCTCGCCGCTGTCGTCGGAGCGTAGCGTGGCATAGGTCGTAAACAGGACGCCTTCCGGCAGCGTGATCGGCCGCCCCTGCGGGAAGCGCGACAGGGGCGTGACCAGCAGGCGTTCCATGCCGAGCGCCGACCAGTCGCGCTGCGCGTCCTCGATCAGCTTGTCGGACTTGCTGATCCACACCGCCTTGCGGCGGCCCTGGAGCCAGTTGTCGAGAATGATCGCGGCGGACTGACGGCCTTTGCCGACGCCTGTGCCGTCGCCGATCATGAAGCCTCGCCGAAAGCGGGTGGCGTTCTCCGCATCCTCGCGTGCGGCGGTGACGATGTCGAAGGTGGCGTCCACCGTCCACGACCCGGCGAGATGGTCCGCGTGCGCTTCGCCCGCATAGATCACGGTCTCAAGCTGGGCGTCCGACAAAAGCTCGTGGATGTTGGGCGGCAGGCTTGGCCGATAGCTCGGCTTGGGCGGAGCGACCGAAGCCATTGCGGCCGACTGCACCAGCCGGGTCGGATGGGCCTGGGCGCCGGCGATACGGATCGCCTGCAATCCGTATTCCTCGTAGATGCTCTCGGACAGACGGCCGCCTTCGCCGGCGAGCCAGTCCTGGGTCTCGTAGGCGAGCGGCAGGCCCTCCGGTTCGGCCATCGGCGCAGTCGCCGGGACGGTCTTGGCGGCGCGGTTAATATAGCCACGCACGCTGCGAGGGATGGCAGGCGCGATGGCCGGGACCACGACGGAGGGATCGACGGCGAGGCGTTCCGGCGCCTGCTCGTCGATCCAGCCCAGCAGCGTGGCGACATCCGGCGCGACGCCGGGCGCTGCCGGAAACACGGCGGGATAGTCGGCCGGCCGCTTGTCGATGACAGTCAGGCGCGTCTCGATGGTGGTGCCGTGTTTGGCATAGACGGAGCCGTCGATGACGACGGAGAAGACGACGCGCCCGCGCGCCTGCAACCGGACGAAGGCGTCCCGCCAGGCCGGATTGTCGGGTGCGAAGCTGGCGCCGGTGATCGCCACGAGCCGGCCGCCGGGGGCCAGACGCGCCAGGGCCGAGGCGACATGGCGGTAAGCGGCGTCCGCCATGCGGCCCTCGACATTGGCCATGACCGAGAAGGGCGGATTCATCAGCACGACGCTGGGCATCACGGCGGGATCGAGATGATCGTCGATCTGCGCTGCGTCGAAACGGGTGACGGAAATGGCCGGGAAGAGCAGTGACAGCAGATTGGCGCGGGTGTCGGCCAACTCGTTGAGAACGAGCGCGCCGCCCGCGATCTCGGCGAGGATGGCGAGCAGGCCGGTGCCCGCCGACGGCTCGAGCACCCGGTCGGCCGGAGTGATGGCGGCGGCGTGGGCGGCGACCAGGCCGAGCGGGATCGGCGTCGAGAATTGCTGGAAGGTCTGGCTCTCCGCCGAACGCCGCGTATGCGTCGGCAGCAGGTTGGCGATTTTCGACAGCGCGGAAAGGCGAGCCGCCGGAGACCCGGCTTTGCGGAAAAGCGCACGTCCGTATTTGCGGAGGAACAGGACGGTCGCCGCCTCGCAGGCGTCATAGGCCGTCTTCCAGTCCCAGGCGCCGGTGGCGTCCGATGCGCCGAAGGCGGTCTCCATCGCCGCACGCAGGGCGGCGGCGTCGACGCGCTCGCCGCGTTCGAGATGAGTCAGGAGCTGGCCGGCGGCCGCGAGGATGGCGGCGGCGGGTTCGGGATTGGAGCCGAGCGGAAGCGGCGCGGCGACGGTCGCCGCCGCGGATGCGGAAATCATGGTCATGGTGGGAACCCTAAGGAGAGCGGAAAAGGGCGAGCCCGCGCGGCGCTCTCTCTCGACCGCACCGGCTCAAACCCGTCCCGGCGGCCCTCTCACTCTCAAGGCGCCCGCACGGAAAAAGCGCCCGACCGTGAGGTGGGGCGCTTTTTGAGGGGATCAGTGCCAGAGCCCATCCGCGATCTCGGAGGCGACGAGCGTGCGGGCCTTGCGGATCAGATCATCGCCGCAGGTATCGACATGGCCGAAGAACCGCGCGCGAGCGCCGTTCGCGGTCCAGTCGGCATAGGCGCAATATTCCCGAGCATCGGATCGAAACGCCCGCATGTCGCCGGCCCAGTGAGGCTTGGGCTCGACGACGACGGTGAGGCCGCCTCTGGTCTCCGGCCAGGGCAGAGACCGCTCATGCGGCGGATGCTGGCGATCCGCCGCGAAGATGGCGTCGATGTCGGTCATGGCGCCTCTCCCGTCTCGGGCCGCACGAAGCCCTCGGGATCGTCGGGATCGGGCGGCAGATAGGCGTCGTAGGGATTGCCGTCGGCGAGATGGCCGAAGGGCGTGAAGACATAGTCGCCGTTGTCCCGCCCGACAGCGCAGATGACGTAGCGCGGGCTGCCCGTCACCGCGTCGAGGCACTCCATGAGGGCGAGATTGCCGTCGCCCGCCGCGCGCAGCAGGGTCTGGAAATTGCTCCGGGCATGGGAGGGGATGCTCATAGCGGACCTCCCTCGTCGGAGAGGGTCTGGGCAAGCCAGCCATCGGTGTAGATCCAGTCCACGGTCTCGCCGGTGGCGAGGTCGAGGACATGGGCGCCGCCGCCGAACCCATCGAGACGAGGCCGCGAGCAGGTGTTGGCGTATTGGAAGCCCCATCTGCCGGTGAGGCCGAACTCGGCGGCGCAACGCTTCACGAACTGGATGAGGCGCTCGGGATCGCCGGTCACGTCGTCGCGCATCCAGAGTTCGGTGCCGCCGTATTGCGGCTCGATCGACAGAAGGAAGCCCTCGGAGGGTGGTTCCTCCGACGCGCCTTCCGCGGACAGCGTGTTGTAGAGGTCGAGCGCGCGGGCGGCGTTCTCGGGCGTGCCGACGTCGAGCAGGCACGAGAAATGGGTGAAATAGTTGGCCATGACAGGCTCCTGAAACGAGAACGCCCGGCGCGATGGCCGGGCTCGGTTGAGGGATGATCGAAAGGGTCAGTAGCCAAACCGCCAGGATGGCCAGGGCTGGCCATCGTCGGCGGCGGCGACGGCTTCCGGCAGATAGCCGGCCTCGCCTTCGACCAGGGTTGGATCGCGCACCGGCGTTTCGTCGATGACGGTGACGCAAACGACGAGACCGTCTTCGACTTCGACGTGGACGGGCACGAGATACTGAAAGACGACGCGGCGCGTGGCGGACGGGTCGGGTTCAATCATGGAAGGTCTCCTTGCGAAGATGCGGGGAAGCGACCTCTCGCCGCTCCCCGTCGTGAGGGTCATTCGGCCGCGATCGTCAGGGCGTCCTCGTCCTCGATCTCTTCGGCATCCTCGTCGCCGTCCTCGCTGAGGAAGGCCGGCAAGGCGGCCTCGTCGTCGGCGTCGGCCTCCGCGCCCGGTTCGATGGTCTCCTCGTCATGGGGATCGATCAGGCGCAGCGGCTCGGGCAGCCAGGCGGTGTCGGCCAGCAGGCGCTCGGCCTCCTTGGCCATGTCGCCCTTCTTCAGATGGTCGATGAGCTGGGCGGCCCGTTCGCCGGCGCCCTCCCGGACGGCTTCGAGGATGCGGGGCTTGGTGACGCGACCGAGATAGTTGCCGACCGTCGGCCGCCAGCCCGCCGCCACCATGTCGAGGCCGGTGGCGCGCGCCAGCCGGTCGGCCTGGGCGAGGCGGACATCCAGCCCATGCTGGCTGACGCCCGATCCGTAGGGGTTCGGCCGCTCGAACAGCGCGTTCACGCCGAAGCTGACGCAATGGGCGAGCAGATCGAGGCGCGTGCCCGGATCGAGATCGATGAGCCAGTCCCACAGCGCCTGGTCGTCGGCGGGAACATGATCGCCCCAGCGCCCGTGCCGCTCGGCGATCTCGTGCGCCGCGCCGCTGTCCTTCAGCTCCTCCGGTTGGGCGGAGAAGAAGACGTGGCGGACGCTGGCCTCGAGGCAGCCCGTCGGCGCGGGTCGCCGGAAGGTATCGCTGACCAGCTTGTGCAGCAGCATGGTCATGGCGACGTCGGGATGCTCGGCGAGCGCGTTGCGCAGCGCCAGCGTGCGATGCGCGGTCAGCTCGATGACGAGGCGCTCGGGCAGCGGCTTGATGCCGTCCTCTTCGTCGTCTTCCGGCTCCGCGGCCTGGCCGCCGACGGTGACGACGGCGCGTTGAACGGCGGGCGTGGCCGAATGGCCGGTGTCGCCGTCCGCCTCCGTTGTATCGTCTCCTTCGGGGGCGACCGGGCGCTCGTCCTCGGGGCGGACATAGCCACGGTCCACCGACAGCGAGCCGTCGGCGTTGAGGCTGACGAAGACGCCGGCGATGGCGATGTCGGCCGGATCGTAGATCGCCGGGCGCTGCTCGAAGGCGTCGAGCGCCTGCTCGATCTCTCCGAGACGCGCGTCGATCTCGTCGGGCAGCTCGTCGGCTTCGGCATATTCGGCTTCGAGCCGGTCATACTCGTCACGCAGCGCCTCGCGAGTGGCGCGCTCCTCGTCGGTCAGGTCGACCGCCGTTCCGACAAGCTCCCGAAGCCCGTGCTCGTGGCCGTAGGGAAAGCTCAGGGCGGCCTCGACCCACTTCCAGCCTTCGCCCGCGATCTCGTCGGCGGCGGTCTTGAGCTTCTCGGCCACCAGGCGGTCGAGCAGGGCCGGGTCTTGCAGCCAGCCGCCGTCGTCGGACTGGAAGAGGTCGCGCAACACGATGCCGCCGGCCGCTTCATAGGCTTCGACGCCCACGAAGACGGCCCGCCTGTCGGAAGCCCGCACCGTGGTCTCGGTCAGCATCCGGCGGATGTGATAGGGCTCTTTCTGCCAGCCATCCTTGATCGCGTCCCAGACCTGCTCCTGGCGGGCATGGTCGGAACTGACGGTGAAGGCCATGAGCTGCTCGAGCGTCATGCCGTCGTCGGCGTAGATCTCGAGCAATACCGGCGAGACGGAAGCGAGGCGCAGGCGCTGCTTCACGATATTGACGCCGACGAAGAAGGCGGCGGCGATGGCTTCCTCGGTCATGCCCTTCTCGCGCATGGCCTGGAAGGCGCGGAACTGATCGAGCGGATGCAGCGGCGCGCGTTCGATGTTCTCGACCAGCGAGACCTCATCGACCAGGATGCCGCTGTTGGCGTCGCCGACGACGCAGGGCACGGGCGCGGTCTTGGCCAGACGCTTCTGCTTCACCAGCAATTCGAGCGCGCGAAAGCGGCGACCGCCGGCGGGCACCTCGAAGATCCCAGTCTCGGCGCCATCGGCGTCGAGGACGGGACGGACATGCAGGCTCTGGATCAGGCCGCGCCGGGCGATGGACTGGGCCAGCTCCTCGATCGAGACGCCGGCCTTGACGCGCCGGACGTTGGACTGGCTCAGCACCAGCTTGTTGAAGGGGATGTCGCGCGCCGACGACAGGGTGATCTTCTGAATGGCAGTGGCCATGATCGTTACTCCGCGACGGGCGGCCGAGAGCCTCTCTCTCGACCTCCGACCCGTCACGAAGCGAAGCGCAGCCCTCTCACTCTCAGGAGGGCCGCGCCGGGCGGGCGGAAAAGCGTGAAGCCGGAAGCCCGCCTCTCCGCCTTTCCGGTTTTAAGGATCATCACACGCCGCACAGGCCCTCGCACTCGTTGGGCCAGAGATCGAGCTGGCCGCGATCGGCATCGGTCGACAGGTCGACCTGGTCGAGCGGCACCGCGGAACGGTGGAGATAGACGTCACCACGAATCCCCCGGAATCCGGTGCGAATGGCGGCGTCGACCGATACGGCGTCGGCCCAAGCCTCGGGATCGTGGTCGCGCATCCGCCGCCAATGATCGTCGGAATGGAACGGGCAACCGATGCAGGCGCTCTTGGGTGGCAGGGGGTAGTCGTGCCGATCCAGCCAGCGCAGGCAATCCAGACGGGTCATGCCTTGCTCGATGAGCGGCCAGCGGTTGATCTGCCACGGCTCGAACGAAGGCTTCATGCGTAGCACCTCGTCGAGCGAGATCCCGATCCACTGTTCGGCGATGGGCGCCTTTGGCGAGCGCCGACCGGCGATGCCGAGCAGCTCGCGGACCTTCCGGCGGATTGGCGCGATCTTGTAGTCGCCGGTGCATTGGCGGCGGATCATGCCGACTCCGACCCGTTCGGTCGGCACGATGCGGGAGCCGATGGTGACGAGATCACCGTTCTCGTTCTCGTCATAGACGGGCAGCTCCGCGCCTGCCGGCGTCACGGTGCGGGTGAAGGCCGGGATCGAGGCCCATCGCTCGCCGCGCGCGCCGGCAAGAAGGTCGGCGCGCAGGTCTCCGGCCGAGACGATATGGACGGGGAAGGGCAGGACGTTGGGCGATCGCAGCCAGGCGAGATGCTCATAGACGGCCCTCGGCTCCCAGCCGGTATCGGCGAAGATCGCGCAATCCGGCATGGGGCCGATTTCGCCATGCGCGGCCATCAGGGCGAGCGTGGTGGACTGGACGCCGGCGCCCAGGCTGAGAACACGCAGGCGGATGGACGCCTGCTGTTCGGGGGATGGCGCCAGTGCGGGGAAGACGGGGGCGTTCATCACGCCGCCTCCCGTTCGTCGTCGGCCATGCCGATGTCGGCGTCCGGCAGGAAGCCAAGCAGCCAGTCGGCCGCCTTGCTGGCCTGGGACGCGGCGCGCACGATGGCGCGATTGTCCTCGCGCAGCACCTCCAGCCAGGAGCCGATGTAGTCGGCATGGCGGACTGTGGGCGTGATGCCGAGCGAAGCGCAGCAGAAAGCAGCGTTGATCTCGGCGACATATCCTGACAGTCCAGCGAAAAATGGCGGTTGGAAGGTGAAAACCATCGGTGCCTCCAGCACTGCCCAAAAACCCCATGGCTCCCCCGAGGCGGGGGTGGGCGGCGAGAACGACCGGAGAGGCCCGCGCAAGCGGGGGGCCGCACCCGGAGGGGCGAAATGAAATGGAGCAGCTCGGCGAAGCCGGGCTTGCGGCGCGCCGTGGCGGGCCTAGCAGGGAGCGCCGACCAGACCCGCATCGAGGGAGGCACGAAAAATAAGCGCCGCCGCGCCAGCGGCGTCCGCTGGTGAGCGGGCGAAGCCCGCGCATCGCCGTGCGCGACGAAGCGGCCGAGCCCGCGAGGGATCGACCGCTCGGCTTTGGTCGCTGCTGGATCATGGCTGACGGGCGTGCATCCAGTCGGCCGCTGCCTGCGCCTTGCTCGCCGCGGTGAAGATCGCCCGCGGCTCGTCCTTGAGCAGTTGCAGCCAAGAGGCGATATAGGCCGCGTGATCGGGTCGCGGTTCGTGCGCGATCCCAAGATCGGCGAGCAGGAACGATGCGGTCAGTTCGGCGGTCGCTTCCTCCATGGCGAGCGCGTGCCTGGTCCACTTGGCGCTGAAATCCCGGTCAAGCCGATGGGCTGCGCCACTGGCATGAGCTGCCTCGTGAATATGGGTGGCGTAGAAGCCGTGGGCATCGTGGAAGGCGCTGAAATCCGGCATGTGAATGCGGTCTTCGGCGATATGATAATAGGCGCTGGCCGAGCCGTAGACAGTATCGATGCCGAGCGCGGCGATGAAGGCTTCGGCGGCGGCGAGGCGTTCGCTCTCAGGCAGGTCCGGCGCCGGTTCGGGCGCGTAGCCATCGACCTGATCGGCGTTGAACAGGCTGAACGCCTTGGCGAAAAGCCGTCGATGGTCGTCATCGCCGCCGGCGTCGTCACCCTTCGCGCGAAACTCCTTCCAGAGGACGCCGAGGCTGGCGTGCTCGCCCTTGCGGACCTGCGCGCCGAGCGCCTGCCACTGGCGATAGGTGCCCCAGACCCCGCTCGCGTAGCCGCTGCCATAGGCGGCCGCCCAGAGCGAGATCGTATTTATGCCGCGATAGGGCTTGCCGCTGGCGACGTTGGTCGGGCGGGTGACGTCGGCGCCAAAATGATGCCACGGCATGCGCCAGGTGCCGGTGCCGGCTTCGATGGCGTCGACGATCGCTTGCGTGACGCGAGCGTAGACGTCTGAGCGTGGTGAGGCTGACATGATATGTTCTCCGTTCTCGCGCCGGGGACCATCCCCGGCGGCGGAGGCCCGTTCGCGCCGGGCACAGGGGGGCTCGCGCACCCGTCAGGGCCGCAGCGAAGCGAAGGACGGCGAAGCCGTTGCGCGGGCGCGCCGACCGGCGCAGGACTCCGCCAACAGCCGGGGTGGTCTACGGCGCGGGAGGGTCGATCCCGGCAATCACCGCGGTCAGGCGATCAAGCTCGCGCTGGAGCGCCTGACGCTGGAGGTCGGAGATGCGCCGTTCGCGTAAGTGCGCCCGGGCATCGGCCGCCGCACGTTCCCAGGCCGGTCTGTGGCGGGCGGTGATGCAGGCGTTGGGACAGCGGGTCGGTTCGCACAGGGCGGTAAGCGGCTGCGCGGGATCGGGGGTCGTCACGCGCTTGAGGCAGAGCGCGGTCGCGGGATCGAAGAAGCAATCCGCGAGCGGGCCGACATGGAAGGTGCGCGCGACGCTGGCGAGCATGACGCGCAGGCGGGCGCGATCGGCGATCATGGCGGGCAATGGCCCGAGCGTGACGGCGGCATCGTCGAGCGTCCGCGCGATGCGCGGACCCGCCGGACCGCCGAGCGATGCGCCGCCCTGCCGCCGGTCGAAATAGTCCAGCAGATCGTCAATCTGACCGAGCCGACGCTGCGCCTCGACCTCGGCGCGAAACCCCGATGCGCTGGTCCCGGCATAGCCTTCGAACGCGGCGACCGAGGCGTGCTTGTACTGGATCATGCCGGCGATGGTGCCGAACGGACGGTTGGCGATGTGCCACGCGATGGTGCGCCGGAACTGCCTCGTCGTGATGCGCCATGGGTTGCCATCGGGACCGGGCGGGATGACCGGCTCATCGGAGCTGCCGAAGGCGGTGTTGAGGTGATCGCGGAAGGTGTTGAGCTGGCGCACCACCTCACTCGACAGATGCGTCTTGCTGACAGCGCGGGGACGAAGCACCGGCCAGAGCGTATCGCTGCCGCTGGCGCGCGCCGCTCCTGCCGACAGACGTTCGAGCACCGCGATCGCGTCTGCGACCGGTTCGATCGTCACCCAGCTCGCCGCCTCGCCCGCGGCGGCGCGGCGCTTGTAGATGGTCGATCGGATGCGATGCCGTTCGATCAGGCCGTCCTCGCTGCGCGCGATCGAGAGACATCCGCGCCGCATCGCCTGCACCTCGCAGTCGCGCATGCCGGTCAGATAGGCGCACACGATATAGGCGGCGGCCTGGAGCATCCGTTCCTCGTGTGCGAGAGTCTTCGCGTCGAAGCGCTCGCGCCATGGCCGACCGCTATCGGGATCGATCGAGATCGGCGTGTCCATGCCGCCGACCTCCACCCCCAGCTCGGCCGCCACTGCATCGATCAACCTCGCTTCGCCGCCGGTCAGCATGAGATGCGCTCCGGGCTCGGCCTGCGCGTCGATCCCGGCATGGAGATGCAGGAGATGGGCGTTGATCGGTGGGGTCACGGTGCCGGTGCCCGGATCGACGCGCAGCTTGCCGTTATGAGCGGTGGCCCAGATCGGTGCGCCGCGCCCCTCGCGGCGTCGGCGATCGAAATAGGCCTTCAGGCGGGTGCGGCGACGTTGCCGGCGATCAGCGTCCGAAAGGCCGGCGTCGGCGGTGACAAGGCGGTCCCGGCGCGCTTCGAGCCGATCAAGCTCGCGGCGGGCGGCGAGAATATCGTCAGCGAACATGGTGACGTAGCGCAACGACCAGGCGAGCAGCGCGGCGATGACCTCTTCCGGGAAGCGCGGCGTGCGGTTCTCCCGGACATGGCGGTAGCCCGCAACGCGGGCGGGCGCCTGTCCGGCCCAGGGCTCGAATGCAAGGCCTGCGCCAGCGAGGTGGTCACGATAGTAATAGAGATCGGAGACCACTTCGAGGAGGTGACCGACGATGACGGGTCGTCGGGCAGGATCGTCACGAAGATGACGGGCATAGGCATCGACCAATGGCTGATCGATACAGGAAACGTCGAGCCGTCCGAGCCGCTCACGGGCGAAGGCGAAGAACCGGCGAGCACGGTTGAATACCTGGCGGATACAGGCGGGTGGTAACTTCGTTCGATAGCCGGGAAGATCGACGTTGAGGCGCGCGTAGAGATAGGCACGCATCGCTGCCTGGACATCGGCATGTTCAAGCACGTCGAAATGCACGGTGACGTGGCAGCGCCGGGCGTTCTCGCGGAAGACGGCGGGACCAAGATCCCAGCTTGGGTCGCCAACGCGCGATAGCTCCTCACGGATATGGCCTTCCTTGAGCGGCGCGCTCGCCAGCACGGGGCGATCGTCGAAGGCGGGCGCCTGGGCATGGGCGGGCATGGTCATGCGCGGACCTCCGGCGGCAGATAAAGCCGCTCGCTCTCCATCTGCCGGCGCGCATCGGCGATGACGGCATCGGTGAAGGCCGGCACGATCTGGGCTGTGATGCGAGCATGGACGCGGCCGAACTTGGCTGCCCAATCGGTCGCGGGCAGGCTCAGCCGCTGCTCTTCGACGAATGCGAGGAAGGCGAGGATCGCGGGGAGCTTGCGCACGGTTATGACGGCGTTGGGACAATCAAGGCAGCCCCAGAAGGGCTGCGCGCAGGGTGATCCGGCCTCGGCGAAGGGACTGTTGTGGAAGCCAGCGCAGGCGGCGAGCCAGACATCCTGTTCGCCGTCGAGCAACGGACTCACGGTATCGGGCGGCATCAGCGGCGCGGCCTGTTCGGGTGCTTCGCGCAGCGCCTGCTCGGCGGTGGGCGGAAGCACGGTCGGCATCGCGGCGGCGACCGCCGCGCGAAACGCATCGGCGACGGCCGTCTCGTGCAGGGGCCGGAGCGACGGCAGATCGGCATAGTGGCGCGCCGCCACCTCGCGCGAGTGGCCGACCGCGAAGCGCGTCATATGCCCCTCGGTCTTGGTGTACCACAGCGCCTTGTGGGTCTTGCGGAGCCGCGAAAGCAGCAGGTGGAGGGGCTTGCCGTCGTCATCGACAACATCGTGCCGAGCTACCCAGGCATCGATCCGTTCCGTCGGGTGGCGGATACCTGCCCGCAGGCCGCCAGCGTTGTGATAAACCCAAAGACGATCATCGTTCAGATGCTTGCGGGTAGTCGCCGTGACCTCGATCAGGCGGCGGATAAGACCGCCGGGCGTGCCGCTACCGCCATCGCGGACCCGCATGCCCTTGTGCTCGGCGCCGCGGGCGCGGCGCTTCAGATAGCGCAGCTCCACCGTGCCGGCATGCGGGTTGGCGAGACAATCTATGGTCAGGGCCTTCAAGCACTCGGGCTCGAGGCCGGTATCGAGCGTGAGCAGCACGAGCAGTGCCGGCAGGTCGCTCGCGAGCAGATGGTGCCGGCCATGCAGGTCATCGACCAGTGTGCTGATCGGCAGGCCGCGCCGCAAGCGCATGAAATAGAGGCTCTTCAGCGCCGGATGGTCTGCAACGATGAAGCCCTGCCGCGCGATGATCGCTTCGACATCGGCGCGCGCCCTGGCGATGACCGGGTCGCCTTCATCGGTGCGGTCGTCGGCGCCGAGACGGCGGAACATCGCTTCGACATCGGTCCTCGCGGCGTCGCGCAACGCGCGGGCGACGAAGGGGCTATAAGCATCGCGCGGGGTCGAGCGGCCCGCCGATGTGGCCAGCGTGTAGCGCAGCCGCTCATGCAGGTCGGGCGCGATCCGATCGGGCCGGTCTGCATCGATCGCGCGCAATGTGTTGACGATCTTGCCGACCGATATGTGCCGATGGATCGCGCCCATCCCGCGCTGTTCGAGCGCGGAGGCGAACCCATCGATATGGACTGCGCGCAGGTCGCTGACGCCGGTTACCTCCGGTGCACCATCGCCAAGCCAGGCGAAGAAGTGACGATAGACCTGCACATACTGCTTGATGACGCTGGCCACACCGATGGGGCCGCCGAGCGCTGCTGATCGACGCAGTGCGCCGGCGAAGGCGATAGCGAGCGGGCGAGGATCAAGCCCGGTCATATCGATCAGGACCGTTCCGCCATGCCGCGCCTCGATGGTGAACTTGAGGCCGAGCACGGGATCGGGCTGCACGGGCTCCGGCGTGATAGGCGAGAAGGCAACGGGCCTGCCCTTGCGGGGACGCCCGCTCATATGCCCTGCGGTCCCGGCAACAGCGCGAGCAGCTCCTCGACCGCCGCATCCACCGTATCGGCGCGGGTCGCGATATGATCGAGATAGATATAGGTGGTGGTGAGGCTCGCATGGCCGAGCAGGCGTTGCACCTGTTGCAGCGGGTCGCCAAGGATCAGCCGGTAGCTCTCCACCGGCCCCGCCGGCAATGCGGCTTCGCGCAGCCGCTGCTGGATCAGCAAGGCGAGCATATGGACCGCGAATGTGTGGCGAAGCTGGTGCGGGCTGATCGACAGCGGGAAGCCGTTCTCCTCGCACCGCTTGCAGGCGCGGGTGAAGATCACCTCCCACGAGTTGGGGCGGACAGGCTGCCCGACCTCGGTCAGCCACAGCGCCGCCGGCTCGCGGGGCGGTCCATCCTCGTCGTACAGGATAAGGCGGCATCGTTCCTCCGGAGTGCAGACATCGCGCATGCGGTCGAGACCGGCGCGGGTGACAGGGATCGGTCGCTCGAAACTGGCCGCGCCATCGCGCGCGGCGAACTTGGCCACGCCCGCTGCGCGCTCGACGGCGACATAGGCGGCGATCTGACGAAGCAGCCGGCGTGGGACCAGAACGCTGCGTCCCCGGTCGCCCTTGGTGAGCGGCGGCGGGAGAGGCAGCCAAAGTTGTTGGGCATCACCGTCCGCGCGGTCGATCGCCGCGAGCTCGACGGTGAGCAAGCCCGACGCCTCTTCGAGGCGCAGGCCGGTGGTGACGAGAAGATCCGCGAACAGCGCGTTGCGCAGCCCATTACGGTCGCGAGCGCCGGGGCGCTCCGTGCCGTCAGGGGTGAGCCCGCGCAGGCCGACCTCGCGGAAAATGCGGTAGTCGTCCATCGTGACGAACCGGACATCCGATCGCCTGGCGACACGTTCATAGGCATCGTTGCGCGCCGCGATCATGCCGCGACGGCCACCTTGCGCCGGTCGCCACACGGCGCGGCGGCTGAACGGCGCGTCGGCGATCAACCCTTGCTGCTCGCCCCAACGGTAAAGGCGATCGAGGCTGGCGACGGCGCGGTTCCAGCTTGCCGCCGTTATCCGGTGATCGGCATCGTCGCGGCGTCGCTCACGATGATAGGCGTCGACATCGTCGCGGGTCGCAGCCCACACGGTCTTGCCGCAGGCATCGAGAAAACGAAGCCAGACTACGACATCATAGGCGTAGGCGCGAAGCGAGTGCCGCGAGCGGACGCCCGACAGCGGCAGGTCGAGAAAGAAGCGATCCAGATCGGGATCGTAGAGCGCGTCGTCGCGCTGGATCAGCGGCACATGCGCATCGAGGCCCCTGGCCTCGCGACGCTCGCAAACAGTAATGATCGACACCGGCGCGAAGCCCTCCCCCCGGACCCCCCACCCGGAAGCTGACCTTCACACCGATGCGCGCTATGGCCCGGCAGCAATCAGGCTGGCCTCCGCCAGCTCTTGGGTCAGCGCTACGGCCAGCCTGATTACTGCCTACCGTGGGCGTCCATCGCCGACCTTACTGCAATGTTGCGGACGGCGCAGACTGTCCAGATAAGGCAATCAGCTCCTCGAAGGCGTATTTCTTCGAGCCGAAGCCGCCGGTGAGGTCACGGCCGAGCCGGGAGGCATGGCCGGTCGCGTGCCCCAACTCGTGCAGGGCCGTGCGGTGCCAGTTGATCGGCTCGAAATACGCTTGGGGCGGCGGCACCTGCACAAAGTCGTGCGCCGGCATATAGAAGGCGCGGTCGCCGCCGATGCGGAAGTCGATGCCGGTCGCCCGGATCAGGGTCTCCACCCGCGGTTCGATGAGGCCGGGCGGAGGCGGTGGAGCCACAATGGCGACATCTTCTGGCAGCCCGTCGCATTGCGCCGCGTTGAACACCGTGAAGCGCTTGAGGAACGGGATCGCGGCGGCTTCCTCGCCAGTCTCGCGGGCGCGGCGCTTCTCGTCCTCCGGCGTGAAACGATCGGCATAGACGACGGTGGCGCCGTGCTCGCCGCGGCGGACATTGCCGCCAAGCGACAGGGCCTGGCGGAAGGTGAGCCAGCTCTGGCCGGGAAAGCCGTGCTGGATCACCGCGCCCCAGAGGATCAGCACGTTGATCCCCGAATAGTGCCGGCCGGTCGCGGCGTTTCTCGGCATGGCGAGGGGCGCCTTGACCGAGGCCGATCCCCAGGGCTGGACCCAGGGGAAGCGGCCCGCCTCCAGCTCGGCGATGATCTTGCTGGTGATGTCGTCGTAAAGGTTCGTCCGGCCGGAGCCGGCACGCCCGTTGCGGTCGTTCCTGAACATCGCGGTTCTCCGCGACGGGCGCCGGAGACCTCTTCTCCAGCCCTCAACCCGTCACGGAAACCCCGTCCGCACTCTCACTCTCCAGGGGGCGTTGCGGGGTTCTCCCCGCAGAAGGGGTCGGCCGAGACCCTGGCTCGGCCGCAGGGGAAGGCTTTCCCCTATCCGGGCTTCCTTGAAAACTGTCAGAAACTCGCGTATATTTCCGACAGGAGAAAGACGATGACACGGCTGACCGAACAGATTCTGGCCCATGCGACGGGACTGCCCGAAGGCGTCCCCGTGTCCGCCAAGGGCCTGCTCCACCTCGGAAACCGGGCGGCCGTGGATCAGGCATTGTCGCGCCTGTCGGAGCGTGGGCAGCTCATCCGCGCCGGTCGTGGCGTCTATCTGCGTCCCATCGCCAGCCGGTTCGGCACGCGCGCACCTTCGGTCGAGCAGGCTGTCGAGGCCCTTGCGACCCAAAAGGGGGAGATCATCGTCTCGAACGGCGCCGCCGCGGCGAACGCCCTTGGCTTGACGACGCAGGTGCCTGTCCGCTCGGTCTATCTGACCTCGGGGCGCAGCCGAAAGATGCACCTTGGCAAGCAGGTCGTGGAATTGCGGCACGCGCCGCGCTGGCAACTGGCCCTGGCCAACCGCCCGGCGGGGGAGGCCGTGCGGGCGCTGGCCTGGCTCGGCCCCGAAAGGGCGGAGGCCGCGCTCACGACATTGAAGCGGAAGATGCCGCCCGGCGTGTTCGGCGAACTGGTCGCCGCCGCGCCGCAGCTTCCGACGTGGCTCGCGCAGAGCGTGGGAAGGGTGGCGTATGGCTGACGTCTTCCTCCAGCTTTCGGCCGAGGATCGGCGCGATGCGTTGGGCGTCGCCGCCGACCGCTCGGGCCGTCCGACCCATCTTCTCGAGAAGGACGTGTGGGTGGTGTGGGCGCTGGCGACCCTCTACGCCGCGCCGCTCGGTGAACATCTGGTGTTCAAGGGCGGCACGTCGCTGTCGAAAGCCTATCAGGTCATCCGCCGATTTTCGGAGGATGTGGATCTGACCTACGACATTCGGGCGATCGCGCCCGATCTGGTCGGGGACAATGGCGAGGGCCTGCCGAAAACCCGGAGCGAGGAAAAGCGCTGGTCCAGCGAGGTCCGCCGGCGATTGCCGGTCTGGGTCGCTGAGGCCGTGCAGCCGGTGATCGCGACCGCGCTGGCCGCCGAAGGTCTGGCGGCGGCCATTCGCGTCGAGGATGACAAGCTCTTTATCGACTATGAGGCGACCGCGGCCGGCTCCGGCTATGTCGCGCCCAGCGTCATGCTGGAGTTCGGCGCCCGCTCGACGGGCGAACCGGCGAGCCTGCGCGACGTTGTCTGCGATGCGGCCGGCCTGATCGGCGGGCTGATATTCCCGACGGCGCGACCGCGCGTCATGCACGCGGAGCGCACCTTCTGGGAGAAGGCGACCGCCATCCATGTCTTCTGCCTCCAGGAACGGCTGCGCGGCGACCGCTTCGCACGACACTGGCACGATGTCGTCCGGCTGGATGAAGCCGGCTTCGCGGAGGCCGCTTTCGCCGATCGCGAACTGGCCAACGCTGTCGCCCGCCACAAGTCGATGTTCTTCGCGGAGAAGGCCGCCGACCGCACGCCGATCGACTACGCAACGGTCGTCAACGGCGGCTTGCAGCTCGTGCCGGCCGGCGATGGCGCGAAGGCGTTGGAGGACGACTATGCCCGCATGGTCGAGGATGGGCTGCTCTTCGATGACGCGGAGCCGTTCGAGGCGCTCATGGCGCGGTGCGCCGATATAGCCGCGCGCGCGAACAACGCGGCCAAATAAGAAACTGGGGGGATTGGGGGTATATGAGCGAAGTCGGAGACAAGCGAAAATTCCAGTTTCTGCGGAACGGCGATGCTGATCCATCGGAACTCGACTGGAACAAGGGGATCGAGAGCGCCCGCCAGGCGATTTCCGAGGCCATGAACGCCAAGAATATCGCGTTTTTGCTCGGCGCTGGATGTTCCTCCCTGATGAGGGACGAAAAGGAACTCGGCATTGCGACCATGGCGCCCCTGGCCAAGGAGTTCTGCGAAGAAACCCTCGCGGCGCGGGCGGCGGGATTCTACGGTGATCCGCCAGTCGTCGGCGCTGCCCCGGCGCCGTGGCGGCTGACCAAGGGCGAACTCGACTATCTCGATGCGCTCGGGATCGACCTGGCGAAGGACTACAGCCGGAACCTGGAACGCTTGATGGAGGTGCTGTTCGCGCAGCGGTTCGTGCTGCGCCAGAGCGAGAATCCCGACCTTCACCCCTACCGCGCTGTTCTCGACGGCATCATCAAGAAGGTCCAGGACTTCCTATGGACCCGTGTCACGCAAGGGGCCTTCGCCACGGACGGCGACACCACCGTGCGCGACCTCTACGAGCGGTTCTACAAGAAGCTGGTCCTGCGAGATCGGTCCTTGCCCCGACCGTGGGTGTTCACGACCAACTACGATCATTTCAGCGAATTGGCGATGGATCGGCTGGGCATTCCCTATGCCAACGGCTTTTCCGGCGTCGTGGAACGTCGCTTCAACCCGGCGATCTTCCGCTATGCCCTGGCCGAGCAGCTCGACGTCGCCAGCCGCAAGTGGACCGCCGTCGACGCCTTCGTCTATCTCTGCAAATTGCATGGCTCGGTCACTTGGACCGAGGACGATCATGGCCTGTTCCCGATCAAGGAGGTCTGGCCGCCGGAATCCACGAACCAGATGCTGATCTATCCGACGCCGGCGAAGCAGAACTCTTCGCTCGGCTCGCCCTACGCGGACCTGTTCCGGGAATTTCAGTCCCGGATCGTGCGCGAGCAGAGCGTTCTCATCACGGCGGGCTACGCCTTCGGCGATGAGCACCTGAACAATATCATCTACCAGGCGCTGACGATCCCGACGTTCCGTCTGGTGATCTTCGCGGCGCCGGATACGGCCGGTGAGATCGCCAAGCTGCGGGCGCTGCGCGACCCGCGCATTTGGATCATTGGAGGCGTCGGTCCTGCGGAGGGAACGAGGGCGCACTACTTCGACATGATCGTCGAGCATTTCATGCCGCAGCGTCCCAGCGACAGGATCGATGACGCCGTTCGCAAGGTGTTGTCCGAACTGGCACCGAAAAGGGACGACGAGACGAAGGATGGCGAGGCATGAGCCACGACGATCGCAAACGCGCGATCGGCAAGGTGGTCTCGGTCGCGGCCGACCGCTTTGTCGTGGAGATGCACGTCGGCACCGACAACTTCACGGTCGTTGGCTTCGACGGCGTGCATTATGTGGCGCGGCTGGGATCGTTCCTGATGATCCCGTCGCAGTCGGAATATGTCGTGGTCGAGGTTGTCGGCCTGCGTGAGCGCGACGCGAGCACTCCATCCGAGCGAGGCGACTTCGATCGGGCTGGCTCCTCAAAATATCTGGACGTGGTGCCGGTCGGCATGTTGCCGATGCGTGGCGGCGCGTTCCGTTTCGGTGTGTCCGTTTTCCCGTCTCTGTATGCGGACGCACTCTATGCACTGGACGGCGAACTCGATCGCATCTTCGAGACCGAGGCGGCCGTCGAGCCGTCAGTCGGCCCGGATGGTGGCGCCTGCGAACCCGAAGGGGCCACGCGCTATCGGGTTCTGCCCATCGGCAAGTCGGTGGTGTTCGAGAACTACGACATCAAGGTCCGGCTGAACGAGTTCTTCGGCGGTCATGTCGCCGTCCTGGGCAATACCGGCAGCGGCAAGTCCTGCACGGTCGCCTCGGTCTTGCAGTCCCTTTTCAGCAAGCCGGAGGAGCATCACGCCCGTGGCGCGACCTTCGTCGTCTTCGACGTCAATGGCGAGTATCACGCCGCTCTGGCCGCTTCCGCGAAGGAGGGAGCCATCGGGGTCGAGCGCGTCGTCCTCGACGGCACGGCGGCTGGCTTCCGTATGCCGCATTGGTTCCTGGAGATGGCAGAATGGGAACTGCTCTTGCAGGCAAGCGAGCGAACACAACTGCCGGTCCTTCGGACGGCGTTAGGACTGACAAGTCTCTTTCATGCCAATACGCCAGAAGCTCTGGCGCTGCGCGAGCACTTTGTCGCCACCTGCATCATAGAGTGTTTTCGAGGGGCAGATGGCGACTCCCCCGTATCGAAATTTCAGCGCGTCGTCTCCCTTCTCCAGAAGTATCCGACAAACGACCTGAATATGGCGCTTCTGAACCGCTTTAATCCCAATTTTCAGTATGGAAACTTTTCGGGGAACAACCAATCGGCGTTTCTGGACGAAGTGAGAAAAAAGCTCCGGGAGGACGCGCCCTTACCAGCCTATAATCGGACACCATTCTCTTTTGATGAGCTGCACGAGTGTCTCGATTTCGCGATCCTCTACGAGGAGGCTCACGGCAATCGCCAAATCCGAGACTACTGCTCGTCCATGGTCACGCGGCTCAGATCCCTCCAGGAGAGAACAGAATATGCCTTTCTGCGTCACGAAGGAACTGACGTTGACGCGGCCGTAAGCGATCTGGAGTTTTTGACCAACATCGTCGGTCTGCAAAGGGCGGCCGGAGAATCGTTCACCAAACGCAACCAGGTTATTATTATTGATCTCAATTCCGTCGAAGATGAAATCGTTGAGCTGGTCAGTGCGGTCATCGCACGCATGCTTTTTCGGTTTCTTCGCCATGCGGAACCGAGAAACCGCTTTCCGATACACCTACTGCTCGAAGAGGCTCATAGATATGTCGCCTCTACGCCGTCCCGCTTTTCCATCGACGCCACCAAGATTTTCGAGCGCATCGCCAAGGAAGGACGCAAATACGGCATGTTCGTGCTGCTGGCGTCTCAGCGCCCGAGCGAGCTGTCCAAGACGGTTCTCAGCCAGTGCTCCAACTTCCTGGTTCACCGAATCCAGAATCCCGACGATCTCTCCCAGATTCGCCAGATGACGCCGTTCATCTCAGAGTCGGTCCTGAAGCGGTTGCCGTCATTGCCTCGGCAGCACGCGCTGGTGTTTGGAACGTCGGTCAATCTGCCGACGACCTTCAAGGTCAGGGAGGCATTCCCGCGGCCGCGGAGCGACGATACCGCCGTCGTCGATCTGTGGTTCCACGAAGAAGGTCGAGCCGCTGACATTCGCCTCGCGCCCCGTCCGGCCGACGCCGCTGCTGCGCCGGTTGGAGGGGAGCCGATGGCGGTAAACGAAGCGCCGGACAATGACATCTTCTGACCATCTGGAGACCCTGGCGCAGACACTGGAGGCCACGGGGGATTACCGGGTGATCCGGCGTCTCAAGCCACACCCTCGCACCGTTCCGCCTCCCGGCACCCCGCTGCGCCTTGGCCTGGTGGTCGATGTGGAGACCACGGGGCTCGACCCTCAGCGCGACGAGATCATCGAACTCGCCATGACGCCATTCAACTACGGCTTGGATGGCACCGTTTTCAGCGTGGGCGACAGCTTCCAAGGGCTGCGTCAGCCGAGCGAGCCTATCGCACCGGAAATCACCGCGATCACGGGCATCACCAACGAGATGGTGGCCGGCCAGATTATTGATCCCGCAGCGGTAGCCACATTCGCGGCGCCGGCTTCGCTCGTCATCGCGCACAACGCGGCGTTCGACCGCCGCTTTCTTGAACGATTCAGCGACGTGTTCTCGACGAAGCCGTGGGCTTGCTCGTTCAGCCAGATCGATTGGGCTGCGGAGGGGTTCGAGGGCTCGAAACTCGCCTATCTCGCTCAGGCCGCAGGCTTCTTCTATGACCGTCACCGCGCGATGCACGACTGTCTTGCTACGGTCGAGTTGCTGGCAATGCGGCTGCCCCGATCTGGCGTTACGGGTCTCAGCCGACTCCTGGACGGCGCTCGTGCCGTTTCTTGGCGCATCTGGGCGGAGAACTCGCCCTTCGACCTCAAGGATGTCCTCAAAGCGCGGGGATACCGTTGGAACGGCGACCCCGGCCCGCAGCCGCGCGCATGGTATATCGACGTTCCCGAAGCTCAGCGCGAGGCAGAGCTGCGGTTCTTGAGAACGGAAATCTATCGGTATGAGGTCGATCCCCCGGTTCGGCGGATCGATGCGTATGATCGGTTTTCAGACCGGATCTGAACGCCGTCGAGGGCCGGGCTATTGCTTGCCCTGGCCGTATCCATTGCCGCCCTCGATGTTCCCGGCGGCCTTCAGCAAGTCCCCGATGGAGCGCCCGCCGATCCGGCAGGTGGCCACCACGCGGTCGTAGGACTGGCGGTTGGCGACGCACTCCGCATTCCGACCCATTGCGATCTTCTCCAGCGCGGCCTTGGCTGCGGGGCCGGTGGGGGAGTGAAGTTCGGGAGCGTAGAAATCCTCCAGCCGGATTTCCACCCAGTTGGCCGGCCCTTGACCGACGGCCACGCACAAGGAGTCGCCGTCACCGACATAGACCACGGGACCGGAGAAGTGCGCGCCCCGATGGAGATAGGACGGCATCGGGCCGCGGTCGGGAATGGCCTTGCAGGGATCGGCCTTGGCCGCCGTCGCCGTGGTCAGTGCGGCCAGCACGGCCAGCCCCATTACGATACGCATAGTCGTTTTTCGCTTCCGCCTTTTATGGTGCGCCGGAGGCTTATGCCGCCGCTTTCAGGCGCTTCTTGGCGAGCATGGCGCGGACGAACTTGTCCCATTTCGCCATGCCCGCGCGCTTTTCCACCATGTAGTGCCAGCGGTCATAGTGCTTGGAGCTGACGTCCTGCAACGCATGGTTCTGGAGGCGGTCGCGGATTTCCTTCGAGATCCCCGCCTTGCCGGTCAGCGTCTTGAAGGTCCGGCGCAGGTCGCGGTTCGTCACATAGGGGATCACGCCGCGGTCCCGCTGGCGCCACATGAACGAGTAAAGCGTGCCGTGGCTGACAGGCTTGGATGGGTCTGTGGCCGACGGGAAGAACCAGCCATATTCGTTGACGTTGATGGACGCGAGTAGCTCTGCGGCCAGCTCAGGCACCGGAACGGCATGGGGCTGATTGTTCTTGGTCTTGGACCAGTCGATGATCTTTTCCTTGGCGTCCCACTGGTCGATGTGAAGGCTCGCGATCTCCTGGACGCGCTGGCCGGTCAGCATGATGATCCTGACGGCGCGGGTATAGGGCGGATGAACCGGCGTGTCGGGGCATTCCAGCCAACGATAGAGCTGCACGAACTCGTCTTCGTCGAGCCAGCGGGTGCCTTTGACTTTGGGTTCGGTCGGAATACCAGTCGCCGGATTGAAGGGGATGCGAAAGCGGCGAGACGATTGCTGCCGATAGTCGTTGTCGGACTTCATGCCCCAGCCAAAAGCCGCGTGCATGTAGGAACGCACATGGTCGGCCATCGACTTGGCGCCGCGCTCATAGATCGGTCGGATCAGCTCGACGATTTCCTCGGCCTCGATCTCGCGCGCCAGGCGATTGCGCCCAAGGGTGTTGGCGATCTTGTTCAGGCCCTTCTCCGTCTCCTTCCAGGACGGCTTGCCGGCGGCTTTGAGTGAAGCGACGTAGCCCTCGAAGAGGTCAGCGACGGTGCCCGGGCGGGTGTCGGATGCGATCTTGATGCTCCGGCCCTTCTGGATGACGTCAGCATAGTCGCGTTTGAAAATCTCGCGAGCCTGCGCGAGCGACATCGAGGGGTAGGCGCCGATCTTCTTCTTGGTGCGTTTGCCGTCACGCCATTGCTGCGCCATCCAGTCGGCGGTGACGCGCTTCGGCATTGGCTTGATGACGAGGACGAGTCGGCCGGTGCCGCGCCCCTCGCCATCGGCAAGGTTCTCTTGCTTGCGGCTGATCTCGACGCGCTTCAGCGCATGTCGGATCGTGGTGTCGGTCAGGGCTGGCATGCGTTCCTCCTTGTCCGCAACTGGGATCGGTCGAGGAGAAACGGGGATCGTTTGCTGGGAGCGGAAAGCCGTTTTCTATCCCTTCAACCGCCCCCAATTTGCCAAAACCGTCCCCACTACGCAATGCCAAAAATTGGTGATTTCTCTAGTATTTCAACGGGATTGAGCGTGATCCTGCGGGATCGAAATCAATGAGTGGGGTGGTTGTGAACGAGGATGATGCCGCCGGCGTTGAGCTCAAGCGCGCGGCGAAAGATCGTGCGTGGATAAAGCGCGAGACGGGTGAGCGTTCCATGCTGCAATTGCTCATCGGCAATGAGATGTCCCCCCGCATCCAGAAAGAGAACGCGCAGCCGCTCGTCGGCGAGCGATCCCATCCCGAGGATGAGATAGTCGCGCAGGGCCGCGCAGCAGGGGTCGATTTTTATCCCCTGCAGGCCCGACGAGAGGGCCTCGAGCGCGAGCTTTCGCGAACGAAGGAGGAGCTTTGTTACCTCGGACCCTGCACCTGTAATCCGGTCAATGTCCTGGGGCGTGCGCGACCAGATCCGGCCGATGGTCTGGAATTCGGCTAGAAGGCTTGCTGCGATCCGTTCGGCGTCCGCTGGGGCGATGAGCGCGACCATCTCCGCCAGGACGGATAACTGCCGGTCCGGCGCAGTCTTTTCTGGTGGCGCCATGTTGCGGCGAGGAGCAGAGGCGGGACCAACCATGAAGCAGTGACCTGCATTGTGAGATAGACGACGGGGTTCACCGCGACATCGACTGCGCGCGCGAAATGGGCGAGGAGCGGCAGCGTGTGGAGAACCGCAGCGAGGAGCGGCCAGAAACGGTTTGCAAAGAGCGCCAGGACGAGAGTCGCCGCGGCGCCGAACAGATCTTGAGCAAGATAGCCGACGTCGACGCTCTGGTAGGTCACCGCGCCCAGCAGGACGAGCAGCCGGTCCCAGAGAAGGATGATGAGCGCGATCCCGACCATGACCCGCTCGGGGCCGCCGCCTTTCCTCGCAGCGTAGACGAGGGCGGCTAGCAACAAGGTGGCGAAAACGGCCATTCGCATGTCCGCCACTATCCGGGCGGGCCGCGCCCCGGTCAACCGGCCTTGGCGATGGACGATATCTCGGCAAGCGCGGACGGCGGGCACTCGCGCAGATCATAACCGGCTGTTTCCTTGCCAATCTCGGCGAGCTCGCCATGCGCGCGCAGGAGTTCACCGCCAACCTCGACCAGCGAGAGCTGGGCCTTCGCAAGGCGCAGAATAGTGCGCTGGCCGGTCTTCGCGGGAACGCCAGTCGCCCGGCGCGCGGTCACGACGCTGGTCATAAGCGATGATAGCGCGATCAGGCTGTCGTCGACGCGGTTTTCCGCGTTCGGGATCTCGCGCTGAAGCCGCGCGGCCATGGCAGCAAATGTATCGGACATGACTTCTCCTTCGCCGGAAGCACAGCGCTCCGGCCAATTGGGCAAGTTGACGAAGGGATCTACGGGGAGAGCAATTGCTCGAGGCCCTGGGCAATCCCGAGGCCGCCGAGCAGGATCAGGATCGTCATCGCAAGAAGTCCGAGATAAATCCCGATACGCGCCGCGACGCCATGGTCGTGCCTCCCTAGATCCCTGAACAGGGAACCCGGCCTTGACCCGATGTCCGGAAGCGCGGTGCCATCCTGAAGCTCGGCAAGGTTGGGCGGGTCCCCGTCCGAAAAGCGGGATCGCACCCATTGCGGCTGGAGGGGAAGCGCCGCTGCATCGTATACGATTTGATCGTATATTCCTTTGAGCTGGCCATAGAGAACCGCGGTCTCGGCGCGGTTGCGCGTCCCCAGTGCGTCACGGGCAGATTTCAGTCTCTGATCGACGGTATCCTTCGAAATGTCGAGAATCCGTGCGATCTCCTTTGAGGTCTTATGCTCGAGGAGGAGGTCGAGACAGTCGCGCTGCTTCGCGGTAAGCCTGGTCCAGAGTTTGGCGGTGTCGTCAATCGGGTCGGTCGGGGATGTCATTTCGTCCCTTCGCGTTGCGGGGTTAGGCCGGTCGCTGCCTGGTCCTGATCGGTTAATCTTAGACTTGGGTTTCCGATTGGCATCCTTACCTTTCTCCCATCCTTCGGTCGAGAAGCCGCTTGGGCCTTGGTCCATCGAAGTCCCATGCAGCGTCGAAGCTGTGAACGCCCCTGAGCCCAAGCCCGACCGGGACCGCTTTTCGTCCCTTCACGGCACCAGCGAATCGGGATGCTGAGTCGCGCGATTCGCGATTGCGTTTCCCGTTCGTTTCCCGTTCGCTGCCTACGCTAAACTTTCTTTTTTTAGCCGATTCTACGACGCGCGCTTTTTCCTGTTGAAGCGCGAGCTTTTCTGCGTCTCTTGATTCGCCCCGTTGAGCCGGCGCTTCCGCCCGGCGCAAGCGAACGGGGTGATCCATGGCCAGTGAGGCGAGCAGATCGGAAGCGCAAAGTCGCAGCGCGCGCATGCTCAGGACCGCGCTCGGGGCGGCGATCACCCAGTGGCTCGCCGACCCCGCGGTGATCGAGATCATGCTCAACCCCGACGGGCGGCTCTGGGTCGACCGGGCAGGGGAAGGGATCAGCGATAGCGGCTGTCGGATGGGTGCCGCGGACGGCGAGCGCATCGTCCGCCTCGTTGCTCATCATGTGGGCGAGGAAGTTCACAGCGATCGGCCCCGCGTGTCCGCGGAGCTGCCCGAAGGCGGGGAGCGGTTCGAAGGTTTGCTCCCTCCGGTTGTGGCGGCACCGGTCTTCGCGATCCGCAAGCCCGCTGTCGCGGTCTTTTGCCTTGATGACTATGTCGGCGCGGGGATCCTCTCGGAGGGCGACGCCGAACTTCTCCGGTGCGCGGTCGCTGCGCGCGCAAATATCCTCGTCGCCGGCGGAACCGGGACCGGCAAGACAACGCTCGCAAACGCGCTGCTCGCCGAAATGGCGAAGAGTGCCGATCGCATCGTGCTGATCGAGGATATGCGCGAGCTCCAATGCGCGGCGCCCAATCTGGTCGCCATGCGCACGAAGGACGGCGTTGCCTCGCTCAGAGATCTTGTGCGCTCGTCGCTGCGCCTGCGCCCCGACCGCATCCCGATCGGCGAGGTGCGCGGCGCCGAGGCGCTCGATCTCTTGAAGGCCTGGGGCACCGGACATCCAGGCGGGGTCGGCACGATCCACGCGGGAAGCGCGCTCGGTGCGCTGCGCCGGATGGAGCAACTCATCCAGGAGGCGGTGGTGGCCGTTCCGCGCGCGCTGCTTGCCGACACCATCGATCTTGTCGCCGTGCTCGTCCGCGTCGGCTGTTCACGCCGCCTCTCCGAGCTCGCGCGCGTCGACGGGTTCGACCCTTTGACGGGTGAATACCGCCTTACCCCACTCTCCACCCCTTGCGAAGGAATTCTCCAATGACAAAGTCGGTGACGCGCCGCCGGGTCGGGCGCTGGGCGTGCGGCCCGCTTTATCGCACATCCATCCTCGCTGCTTGGCTCTTCTACGCGGCACCTGCCTATGCCGGCGGTTCGTCGATGCCCTGGGAAGCGCCGCTCCAGTCGATTCTCGAAAGCATCGAGGGGCCTGTCGCAAAAATCATCGCGGTGATCATCATCATCGTCACCGGGCTCAGTCTCGCTTTTGGCGACACCTCGGGCGGCTTCAGGCGCCTGATCCAGATCGTCTTCGGCCTCTCCATCGCCTTTGCCGCCTCGAGCTTCTTCCTCACCTTCTTTTCCTTTGGCGGCGGGGCGCTCGTTTGATGGACCGCAACGAGAATGTCCCGGGCTTTTTCGCCCCGGTGCGCCGCTCGCTCGCCGAGCCCATCCTGCTCGGCGGTGCGCCGCGCAGCCTCGCGATCGTCAACGCCACGCTCGCCGGCGCGATCGGACTGGGTCTTCGGCTCTGGGTCGCCGGGATCGCGCTCTGGGCGATCGGCCACGCGCTCGCCGTGTGGGCAGCCCGGCGCGATCCCGCCTTCGTCGACGTCGCGCGGCGTCACCTCAAATATCCTGGATGGATGCGCCCATGATGAATTTCTCCGAATATCGATCGAAATCCGCCTGCCTTGCAGACTTTCTCCCTTGGGCCTGCCTGGTGGCGGAGGGCGTGGTGCTGAACAAGGACGGGTCGTTCCAGCGATCCGCGCGCTTTCGCGGCCCGGACCTTGACAGCGCCACGCCTGCTGAAATGGTCGCGGTCACCGCGCGCCTCAATAGCGCGCTGCGGCGCCTCGGATCGGGCTGGGCGGTTTTCGTGGAAGCCCGGCGGCTCGCCGCGCAAAGCTATCCGATCTCGGACTTTCCCGATCCCGTCTCGCGCCTCGTCGATATCGAGCGTCGCGAGCAGTTTCGCGAGGAAGGCGCGCATTTCGAGAGTAGCTACTATCTGACCCTCGTCTGGCTGCCGCCCGCCGAGGAGCGTGCGCGCGCCGAAGCCTGGCTTTTTGAAGGCGGCGTGAAGAAGGGGGTCGACCCCTGGCAATGGCTCGTCGGCTTCATCGATCGCACCGAGCGGCTCCTGCATCTCGTCGAAGGGTTCATGCCCGAGGCGCGCTGGCTCGATGACGGGGAAACGCTGAGCTATCTCCACAGTACGGTCTCAACGAAGGTGCAGCGCGTTCGCGTCCCCGAGACGCCCGCCTATCTTGATGCGCTTCTCGCAGACGAGCCGCTCGTCGGCGGGCTCGAACCGCGTCTTGGCGAGCATCATTTGCGTACGCTGACGATCACGGGCTTTCCGAGCGAAACCTTTCCCGGCCTGCTCGACGAGCTCAACCGGCTCGCCTTTGCCTATCGCTGGTCAAGCCGCGCGATCATGCTCGACAAGACCGACGCGGCGCGGGTGCTCACTAAAATCCGCCGGCAGTGGTTCGCAAAACGCAAGTCCGTTGCCGCGATCCTCAAGGAGGTCATGACCAACGAGGCGTCGGTTCTCGTCGACAGCGATGCGGCAAACAAGGCGGCCGATGCGGACCTCGCGCTGCAGGAACTCGGCGCCGACAGCGCCGGCATCGCCTATGTCTCGGTGAGCGTGACGGTATGGGACCGGGATTCGGCACGGGCGGCGGAGAAGCTGCGCCTTGCCGAGAAGACCATCCAGGCCCGCGATTTCACCTGCACGATTGAAGGCGTGAATGCGCTCGAGGCCTGGCTCGGGAGCCTGCCGGGACATGTTTATGCCAATGTCCGCCAGCCTCCCCTCTCGACCTTGAACCTTGCTCATCTGATCCCGCTTTCAGCGGTTTGGGCGGGTGCCGACCGCGACGAGCATCTTGGGGATGCACCCTTGCTATACGGCAAGACCGAAGGCTCGACGCCGTTCCGCTTCTCGCTGCACGTCGGCGACGTTGGCCATTGCCTCATCGTTGGTCCAACCGGATCGGGAAAATCGGTGCTGCTTGGCATCATGGCGCTGCAGTTCCGCCGGTACCGCGCGAGCCAGATCTTTGTCTTCGATTTCGGAGGCTCGATCCGCGCGGCCGCCCTGGCGATGGGCGGTGACTGGCAGGATCTCGGCGGCTCGCTCTTCAACGCCGAAGGCAGCGTTGCGCTGCAACCGCTTGCGCGCATCGACGAGGCGGCCGAGCGCGCCTGGGCAGCCGAATGGCTCGCCGCGCTACTCGCGGGCGAGGGGGTTTCCATCGACCTTGCGGCAAAGGAGCATCTCTGGTCGGCGCTTTGCTCGCTCGCCACCGCGCCGAGGCCCGAGCGGACGCTGACGGGGCTTGCAGTGCTCCTTCAGTCGCAAATGCTCAAGCAGGCGCTCGCGCCCTATCTCGTCGGCGGTCCCTGGGGGCGACTGCTCGATGCCGAGGAAGAACGGCTCGGCGACGCGCGGGTCGAGGCGCTCGAGACCGAGGGGCTTGTCGGCACATCCTCCGCAGCCGCCGTGCTTTCCTATCTTTTTCACCGGATCGAGGGGCGTCTCGACGGCTCCCCGACGCTCATCATCATCGACGAGGGCTGGCTCGTCCTCGATAGCCCGGCCTTCACCTCGCAGCTTCGCGCATGGCTGAAGACCCTGCGAAAGAAAAATGCGAGCGTGGTCTTTGCCACGCAGAGTCTCGCCGATATCGAAGGCTCGCATATTGCGCCGGCGATTGTCGAAAGCTGCCCGACGCGGATTTTCCTGCCAAATGATCGCGCGGCCGAACCGCAGATCGCACGCATCTATGAGCGCTTTGGTCTCAGCGACCGCCAGATCGAGATATTGAGCCGGGCGACACCGAAGCGCGACTATTACTGCCAGTCGCGCCGCGGCAACCGTCTTTTCGAATTGGGTCTCGGCGATATCGCGCTCGCCTTTGCCGCCGCTTCGTCCAAGGCCGATCAACTTCAGATCACCGAGCTGATCGAGGCCCACGGCCGCGCGCACTTTGCCGCGGCCTGGCTTCGCCACCGCCGCCTCGACTGGGCAGCCGAGCTCTTCTCTTCCGCTGGAACCGAAACGCCAATCGAAGGAGAAAGTCCGTGAAAAGAAAGATTTCAGGTGCCTTGTTCGCGTCATTTGTCGCAGGATCGGCGATCGCTCTCTTCCCGCACCCGGCATCGGCGCAGATCGGCGGCATCGTTCACGATCCCCGCAACTATGCGCAGAATATCCTGACTGCCGCCCGCACGCTCGAGCAGGTCAACAACCAGATCCGCATGCTGCAGAACCAGACGGTCTCGCTCCTTAACGAGGCGAAGAATCTCGCTTCGCTCCCGACCTCGACCTTGGCGGAGCTTGAGGGGCAGGTCGACCGGACGCGCGGGCTCCTCGGCGAGGCCGAGCGGATCGCTTATGACGTGAAGAATATCGAGACAGCTTTCGAGGGCCGGTACAAGAACTCGGCATTTGCCGCGCCGAACGCCGCGCTGGTCGCCAACGCCGAGGCGCGCTGGAAGGATAGCGTCGCCGCGTTCGAGGACGCGATGAAAGTGCAGGCGGGGATCGTCGGCAATCTCGGGGGAACCCGCGCGTCCCTTTCCGCGCTGGTCACCGCCAGCCAGTCGGCGAGCGGCGCGCTGCAGGCCGCGCAGGCTGGAAACCAGCTCCTCGCGCTTCAGTCCCAGCAGCTTGGCGATCTTGCCGCGGCGATTGCCGCTCAGGGCCGGGCGCAGGCGCTCGAGGCCGCGCGCAGTGCTGCTATCGAGGCCGAAGCCCGCGAACGATTTCGGCGCTTCCGCGGCAGGAATTGACATGCAGCGGCTGGAAGGGATCGGCGTGACCGTGCCCTGCAGTCGCGCCGGGCGCGTCGCCCCGGTCATCCGCGCTTGCGCATTCTTCAACACAACGCGGGCTTTGCCTGCAGGCGCAAGCCGTCCTCCGATGCCGCGGCGGGGAGGGGGTCTTCGCCTCCTGGACAGCGAGGATGAGGCACGATGAACGACACCGGCGTCATCGATCAGTTCTTGAGCGTCTTTTCGACCTATATCGACAGCGGCTTCGGTCTCGTCGGGGGCGAGGTCGGCTTCCTCTCCTCGACGCTCATCGCGATCGACGTCACGCTCGCGGCGCTCTTCTGGGCGTGGGGTGCCGACGAGGACATCTTGCAGCGCCTCATCAAGAAGACACTCTATATCGGTGTTTTTGCCTATATTATCGGGAATTTCTCTGCGCTGTCGTCGATCCTGCTCGACAGCTTTGCAGGACTTGGGCTGAAGGCGAGCGGCGGGGCACTTGCTCTTGGCGACTTCATGCGGCCCGGCATGATCGCAGCGACCGGTCTCGATGCCGGAGCGCCACTCCTCGATGCGACCGAGAATCTGATGGGGCCGGTCGGCTTCTTTTCCAATTTTGCCCAGATCGCCATCCTGCTCGTCGCATGGGTGATCGTCGTGCTCGCCTTCTTCATTCTCGCGGTGCAGATCTTCGTCACGATCCTCGAGTTCAAGCTGGTGACGCTTGCCGGGTTCGTGCTGCTGCCCTTCGCCTTTTTTTCTCGCACGGCCTTCATGGCCGAACGCGTGCTGGGGCACGTCGTCTCCTCGGGCATCAAGCTCCTCGTGCTTGCGGTCATCACCGGCATCGGAACCACGCTTTTTCATCACTTCCTCGAGGCAGGGATCGGCGCTGAACCCGATATCGAGCAGGCGATGGCGATCGCGCTCGCGGCGCTCACTTTGCTCGGCCTTGGCATTTTCGGTCCGGGAATCGCAAACGGCATCGTTGCAGGCGGTCCGCAGCTTGGTGCCGGCGCGGCGGCGGGAACGGCGGTGGCTGCGGGCGCTACGCTTGCCGCCGGCGCGGCCGGAGCGACACTGGTCGGGGGAGCGGCGGCGACCGCCCTCGGCCGCACGGCGCTTGGCGGCGCGCGCATGGCGGGCAGCGCCCGTGCGGCCTATGCACGCGGCGCCGCCGGGCGTGAAGGCGCAGCCGCGGTGAGCGGCGGCGCTGCCGGTGTGGCAGCTGCCGCTGCGCGCGGGACCGTAGCGCCGGTCCGCAAGGGCGCCGATCGGGTCCGGGCCAGCTATCAGGACGGACGCACAGGACGCGAAAGGGGCAGCTCCGCTTCGCCGGGCACGTCGCCGGAAGAGCAGCCCGCCTGGGCGAAGGCGCTCCGCCGCCGTCAGGCCGTGATGCAAGGCACGGCTGCCCTTGCTCACAGCATCCGGTCGGGCGACGCCCATGGCGCCGGCGCCGCCCCCGATACCAGCGAAAAGGAGTGACGCATGTTTCGACGACCTTCGGTCCGCTATGGACGCTCGCCCTTTCCCGTCACGCCCTACCAGCGCGCGGCGCAGGTCTGGGATGACAGGATCGGTTCCGCCCGCGTCCAGGCGAAGAACTGGCGTCTCGCCTTTTTCGGCTGTCTTGCCCTTGCGGGCGGCCTCGGCGCCGCACTCGTGTGGCAGTCGGCGCGCGGTACGATCACGCCCTGGGTTGTCGAGGTCGACAAGTTCGGCGAGGCGAGGGCGGTCGCGCCGGCCGAGGACGATTGGAACCCCTCCGATCCCCAGATCGCCTTTCACCTTGCGCGCTTCATCGAGCATGTGCGCTCGATCCCGGCCGATCCGGTGGTTCTGCGCAACGACTGGCTCGCTGCCTATGACTTTGCGCGTGATGGGGGCGCGCGGGCGCTCAATGATTATGCGCGGGATAGCGATCCCTTCGCCGAGATCGGGAAGGCCCAGGTCGCCGTCGATGTCTCGAGTGTCATTCGCGCATCGCGCGACAGCTTCCGCATCGCCTGGACAGAGCGGCGATATCAGGACGGCAGCCTCATCGAGCGTTCGCGCTGGTCCGCCATCCTCACCGTCCGCATCGAGCCGCCGCGCACGCCCGACGCGCTCCGCAAGAACCCGCTCGGGCTCTTCGTCACCGCTCTTTCATGGTCAAGGGAGCTCAGCCAATGACGACGCCTATTATCCTGATTGCCGCTGCAACGATGCTGCTCGCGCCCGTAGCTTCTGCCGAACCTGGCGACCCGCGCGCGCGCGTCGGCAAGGCCAATGCCGAGGCGAGGGTCGAGCCCGACGCGCACGCCTATCGCAACGCGATCCAACAATATGCCTGGTCCGAGGGCGCGCTCTACCAGGTTTATGCAGCCCCGGGTCAGGTGACCGATATTGTCCTTGAAGCCGGGGAAGCGCTCGTGGGTCCAGGACCGGTTGCCGCCGGCGACACGGTGCGGTGGATCATCGGCGATACGGTGAGCGGCGCGGGTGCCTCGCGCCGCGTCCATCTCTTGGTAAAACCCACGCGATCCGACATTTCCACCAATCTCGTCATCAACACCGACCGCCGGACCTATCATCTCGAATTGCGCGCGGCGCCAGCGACTTACATGGCGTCGGTGTCATGGACCTATCCGGCGGACGAGCTGATCGCGCTCCACGCCGCGGCGTCCGAGAAAGAAAGGCAAGAACCGGTCGCGGCGGGCATTGACCCCGCCCGTCTCGATTTTCGCTACCGGATTTCGGGCGACAAAGTGCCCTGGAGACCGCTGCGCGTCTTCGATGATGGCCGGCAGACATTCGTGGAATTTGCAGGCGGGATTGCGTCCCACGAAATGCCGCCGATCTTCCTCCTCAATGAAGGCGGCGAGGCCGAGCTCGTGAACTACCGCGTCAGCGGCCGCTATCTTGTCGTCGACCGGCTGTTCGATCGCGCGGTGCTTCGCCTCGGCGTGGGGAAAGCCGCCCGCGAGGTTCGCATTCGCCGCGAAAAGCCGCGTCGAGGTGGGCAGTGATCCCGCCTGAGGCACGGGCTTCTGCCGCGAGCGAGGTTGGAGCCCCTCCGCCTGGCCCGCCCCCGAACCGGGACAGCCTCCGGCTCAGCGCGGACCTTCCGAAAACGATGCGGCTCTCGCGAAAGGCGCTCGCGGTGCTCGGCGGGGCGACGGGACTCCTGATCGGCGGCGCGCTGATCTATGCCCTCGAGCCTGCGACCCCAACGCGCCGCGAAAATGTCTATCACGCCCAGACGCCGGGGCGGCCGGGGCCGCTCGCGGGAAGCCCCGCCGACTATGGCGCTTTGGGGGGCCTTGGTCCGCCGCGGCCCGCCGATCTTGGAAGTGCAGCGCTGCCCCTGGACGCCGATGGCAGGGCGGGATCCGAAGAGCAGGCTGCCCATCCAGCCCCGCCGCGCGAAACAGCGGCAGAAGACGAAGCGCGCGTGCGCGCCAGGAAGGAGCGCGAGGCGGCGCGCGCGAGCCGGCTGTTCCTTGAGGGGCGGTCAGCGTCCGCCGAGCTTGGCGTTTCGGAGCCGCGCCCAATGGACGAGGAGGAAGCCTCACGCCGCGATAGCAATGAGAGCGGATCGCGCGGCGCCTTCCTGGCGGAGCGGGCGGTCACGGCCGAGAGCCGTCATCGGCTCCATGATCCGAGCTCAGCCAGGGTTCTCCAGGCAGGAAGTATCATTCCCGCAGCCCTGATTACCGCGGTCCACTCAGACCTTCCCGGCCAGGTGACCGCGCAGGTGACGGAGAATGTCTACGACAGTCCGACCGGCGCGCTGCTTCTGATCCCGCAAGGCGCGCGGCTCATCGGCGAATATGCAAGCGAAGTGGCGGCGGGGCAAAGCCGCGTCTTGCTGGCGTGGGACCGATTGATCCTTCCCGGCGGGCGGTCACTCGAACTCGGGCGGCTTCCTGGGAGCGATGCAAGCGGCAAGGCAGGGATTGGCGACCGGACAGATTATCACTGGGGAGCGATGACGGGCGCCGCGCTCGTGTCGTCGCTGCTCGGGATCGGGGCCGAGCTTGGAAGCGATAGCGATGACCGGCTGCTGCGGGCGCTGCGCGAGGCCGGCCAGGATACGGTCCATCAAACGGGGCGGCGGCTTGTGGAAAGGCAGATATCCCGGCCCCCGACGGTGACCGTGCGTCCGGGGGCGGCGCTGCGTGTGCTCGTCACGCGCGATCTCATCTTTGAAACCGGTGCGGGGTCGTGAGAGCGCCCGGCGCTTGGCGCCGCGCCGGCCATGATGGCGCGGCCGGGGGAGAAGGAAGAAGCAGAGACGCGGCGCAGGGAGATCCGAACCGTTTGTCTAACGCCTTGCACGTCTCGTCAGGCGCGCGTTTTTGCGCGGTCCTTCGTCACCCCATTCAGGAAGTGATGATTTTTCATGCTGTTATGGGGGCGCGTCACTAACCCCGGTCCGCAGCAATCCCCCTTCCTTTCGCAAAAATTCTGGGCAAGGCCCTGCCGGGCAGAGCGCCAGGGCAATCGCTTCAGGTTAACGATTGGGGGTGGCGATTGAAGAGCTGAGCTGATTCAGGGGTGCTCCACCCAGGAGGGGGCATTTGATGGCCGGCACTGTATCGCTACTGGATCATTTTTCGGCGCTGAAGGATCCGCGCCAGCAATGGCGGGTGATCTATCCACTTCGAGAGATCCTGTTTCTGGTTCTGTCCGCGACGCTGAGCGGAATGGAAGATTTTGTCGAGATCAGGCTGTGGGGACAGCAGCGTCTGGACTTCCTGCGCCGCTTTCTGCCCTTTGAGCGCGGGATACCGGCGCACGACACTTTGAACGACGTGATCAATGCGATCGACGAGGAGCTGTTCAAATCCTGCTTTGCAAGCTGGGTAGAGACGCTTCGCGAGCAGGAGCCGGACATTATCGCGATCGACGGCAAGACCTCGCGCCGGTCGCATGACCGCGGCCGCGGCCGTGATCCGCTGCACATGGTATCAGCCTGGGCGACGCGCCAGCGTCTGGTTCTGGGACAGGAGGCGATCGAGCATAAATCGAACGAGATCGTCGCCATTCCGCGCCTGCTCGAGCGACTGGAACTCAAGGGCGCGCTGGTGACGATCGACGCCATGGGCACCCAGAGCGAGATCGCCGAGAAGATCGTGGCGAAGGGGGGTGATTATTTGCTGGCGCTCAAAGCCAACCGGCCTGCTACCTATAGGGATGTGGTCCGCTTCTTCGCCGAGCCGCCTGCCGATCAGCTCTCCGAGCCCTTCGAAACGGTCGAAAAGGATCACGGCCGCCTCGAGAGCAGGCGTCATGTCGTATGCCACGAGGTGGATTGGCTGTTCTCCGACCGGCGCTATCCCGACGAACCACGATTCCCGCATCTCGCCATGATCGCGATGGTCGAAACCCAAGTCGAACGACAGGGGCGCCTCGAGCAGGAGCGACGTTATTATCTCTCCTCTGCTAAGCTCGATGCCAAAAGCTTCGCCGCTGCCGTACGCGCCCATTGGGGCATCGAAAACCGGCTTCACTGGGTCCTCGATGTCGTCTTCCATGACGACCTCGCCCGCCTCAGAACCGGTTCCGGCCCCCAAAATATGGCCGTCGTCAAACACATGGCCATGAACCTCGTGCGCGCTCAGGACGATAAGCACAGCCTCAAGATCCGGCGAAAACTCGCCAACCTCAATCCCGACTACCTCCAGAAACTCCTCACCCAAGCCCCCGCGTTAACCTGAAGCGATTCCCCTGGGCAGAGCGCCGACATAGCTTGTCATACTCATGGCGAGCGCCCATGCTCAGGCCCCTTAAGGGCAATAGGAGCGTAAATGGCGGATCTTAACGGCAGTATCTCCGCGGAGCCGAGCAGCGGGCGCCCCGCCGGGCCCATGAGCGGGCGCGCGCCCTTTGGCGCGCGCGACGCCGGATCGCTACCGCCCCCGGGGAGGCAGGCCGCCGTCAATGCCGCCTTGGACGGTGTTCCGGACCCGCGGGACTGGCTGGCCGCGATTATCGAGGGGTCGAACGACGCGATCATCAGCAAGGACCTCCATGGCATCATCCAAAGCTGGAACGAGGGAGCGACGCGCCTTTTCGGCTACGCGCCCGAGGAGGTCATCGGAAAATCGGTGACGATCCTGATCCCGCCGGCCCGACTGGATGAAGAACCCCGCATTCTTGCAGAGATTCAGCAGGGCCGCCGTATCCTGCCGTTCGAGACGCAACGATTGCGCAAGAATGGTGAGCTGGTCGACATCTCGCTCACCATTTCGCCGATCCACGACGCGCATGGGACCATCGTCGGCGCCTCGAAAATTGCCCGCGACATCACCGAGCGGCGGATCGCCCAGGAGCAGCAGAAGCTTCTCATGGGCGAAATGCACCACCGCGTGAAGAATCTCTTTGCGCTCGCCAATGCGATTGTCGCGATCAGTTCGCGATCCGGCGGAACGCTCGACGATATAATCGGCATGATCCAGGACCGCCTGCAGGCGCTGGCGCGCGCGCATGAGCTCACGATGGAGGGGGTCGACGAGGCGAACCCGTCGCCTCCGCAGACAGAACTTCTGGCATTGATCCACGCGATCCTCGCACCCTATGTGGCGGAAAGCCGGATCGTCGTTGACGGAGATGAATGTCTTGTGGGCGGACAGGCGGTCACGAACATTGCCCTTCTGCTCCACGAACTTGCGACAAACGCGGCCAAATATGGGTCGCTTTCCGTGCCTGAAGGCCAGCTCCTCGTTCGCGTCGAGGGGAGCGGCCGCGATATCCGCCTTCGCTGGGAGGAAAGGGGCGGCCCGCCACCCGCGCAAGGAGAAGTCGAGCGGGCAGGCGGGGGTTTTGGAACGCGTCTCGAAAAAGGCATTGCCACGACGCTCAAGGCATCGATCGACCGCGACTGGAAGCCCGGCGGACTGTTCGTCTCGATACTCGTTCCGCGCGAAGCGCTGGGGGCCTGAATCTGCGGGGGGAGCCGTGGCCAACCGGGCGGGGCGCTTGAGGGAGAGGCCCCCGCGAGACGGCGCGTCGATTCAGCAAGTTAGCACTACTTTGGCAGAAATGTGATTTTTGGGATTCCCAAAAGGAGATTTCCCTGATTCATGGGGAGCCAGCTTTTATGGAGGCTGGCGATGTCAGAGGATTGGCGCAATGATCTTGAGGTTTGGCTGACGCCATTTTTGTCGGCGTTGCGGCACAAGGCGCGGAAGCGTGTGTGCCCGGCCTATATCGCGGGATTGATCGGCCCCGGTGACCGCAAGAGCGTGCAGCCGATGGCGGCTCGTGATGGTGAGTTTGGCTACGACCAACTGCATCATTTCGTCGCGGACGGGGTGTGGGATAGTGCGCCGCTCGAGGCTGTTCTTCTGAAGGAAGCCGATCGTCTGGTTGGAGACGAAGCGGGATATCTGGTCATTGACGATACTGCCTTGCCGAAGAAGGGCCGTCATTCGGTCGGCGTGGCTGCGCAATACGCCTCCTCCCTTGGCAAGACCTCGAACTGCCAATCCCTCGTTTCGGTGACGCTAGCGTCCGGGGAGGTTCCGGTGATGGTGGGCCTGCGGCTCTTTTTGCCTGAAAGCTGGACGGACGACGCCCCCCGCATGGAGCGCGCCCGTGTCCCCCAGGAGCGACAAGTCGCTCGCACAAAGCCGGAGATCGCTATCGAGGAGATCGATCGGGTCATTGCCTCGGGCACTCGGTTCGGCTGCGTTCTAGCCGACGCCGGCTACGGGGCGAGCGGCCCCTTCCGCCAGGCTCTGAGCGAGCGTGGTTTGCGGTGGGCGGTGGGCATGTCACGGCGTCAGAATGTCTATCCGGCAGACACCGGGCTGATCTTTCCCGAGGCAGCAACAGGCAGGCGCCGCAAATATCACGTCCCCGACCGCACCGCCGTTTCTGCCGAAAAGATGCTGGGAGAAGAAAAATGGAAGAAAATCAGCTGGCGACGCGGGACCAAAGGCAAGCTGACCTGTAAATTTGCGGCATGCCGCGTCCGGGTGGCCGATGGCCACAGGCACCGCATGAGTGACGGGCGGGTCCAGGCCATGCCCAGCGAGGAGGAAGTCTGGCTGGTGGGGGAACGGCGCGAAAGCGGAGAGCAAAAATACTATCTCTCGAACTTGCCAGCCGACACGCCGATCAAGGCGCTCGCCGGTGCCATCAAGGCGCGGTGGATCTGCGAGCAGGCGCATCAGCAGCTGAAGGAGGAACTCGGTCTCGACCACTTTGAGGGCCGATCATGGACCGGACTACACCGACACGCGCTGATGACGATGATCGCCTATGCCTTTCTTCAGTCCCGCCGTCTAAGCGCAGCGGGGCGGAAAAAAAAGAAACTCGGGACCGCCGCCGCAACCGACCATGCCTGCCGTCAGGCAGGCGATAATCAACCTCTTCGCAAGACCGCCACCGACGATCTGCCCTCACTGCAATAAACTGGTTACAGCGACCGATCCGAATAATCTGCCAAAGTAGTGTTAGGACCAGAATCCCAATATAATTTGGGGTTGGCCCCCTTGTCCTGCCTTCATAACGGGCAGGATGACCAGTAAGGGAGGGCTAATTGTGACGAAAACGGCGACGATTTCGACGGCACTGAGCCTGGGGCTCGCCCTCGCGGCCACCCCCGCGGCAGCGCAGGACTGGCGCTATTGCCTCACTATTCTCAAGGATGGTCGCGGTGTTGAAAGCGCGCTGCTCGTCGGCCCGGTGCTCGAAGTGGCCGCGGTCCCCGATATGAAGCAGGCCTGGACCCAATTCACCAGAGCGACCGCCGAGGCGGCGATGCGGCAGCATGGCCAGAGCGGAAGCGTGACCGTCAACTGTTCCATCGGTGAATCGCTGGCCGCCACCCAGAGTCACCGCCGGCGGATGCTGAGCATCGCGCAGCAGCGCGGTCTTCCCTACCGGGAAATAGCCTGGAATCCCACGCCTTCTTCCGTCAGAAACGAGCCTCGCACGCTTGGCGACGAGGGCGCGCAAGCGAATGATCAACGCGAGGCAAAGCCCTCATCCGGTCCTGGTGGCGCTATCCCTTCGAACGCCGAAGCAAAGCAGCTTGAGCCGCCGAGGTGGATCGGAGCGCCCGACACTCCGCCCCCCACGGGCTATAGCGACTGGCAGACCTATGCCCGCGGCTGGGTATATCAGGGCCACAGCGTCCCGGTTCGTGTCGATTATGCATACCGAATCTTTGATAATGAGATCCGCGTCGTTTGGCGGTGCACCAACGAAAGCAGCCTCGATCTTGCCTGTTCGGTCGGCGGCGGCAAGCCCAAGGAATATGGCTGCAAACGAACGGGCGTCGACGTTGGTACGACCAGGAGTCTCGGCGAGCGCGCCAGCGTTCGTGCTGGGAGTGCGTATGCCTTCCCGAGCGACTTTGCCTGCCGGGGATTGAATGCCAATGGCGTGAGCCCGCACGCTGACATTCGTTGGGAGGGCTGAGAGGCCCCCTGCCAACCAATATCGGCAGCAGCAGTCAGCGTCGGTCCGGGCGAACCGAGACCGAACCGGCTGTTCTTGTGTCCTTTTCTCACCGTGCGAGCCGGATTTTGGGGGCGGGTCACCAGACCCAGACGAAAATATACTTAGTACTTGAAGTATTTTTTCAGGCTGGTAATCAGGCGGTGGGACGGATGGAAAACCGTCGGCACGCACTGAGAATCAAAAGATATCCCGCGCCGACGACAAAGAGGCTTCGCCAAAGACACCCCGTTCCAAAAACAAGGGTCGGATGCGCAATGCCCGCATTTCCGCCGCGCTGACGCGTGCGGGAAGAGCTGGCGCGCGCGGATCAGTTTTGGAGGACAGAAATGAAAACGGGACTTTACTTGATTTCGACCGCGATTGCCGCGCTTGCGGCCGCGCCGGTCCAGGCGCAGTCCGACACGGCCCCGCCGGTCGACGACAGCGCCGCGGCCAGTGAGGAAAATTATAGCGGCGATATCGTCGTCACGGCGCAGCGCCGATCGGAAAGCGTCCAGGACGTGCCGATCGCGATTTCCGCCTTCAACGCCGAGATGGTCGAGGCGAGCGGCAGCACCAACATCACCAGCCTCAACGGCCTTGCGCCCAACGTCGTCCTGCAAACGCAAGGTCTGGTTGCGAATGTCCCGATGATCTCGATCCGCGGCATGAGCACTGCCGACCCCGATCCCAACGCCGACCCCAAGGTCAGCACGATCATCGACGGCGTCTATATCCCCTTCGTGTCGAGCACGATGCTCGACCTGTTCGACGTCGAGCGCATCGAAGTGCTGAAGGGACCGCAGGGCGTCCTGTTCGGCAAGAACAATCTTGCCGGCACGATCAACGTCATTACCGCGCGGCCGACCGATGACTTCGGCGGCGAGGTCCGGCTTACGGCGGGTTCATATGGGCTCAAGCAGTTCCGCGGCAAGATCAACACCGGGCGCTTCGCGGGCGACGCGCTCGCCGCCAAGATCGCGGTCAATTTCCGCGACTATGACGGCTACAGCCGCAATGTCGTGACGGGCAATCGCCTCAATGGTGCCAACGTCAAGTCGGTGCGCGGCGCACTCAATTTCGATCAGGGCGGCGCTTTCAATTCGACGCTGGTGGTTGACTGGCTGAAGCAGAAGACGACCGGCCCCGCGCCGCACGTTCTCGACAATGGGGACCCCAATTGGGATCTCTTGCCCGACATCGTGAAGACCGACGTGCGCAAGGCGGCGGTGCCCTTCGATCCTTATGCCAACACCGAAAGCTACGGCGGGTCGTGGACGTCGAACCTCGACGTCGGATATGGATCGATCACCGCGGTGCTCGGCTATCGCCATCTTGACTATGTGACCCGCGGCGACTTCGATGGTCTGATCACGCCCGCGCCGCAGCTCGATGTGTTGCGTGATTTTTCGGGCAATTCGAAGAGCGCGGAACTGCGTTATGTCTCGCCCGCCGACGAGCCGGTCGATTTTGTCGTGGGCGCCTATTACCAGGCCGACAAGTGGCACCAGTACAACATGGTGCTCGCCAACCCCACCACGACCACCCTCGCGCAGCTTTACCAGGATACCGAAAGCTACGCCCTGTTCGCGCTTGTCAACGCGCATCCGACCGAGCGGCTGACGCTGTCGATCGGCGGCCGCTACAGTCACGACCGCAAGAAATATGACATCGCCTCGCAGGCGCTGGTGAACGGCAACCAGATCTCCTCCTTCGACAGCAGCCTCAAGGCGAGCTGGGCCGAATTCACGCCGCGCCTCACGGTCGAGTATAAGCTTGCCCCCGCAGCGATGGTCTACGCCAATTATTCGCAAGGCTATAAGGCCGGCGGCTATAATTCGCGCGGAACCATCCCTGAAAATGTGGGCCCCTATAACCCCGAGCGCGTCAATGCCTTCGAGGTTGGCGCCAAGACCGATCTTTTCGACCGTTTGCTGCGCTTCAACGTCGCAGGCTTCCTCAACAAGTATCGCGATCTTCAAAGCGCGGTAACGAAGATGGGGTCGGTCCGGGCGGAGAATATCACCACGAACGTGGCGGCGGCCGAAATCTATGGTTTCGAGGTTGAGACGCTGCTGCGGCCTTCGCACAACTTCACCTTGGGCGCGAACATCGCCTATCTGCACGCGCGCTACACCGATTTCTGCGCGGACACCGACGGCGTGTTCACCAACGGCGCGCCCGAGCCCGGGCAGTGCGGCCCCGCGGTGCCGGTGCTCCTCAACGGCGTTCCCAATGGCACCTTCGCCGTCCCGACCGACTCGACCGGTCTGGAACTTGCCAATGCGCCCAAATGGAGCGGCAGCCTGTCGGCCGACTATGTGATCCCGATGGGGTTCGGCGAGATCAAGCTGCACAGCGATGCGCGCTACTCGGCCCGCTTCAACACCTGGGGGCGCGACAACAATCCGGGCTACTACCGCAAGGAAGTCGTGCTGGTGAACGCGAGCATCGGAATCGCCGGCGAGGACGACAGGTGGAAGGTCACGCTCTATGGCTCGAACCTCACCAACCAGAAGGTGATTTCGGGTGCGATCTCGGCGGGCGCGACGCCGATCCAGCAATTCTACCAGCCGCCGCGCGAATTCGGCGTCGACGTGGCGTTCAAATTCTAATCTGGAGCTGAGCTGGTACGCCCGCGGCGCAGCCAGGCGGCGCCGCGGGCGGAGCACATGGGGACAAAAGGAGATTGACGATGAGTTGGGACGTGAATCGGCGGACGTTTGTCGGCGGTATGGGAGCGCTGGCGGCGGCCGGCCTTGCGATGCCGGCCTTTGCGAAGAACGGCAAGAAACTCAACGTCCTGATGATCGTCACCGACCAGGAGCAGAGCATCGCGAGCTATCCCAAGGGATTGCTTGAAAAGCTCCCGGCACACCGCGAACTGCTCGAACGCGGGCTGCTCGTTGAAAATTACAACGTCCACACCACGCCCTGTACGCCCTCGCGCTCGACAATCTTCCAGGGACATCACACCCAGCAGACGGGGCTGTTCCTCAACAGCGACAATGCCCCCCATCCCGTTGCAGCCGAGGACATGCCGACGCTCGGCCACATGATGCAGGCGGCAGGCTATTACACCTCCTACAAGGGCAAGTGGCACCTCAGCCGCATCAACCATGAGCGCAACTGGACGCGCATTCCGGGCGGGATCTACCCGACCACCGAGCGCGCCATGGAGAAATACGGCTTCCACGACTATGGCTTCGACGGCGAAGAGGTGGGGCTGACATGGGACGGGTACAAGTCCGACATGTTCGTCGCGGGCGACGCCGCGCGCGCGATCTTCGACTATGCGCGAAGTGACAAGGCCGGCGGCAAGCCCTGGTTTCAGGTCGTCGGGCTCGTCAACCCGCACGACATCATGTTCTACGACGCGACGGGCAAGCAGGCGGAAAGCCGGCCCGACCCGAATATCCTGGGGCCGCTTCGCCGCGAGCCCGGCGACCCTCTCTACGAAGTCGACAATAAATTCGATCTCCCGGAAAGCTTCTACAAGGACGATCTTAGCACCAAGCCCGAGGCGCACCGGGCGATCGTCCGCCTCAACGACCTCTTCTATGGCGTCATGCGCCACGACGACGAGGAGAGCTGGCACCGCTTCATCAACTATTATTATAATTGCCTGCGCGACGTCGACCGGCGCCTCGGCCAATTGCTCTGGGCGCTCAAGGAGAGCGGCCAGATCGACAACACGATCATCATCTACACGAGCGACCATGGCGAGCGCGCGGGCGCGCACGGGATGCGCCAGAAGGGCGCGACCATGTACCGCGAAGAGGTGAATATCCCGATGATCATCGCGCATCCCGATGTCGCGGGCGGACGCACGACCAAGGGCCTCATGGGTGCGATCGACATCGCCCCCACCTTGATGGGCCTTGCCGGGGTTTCGGGGGGCGAACAGGCCGAGCGCTTCCCCGGCCTTCCCGGCGTCGACGTGTCGAGCCTGCTCACTTCGCCGGCATCACCGACCGAGCGCGATCGGCGGGGGCATCTCTTCAACTATGCGGTCGCCCATTATTGGGAGCCGACCGAGAACCGGACCGCAACGCTCCCCTCGGGCGAGCCCGATTACAGCAAGCGCTTCGACCTTTCGAAGCGGCGCCTGCACCGCGGCGTCCATGACGGGCGTTACAAGTTCGCGCGCTATTTTGCGCCGGCTGAGCATCATACACCGAAGGACTGGAAGACGCTCACGGCGCTTAACGACCTTGAGCTTTACGATACGCACGCTGACCCCGGCGAAATGGTCAACCTGGCAAACGACCCCAAGCACAAGGCGACGGTGCTCCGCCTCAACAAGATGGTGAATGCGCTCGTGGCGCGCGAAGTCGGGCCTGACGACGGCAGCGAATATCCAGGGCCGACCGAAATGTACAACCAGCGCGGGTGAGGGGAAGCCGGGGCGCTGCTCTTGCAACTGAAGATGTTCTGATTATGTTCCAGGGATGGCGATCCCTCCGGCAGCCCCTGACCGGGCCGATTTCATAAGCGGGCTCAGCCCGGGCCATCTTGCGGCGATCGTAGATCGCTGCGGGAGGCAGCGGTCATGACCGTCGGGAATGACGCCTCCTCATTCGGGGCGGGCGGGGCGCTCGAGGCTGATCTTTTCGGGTCCGTGAGCCTTCCCGGCCTTGCCTATGCTGAAAATATCATCAGCGAAGCCGAAGAGCGCGCCCTCATTGCCCGGATTTGCGATGCCCGCCTCACGCCATTTCGCTTTCAGCAGTGGGAGGGGAAAAGACTGACCCGCTCTTTCGGCTGGACGTATGATTTCGAGACCAATAGATTTGCACCGGGCGATCCGATCCCTCGCTGGATCGAGCCCATTCGGGCCCGCGCTGCGCGCTTTGCAGGCCTTGAGGTCGACGCGCTCGCACAGCTTCTGCTCATCGAATATGGCGTCGGAGCGGGCATTGGCTGGCACCGGGATCGCCCTGTCTTCGATCATGTGGTTGGAATTTCGCTCGGCGCGCGCGCCGTGATGCGTTTCCGTCGGCGCAAGGGCACAAGGTTTGAGCGCGCGAAGGCCGCGCTGGCTCCGCGCTCGGCCTATCATCTTTCCGGGGAGGTCCGAAACGCGTGGGAGCATAGCATCGCCGCGATGGACGAGCCGCGCTGGTCGATCACGTTCCGTAGCCTCAGCTGACCTGGCCTGGGCGCCGCTCCAAGCGCGCAGGGGCGCGCGCCTGGATGGTCAGATCCCGAGCCGTTCCCAGAACTCCGAAGCGTCCAGCGCTTTCTTTTCAGTCTTCTTTTGCAAGGGTTCACCCGCTTGCCAGCTCGGATGGGGGAGCGGGGGCACAGCGTGACGGATCGCGCGCGAAGGCGAGGGGGGTTCATTCTTCATCGTGAATAGCGTTCCTGCCCGGGCAATGCGGGCGAGATGGGGATAAGCCCGCGCGCCGCACGGACTTTGTAGGCTAAAGGGCGGCGGCAGCCGGGCAGGAGCCCGGCCGCCGCCGAGGGAGGACGTGCGCGGGGGGTTAGCGGGCGCCCATCGAGTGCTTCAGAGTCGAAATCTGGTCATGACCCTCGCGAACCGAGGCGTAGCCAGCCTCGACGAGATGGCGAACCGTGGGGTCAAGATCCGTGTCTTCAAGCGCGCTTTCGAACTTCGACTTGATATGATCCTCGCCGCGTTCGACCTCCGCGATTACCGCATCGTCGTCGCGCGGCCCGGTGAGCTTGTCGCGCAGCCCCAGGAAGGCTCTGTGCGCTGACGCGAGGACCGTACCGTCATCTTCGGGATTGCCGCCAAATTCGCGAACCTTCGCCTGAAAGGCGGTGACGACTTCGGCGCGCTCGTTCGCGCGGCTGAGGAAGATTTCCCGAAACTGGCCGGCATTCTCCTCTTCGGCCGCCTTGCGATAGCCATCGACGCTGTCGAGGGTCGTGGCGATGAGCGAATTCAGGGTCGAGACATTCTTGTTGTCGAGCATTTGCGAAACCTTTCAAAACTTTGTGGGGAGCTGGAGCCGAGCTCAGCGGTCGCGGCCAAAATCCGCTTCCGCGCGGTCTTCATCCTCGGCACCGCGATTTGCATCCTGCTGTTCCTGCTGGCGGTTGCGGTCTGCACCGCCCTGCTGAGCGCCGCCCTGGCCGCCGCCTTGCTGGCTCTGCTGACCTTGGCCCGACATGCCGCCCTGCTGCCCGCCTTGCTGGCCCTGGTTCGGCTGACCCTGGTTCTGCTGACCCTGGTTCTGCTGGCCGGGATTGAGATCCTGCTTCTGCTGGCCGCGGTCCTGCTGAATTTCCCCGGCGTTGGTATTGCCCTGCTGACCCTGCTGGGCCTGGCCGCGTTCCTGGTCGCTGCTGCCGGGCTGCGCCTGACGATTTTCGTTGTCGTTTGTCATGGTCGTTCTCCTGTGCTGGATGGCAGGAGAGACGCGCCCCGCTTCGGCGTTGTTCCGCCGCAGCGGGGCCGAGAGGCGACAAATTTTCATTGTCTTAACGTAAATTATGATCCCGCCTGGCAGCGATGCGGCGGCTGGGCAACCTGTCGCGCGGCGGCACGTTCGGCCAGTATCCCGCTCTTGCGCTTCTCCTTCAGTCGAAGATTTTCAAGCCATGGCTGCTGCTGCGCCGATCTCCCGGAATGATCTTGAAACCCCGATCCTGACGCCGAGCCTCCTGGCAGCCCGCGCGGCCTTGCTGGAGGCGAAAGGGAGCGCAATCGCGACCTTTGCGATCGACGGTTACGAGGCCGAAGTCCGCCGGGCGGGCGAGGCGTTGTGGCTGATCGTGCGCCGCGAAGGACAGGGCGGCCTTGCGCTGCGCGCTGCGCCACTGGCGGCTGGCGACAAGACCGAGACAGTCAAGGCGCGTGGGAAGGAGCGCGTTCATATCCGCACCTCGGGCGCCCTTGGCCGGTTCGAGGTGCAGATCATCGTGAGTGATGCGGCCCCGAGCGCGATCCGGACTGTCATGCGCTTCACCCCGGCCGGGCCGGCACTTATCCCGCATCTGCCGCGCGACCTCTTTCCGCTCGGCAAGGACGGCGATCCCTTGAGTGCGGTGGGGCGCGTCGAGGCTGTACAGCGCGGACTGAACGGCGGCCTTCTTTATTTTCAGCTCGAACGCGCCGATTTCGGCAATGTCCTATATTTTCAGAATCTCACCGCGCTCGGCGATTATTTCGAGGCGACCGGGACGACCCCCGATGGCATCGTCGGAGGCGCCTGGCCCGAACTTGGTCTCGCGCTTCCTGCGCCGCCGCCGGGCGCCATACGCGACGTGGAGCCCCTCGCGGGGGGCAAGCCTATCACGCTTTCGGATGCGATCCTCGTCCTTCGCCCCGATCGTCCCGAACACGAGCGCGACAGCGCGCGCCAGTTTCTGCAGATGCTGGGGACGGCCTACCGTGAGCTCGATCCGCCAACGACCGATTTTCGCGATTGGATAGGGCGAGCAGAGGCCACGCTCATCGACCTCGACGAGGCACCTGAGGCGACGATACGCCATTATGGCCACCGTTATATCCACCCTTATACGGCCGCCGAATATCCCGACGCGATGGTGCAGATGTCGATCGCCCAGGCCTTGCACGAGTGGGGACGCTGGCAGGGCGAGGCGCACCCACTGGAAGCCGAGTTTCTTTCAGGCATGGGGAAATTCCACGACGCCAAGCGCGGCGTGATCCGCCGCTATTTGCCCAATGTAGGGGGCGACAAGGACAGCGAGGCGGTCGACAGCTGGTATCTTTATCACCCGCTCCTCAATCTCGGACGCCTCGCCCTCGACGGCGACCGAAGCGCGAAGCGGCTCTTCCTTTCCTCGCTCGATTTCGGCATCAAGGCGGCGCACCATTTCGATTACAGATGGCCGATCGAGTACAAGATGACCGATTTTTCGGTGATCACCGAAACCGCAGGCGCTGACGGACGCGGGCAGACCGATGTCGGCGGCATCTATGCCTGGGTGATGCTGCAGGCGTTCGAGCTCACCGACGACAAACGCTTCCTCGACGAGGCGCGCGCCGCGATCGATGCCGCGATCGGACTTCGCTTCAACATCAACTACCAGGCCAATCTGACTGCCTGGGGGGCCGCAGCCTGCATGCGGCTGTGGCGGATCACCGACCGCGCGGTCTATCTTGAGCAGAGCTATGTCTATCTTGCGAGCTTCTTCCACAATTGCGAATTTTGGGAGAGCGAGATCGGGCTCGCGAACATTATCGCAATTTTCTGGGCGTCACCTGCCTTCAGGATGCGCCCTATATGGCGATCTACGAATGTTTCGACAGCTATGCAGCCTTCGATCAATATCTAGCCGATAGCGGCCCCGACCTCGATCCCGCTGCGCGCATGCTGGTTTCGGAGTATTGCCGCTACGCGCTCGACCGGGCCTGGTACTATTACCCTGACGCGCTGCCTCCTGAAGCGATTGCCGAAAAGCAGCGCGAGAATAATGGCCACGTCGACCGAAGCCTCTCCTTCCCGCTTGAAGATCTTTACGCCGATGGGCAGCCAGCAGGGCAGGTTGGACAGGAAATCTATGGCGCCGGCGCGGCGTTCATATTCGCAACGCGCGCGTTCCACCGCGTCGAGGAGGCGCCCTTCCTTCTTTACTGCGACCAGTTCGTGCGCGCGAGTGAGCGGATCGGGACGCACACGCTTTCGTTATTGCTCGACGGCGGCGAGACGTGCCGCGCCCGCCTCGCCTTCTTGCGTCTGAAGCGCCGCAAGCTTCCCGAGCTCCGGGTGACGGGGGTCGAGGGCGGTGAACTGGCTGTGGACACCAGGAGCCGCGATCGTATCGAATACCGCGTGCCCGCATCGGGGCGCCTCATCATTTCCTGGGAGTAGGCGAGGCGAATTTTGATCTGCGATAAGAAAGAGCGATTTTTCAAGGGCCGCATGGGCGGCGAGCGCAACGAGCGGCAATGCTGCTTCGTTATGATCCGGAAACCCAGCAAAGAGGACCCTTGAGATGACCCTAGCTCGTCTTGCAAAATTAGCCGTCGTAGCAGGAGCTGGCGCTGCGGTCTGGCGCGCCGCGCGGCGACCAAATGGCGACGCGCATGCGGCGGCCTTTTCGGACGGCGAGACCGAACCTGAGAATTTCGACCAGACGCGCTCGGCAGGCCCCGATGGAATGCGCGACGAGCCGGCGCGCGAGTGGGACCGGGTAGACCAGGCTGCGGACGAATCCTTCCCCGCGAGCGACCCGCCGCCCAATTGAGACGAAGAGCTCCTGCGCGCGCGGCCGTCCGCATCGGATGTTCGGGATGGAATTACCGCCATTGGCGGGGGGCCTTCTATCCTGAGGACCTGCCCCTCAAGCGTTGGTTCTCCTACTATGCCGATCACTTCGGCGCGGTGGAAATCAACAATAGTTTCTACCGGTTGCCCGCCCCCGATCTGTTCGGTGTGGCGCGAACGGGCACCCGAGGATTTTCGCTACGCGGTGAAAGCCAATCGCTTCATCACCCAGGCGAAGAAACTCAAGGACTGCGAAGAACCGCTGGCGCGCATGCTCAGCGCAGCGCGGTATCTTGGACCCACTCTCGGCCCGCTTCTCTATCAGCTTCCGCTAAGCCTGCGCCTCGATCTTGAGAGACTCGAGGCCTTCTTGAAGCTCCTTCCTTCCGACCTTACGCATGTGTTCGAATTCCGCGACACGAGTTGGTATATTGAGGAAACGCGCGCGCTCCTCGATCGGTTCGGCGCTGGCTTCGTGGTCCATGACTTCCCCGGCAAGGCCTCGCCGCGCTGGACCGCGGGCGATCTTGTCTACGTCCGGTTTCACGGTGGCGCCGGCAAATATGTCGGTCGCTACAGCGAGAGCGCGCTTCGCGGCTGCAGCGATTGGCTCATCAAACAGGCGCAGGCAGGGCGCCCGATATGGGCCTTTTTCAACAATGACAGCGACGCTGCCGCCGTCAGCGACGCGTTGGCACTCGAGGCAATGATCGGCGAGAGTTCGGCCGCAAGGCAGGAGGTGAAGCAATGACCCCAGGACGGACGAGCGCGCCGCAATTTGGGGGCTGTGCCTGCGGCGCTGTTCGCTATCGGATCGACGAGGAACCCTATGACGCGGGTTGGTGCCACTGCCGGATTTGCCAGCAGGTTTCGGGGTCGGGGGGGATGGTATTCGCGACTGTCCGACGCGCTTGCTACCATATCGAGCGCGGCGCGGACCGAATCGGCCGCTTCGCCTCGACCCCCTTCGGCGAACGCAGCTATTGCCGCGACTGCGCCGCGCCGCTCACGATTCATGTGCGTCATCAACCAGGCGAAATCGATATTGCCGTAGCCTCGCTCGATGATCCCGATGCTATCTCCCCGGGATTTCACCTCTACGCGGCGATGGCTCGCCTGGGCGCTCGCTATTGACGGGCTCCCCCGTTTCGATGCGCTTCGTCCGACCACGCGCGGTCTTCCGCGTGGCCAAACCGAAGCGCATACCGATTGTTCGTCCTGAGCCGTGGTTGGGCCTGTTCGCCCGTCCGCTCCGGTCGGCGGAAAACAGGCGATGGGCGCGGCGCGCGCGGCCCGGTGGCCCCCCTCTACCCGTGGAGGCTCATCAACGAATCCATCAGGCCATCGTCGGCGCTTGAGCAGACGCCGAGGACCAGTGCCTCTTCAAATCCGTCGGCGACGACATAGGCATGACCCATCGATGAATCGAGATAGATGCCCTGGCCGACGTCGAGCGTAACGGGGTCATAAAATTCGCTGTGCACCTCGATCCGGCCTTCGAGGACATAGATGAATTCCTCGCCTTGGTGGCGGACGAGCTCGCCGAACTCACTGGCGCTATGCGCGCGAATCCGGGTCAGGATGGGGATCATCCTTTTCTGCCGCAGGTCCGTGCAAAGATAATGATAGTCGTAATTGTCGGTCGTGACGCGCGCGGCCCGCTCGACGGTTCCGATGCTGCGGCGGCCGGTGACCCGCGGCGAACTTTCTTCCTCGTCTTCGGCAAACAGATCCGACATCCGGATCTTGAGGCGCTGGCTCACTTGCTGAAGCTTGTCATAGCTCAGCGTCAGCCGGTCATGCTCGACCTTTGACAAGGTCGAGACGGGGATTCCGGACTTGGCGCTCATCTCCTTCAGCGTCCATCCGTTTCGCGACCGGATGCCGCGCATCACGGCGCCGAGCGTCGGCGGGCTCGAGCGGTCTGTCATCAGTTCTGCCATTCCCTATTTGACAATTTTCCAATCAGGATCATTATGTCCCTATTGGGCCAAGAAGTTTCAACCCCTTGGTAAGGGGTCGCGCGGCTTGCCGCAAGGGTCAGCAGGCCCGGATGAAAAAGAGGGGAAAAAGGATGCGTATACTCCACAAAGCCCTGATCGGGCTCGCCGCAATCGCGGCGGTGCCGCTTGCGGCGCAGGGCCCGGTTCCCGCTCCTGCGGCAAAGACCAGCGAGGCGCCGCCTCTGCCCGCGACGAAATCCACTGAGGCGCCGGCGCTCACTGCGACCGATCTTGAAGCCTTTCTCGATGGCTTCATGCCTTATGCGCTCGAGCGCGCGCGGATTCCCGGCGCGGTCGTGGTCGTCGTGCGCGGGGACGGGGTCGTCCTCGAAAAGGGCTATGGCTATGCTGACGTTGCGGCGCGCAAGCCCGTGTCACCCGAAACCACGCTGTTCCGGCCAGGCTCGGTATCGAAGCTTTTCACCTGGACGGCGGTGATGCAGCAGGTCGAGGCGGGCAAGCTCGACCTCGACAAGGATGTGAACGCCTATCTCGACTTCAGGATTCCGCCTTTCGAAGGCAAGCCGATCACGCTGCGCCACATCATGACCCATACCGCGGGGTTCGAGGAATCGATCCGCTATCTGATCAGCAATGATCCCAAGGCCGCGATGCCGCTCAAGAAGCAGATGCCGCTCGCGCTGCCCGAGCGCGTCTTCGCCCCGGGAACGACGCCCGCCTACTCCAATTACGCCACGGCGCTCGCGGGCTATATTGTCGAGCGTGTCAGCGGCGAGGATTTCGACAGCTACGTCGAAAATCATATCTTCAAGCCGCTCGGCATGGATCACGCAACCTTCCGCCAGCCGCTTCCCAAGGCGCTCGCGGCGGACATGGCCGGGGGATATCCCGATATCACGCAAAAGGCGCGGCCCTTCGAGATGGTGATCCCGGCGCCCGCAGGCAGCCTCTCGGCGAGCGGCACCGACATGGGCAAGTTCATGATGGCGCACCTCAAGGATGGTGCCGGCCTGCTGCGGCCCGAAACCACAAAGATGATGCACGATTACCGGGCGCCCGGCGTCGGCCCGCTCAACAGCATGGCGCTCGGCTTCTACGAACAATGGGTCAATGGCCACCGCGCGATCGCGCACGGCGGCGACACCGTCTGGTTCCACTCCTACCTCTGGCTCTTTCCCGATGCTGACGTCGGGGTCTATGTCTCGATGAACAGCCCGGGCAAGGAAGGCGGCGCGGGCGCGGTGCGCAGTGCGCTCTTCCACGGCTTTGCCGACCGTTATCTGCCCGGGACCCGGCCGACGAGCCGGGTCGATGCGAAAACCGCAAAGCAGCACGCCGAAATGATGGTCGGCCATTATGAGGTCAGCCGCGGGTCGTTTACGAACTTCATGAGCCTCTTTGGCCTCATCGGCCAGGCGGCCATAACCCTGACCGAGGACGGCAAGATCCATGTGCCGGGTCTCGATGGTCTTAGCGCCGGCGCGCGCGACTGGGTGGAGGTCGAGCCCTTCGTCTGGCAGGATAGCGGGACGGGCGAACGCCTCGCGGCCGAGGTCAACGATGGCAAGGTCGTGCGCTGGAGCCTCGATGCGGCATCGCCCTTCATGGTCTTCTGGCCGGCGGCCGCCGGCAAGAACGCGGCGTGGCTCGTGCCCGCGCTGATCGCGGCGCTTGGCATCGCGCTCCTCGCCGCGCTCGCCTGGCCGGTCCGCGCGCTGGTCCGGCGCAGCTTCTCCGCGCCTTTCGCGCTCGAGGGCAAGCCGCTGCGCGCCTATCGCCTCTCGCGCGTCTTTGCATGGCTCGTGCTAGTCGCACTCGCCGGCTGGTTTGGACTGATCGCGGCCTTCTCGGCCGATATCGGCAGCATCGGCGGGCCGCTCGACTGGCTCATTCACCTGCTTCGGATTCTGACGCCTATCGCCTCCTTCGGGCTCGCCGCGACGGCGGCCTGGCACCTCTGGCTCACCGTCCAGGGTCGGCGCAAGTGGACGATGAAACTGGGCGCGGTGCTCCTTCTTCTGGCGGGACTGGTCCTCGCCTGGGTGACGCTCGCCTACCATCTCTACGGTTTTGGAATGGTCTATTGATGGCGGGGCAGATCCGCCGCGGCTTGACGCTCGACCTTCGGGTCGAGCGCTTTGCCTACCATCAGCCGTTCCGCATCTCGGGCCATGTCTTCACCGAGACGGCGCTGCTTGTCGCGACTCTCTCCGATGGCGAACATAGAGGGCGCGGCGAGGGGGCGGGGGTCTATTATCTCGGCGACGATATCGCCCATATGGTCGCCGAAGCCGAGCAGGTGAGGGGCGCGATCGAGCACGGGGCGACGCGCAAGGAGCTCCAGAGCTTGCTGCCCCCGGGCGGCGCGCGCAACGCGCTCGACTGTGCGCTCTGGGATCTTGAGGCGAAGCAGCAGGGGCGGCCTGTCTGGGAGCTCGCAGGCCTCGAGACGCCAAGGCCGCTGCGCTCGACGCTGACCCTTGGCGCCGACAGCGCGGACAATATGGCGAAGGCCGCGCTCGCGATCGACCCCGAGGCACCGGTCAAGGTCAAGCTCACCGGCGATCTTGAAGAGGATGCGGCGCGCGTTGCCGCGATCCGCGCCGCGCGCCCCGATGCCTGGATCGGCGTCGATGCGAACCAGGGCTATGACATAGCGACGCTTGCTCGCCTGTTGCCGGTGCTCATCGAGGCGAAGATCGCGCAGCTGGAACAGCCGCTAAAGCGTGGGCGCGAGGCCGATCTCGATGGCGTTGCGCGCCCGCTTCCCTTCGTCGCCGATGAAAGCGCGCTGTCGCTTTGCGATACCGCCTCGCTCGTCGGGCGCTTCGACGTCGTCAATATCAAGCTCGACAAATGCGGAGGACTGACCGAGGGCCTCGCGATCGCGCGGCAGGCGAGGGCGCTCGGGCTCGACGTGATGGTCGGCAACATGGTGGGCACCAGCCTCTCGATGGCGCCTTCCTATCTCGTCGGGCAGCTGTGCGACATCGTCGATCTCGATGGACCGACCTTTCTCGCACGCGATCGCGACCCCGGGGTCTTCTACCGCAGCGGCATGATCCATTGCCCGCCCGAGGTCTGGGGCTAAACCCTTTGCGTGTCCTAAATGGGTTGACAATTTTCTAATTAGGACAATAGTTGAGGAAACGAAATATAGATCGAAGGACGGGATGATCGGGTTATTCCCCAGGGCGCGCCGCGCGGGCTTTCGCGGGGCGGGCGAAGGCGGCTCCTGGCTCATCGGCGATCCGGCGCATTTTCACGGGCCCCGCGGCGCATATTCGCCTCGCGGGACAGGTCTGGGGTTAGGACGATGAAGAAGAAATTGCTGATGGCGGGCAGCCTTGCGGCGCTGGCGATGACCATGCCGGCGCACGCGGACGAAGCGGCCGATAGCGAGCAGACGATTGTCGTCACCGCGCAAAAGCGCGAGCAGCGGCTGATCGACGTGCCGCAGTCGGTGAGCGTTGTCTCGGGCGATGCGCTCGAAAACGTCCAGGCTACGAATTTTGCGGACTATCTGAAGCTCGTCCCGGGGCTCCAGCTCAACCAGACGACCCCGGGCTTCGGCCGCCTCGTGCTGCGCGGCGTCAACACCGGCGGCGTCGCATCGACGGTGGCGGTCTACCAGGACGAGACGACCTTCGGCTCGAGCAGCGGTCTTGCGAACGGCGCAATCCTCGCGGGCGATTTCGACACGTTCGACATCGAGCGGGTCGAGGTCCTGCGCGGCCCGCAGGGCACGATCTACGGCGCAAGCTCGATGGGCGGCGTCCTCAAATATGTGACGCGCAAACCCGATACCAGCGCGCTCGAAGTGCGTGCACGCGCCAGTATCGAGACCGTCAAGGGCGGCGATGAATCCTATCTTGGCAGCGCTGTTGTCAATCTGCCGCTCGGCCAGACGGTCGCCTTTCGTGCGTCGGGCTTCTACCGCGACTTTGGCGGTTTCATCGATTCGATCGGTACTGCAGGTTCGGATATCGAAAAGGACATCAACAGCTCGAAAAGCTATGGCGGGCGCGCCTCGGTGCTGTTCAAGCCGTCCGAAAATTTCTCGGTTCAGCTCAGCGCCTATCTCCAGAATCTGAAGACCGACGCATCAAACAGCGTCGACAGCGATCCGGCGACCGGGCGGACGCTTTACGGACGGCTTTCGCAATCGCAGTTCGTCCCCGAATTCACCGACGTGCGCTACCGCGTCTACAGCGCTGTCGTCGATGCCGATCTTGGCTTTGCCAACCTCGTGTCGGCAACGAGCTACAGCAGCTTGTCGCAGTCGTTCCGCGGGGATCTTACGACCCAATATGGCGGGCTCATCGAGCTCTTTTTCGGGGTTCCCAACGATTTCTATCAAGGTCAGCTCACCCGCGTCCGGCGCTTCTCGCAGGAAATTCGCCTTCAATCCCCCGAGAATGAGCGGTTTGAGTGGCTCCTTGGCGCCTATTACACGCGCGAGAAGGGGATCATCGATCAGACCTTCCATGCGGTCGAGCCGGGGACGCTCACCCCCATCGATGGCCTCCCGCTGCTCGGCGTCGCCGCGATCAACTCGCGCTACCGCGAGCTTGCGGGCTTTGCCAATGCGACAATCCATTTCGGCGAGCGCTTCGATCTGACCTTTGGCGGCCGCTACAGTGGAAACAGGCAAAGGGCTGACCAGATTTCGGACGGCGTCCTTGCCGGCGGGCTCATCGAGCTTCCCGAGGCGCGCTCGTCGGAGAATGTTTTCACCTTCTCGCTCGCGCCGCAGTTCGAGATCAGCGATCAGGCCACCCTCTATGCCCGCGTCGCCAAGGGCTTCCGCCCCGGCGGGCCCAATGTGCTTGCGCCAGGGGCCCCGGCAGAGCTTGCAACCTATGGCTCGGACTCGCTCATCAGCTATGAAGTCGGCCTCAAGGCGGAAACCCTCGACCGCAGCTTTGCCATCGATGTCGCGGCCTTCCATATCGACTGGAAGGACATTCAGGTCTTCGGCCAGGTCAATGATTTCGGGGTCAACTTCAACGGCGGCAAGGCGAAGAGCGAGGGCGCCGAGTTCACGGCCACCCTGCGCCCGACGCGCGGGCTCACCCTCTCGGTCAACGGCGCTTACACCAATGCCCGGCTGAAGGATGACACGCCCCCGCTCGTCGGCGGCTTCGCGGGCGACCGTCTGCCCTATACGCCCAAGTTCAGCATCGGCGCCAACGCCGATTATGAGTGGGCGCTCGGCGGCGACACCAAGGCCTATGTCGGCGCTTCGGTGCGCAGTCTCTCGAAACAGCCTGCGGGTTTCGATTTCGAGTTCCGCACGCTGAACGGCCGTCAGCGCTATCTTCCCTCCTACGAGGTTGTCGATTTGCGCGCCGGCGTCGATTTCGGTCCATATTCGCTCGAGCTCTACGCGAAGAATCTGACCGACAGCGAAGGCAAGACGTCGCTCGAGGCACCGGCGAATGTGCCCCTGGGCGCCGCGGGGACCGCGGTGATCCGGCCGCGAACCTTTGGCGTAACGCTGACCGCCGGCTTCTGACGGCCGAGAGGAGAGACGATATCATGGCTACTGTGCTGCAACAGCGCGTGGACGCCGATCGGGCGGGCGTTCCCACCCTGCCGCAGCCTTATCTCCTCTTTTTGGGCGATACGGTCGAGCCCGGCTACGCCAAGACGGCCTTCGGGCTCGCCGACTGGGCGGCGGACCGCTGCGTTGGCGAATGGTCGGTTGAGGGATGCACGGTCACTACCGGCCTGCCGCCGATGGCGCCGCCGGAAGCACGCGCCGCAGGCGCCCGGTCGCTGGTCATCGGCGTGGCGAACCAGGGCGGCGTCATCGGCGAAAGCTGGGTCGGCGCGCTCATCGAGGCGATGGAGGCAGGGCTCGACATCGTGAGCGGGCTCCACGCGCGGCTCGCTAGCGTGCCCGCCCTCGCCGAGGCGGCGCGGCGCACCGGACGGCGGCTGATCGACGTTCGAACCCCGCCGCCCGACATTCCCGTCGGCAATGGGCGAAAGCGCAGCGGCAAGCGGTTGCTGACGGTCGGCACCGACTGTGCGCTCGGCAAGAAATATACCGCGCTCGCGCTCCACCGGGCTTTCCTGGAACGCGGGATCGACGCCGATTTCAGGGCCACTGGCCAGACCGGGATCATGATTGCGGGCGGGGGCATGCCGATGGACGCCGTCGTCTCGGACTTCGAGGCGGGCGCGGCAGAGATGCTGAGCCCCGACGCGGCGCCCGACCACTGGGACCTCATCGAGGGGCAGGGCTCGCTCTTCAATCCCGCCTATGCTGCGGTGTCGCTTGGGCTCCTCCATGGCAGCCAACCCGACGTCTTCGTCGTCTGCCACGATCCCGCGCGCAAGGTGATCCTCGGGATGGAGAATTTTGCGCTTCCTGCGATCGAGGAGGTGATCGACCTCACCGTTCGTCTTGGAAGTCGCACCAATCCGGCCATCCGCTGCGCGGGCGTCAGCCTCAATACCGCAAGCCTCGATGCCGAAGCCGCCGAGACGCTGATGACGGCAGAGCGCGCGCGCCTCGGCCTGCCTGTTGCCGATCCGATCCGCGGCGGCGCGGCGTTCGACGCGCTCGTGAATTCCATCCTTGCATGATGCGAGGCGCGCAGAACCCGAGCTGGTTCCAGCGCTTTCTGCTCCCGGGTCTGGCGCTCAAGGCGGTGATCATCGGCGGAGGCTATGCGACGGGGCGCGAACTTGCCGAATATTTCGTGCCCTCGGGGCCGTGGGGTGGGCTTGCGGCCATGCTGCTTGCCACGCTCGTCTGGAGCATCGTGGCCGCGCTGACCTTCGCGCTCGCGCGGCGGATGAACGCCTATGATTATCGCAGCTTCTTCGAAGGGCTGCTCGGTCCGGCCTGGATTGCGTTCGAGCTTGCCTATCTGATCTTCGTCATATTGATCCTCGCCGTGTTCGGTGCCGCGGCGGGCGCGATCGGGGCGGCGACCTTCGGCTGGCCCCTCCTTGCAGGATCGGTTCTCCTTGCGCTTGCAATCCTCGCCGTCACAGCCTTTGGAACGGCGCTCGTCGAGACCTTGTTCAAATATGCCTCGATGCTGATCTACGCCGTCTACGCGCTCTTCCTCGTCTTCGCGCTCAGTTCCTTCGGCGGATCGATCGCGCGCGGCTTTGCGGATGCTCCGCCCCCTTCGGGCGGCTGGATGGCGGGCGGGATCACCTATGCAAGCTATAATATCGTGGGCGCAGTCGTCATCCTCCCGATCCTTCGCCACCTCACAAGCGGGCGCGACGCCGTTGTCGCGGGATTGATCGCGGGGCCGCTGACAATGCTTCCCGCCATTCTCTTCTTCGTCGCCATGATGGCCTTTTATCCCGCAATCGGCGGCGAGACGCTGCCTTCCGATTTCCTGCTGCGCGAGATGGCGGTGCCGGGCTTTCACATCCTCTTCCAGCTGATGATCTTTGCCGCGCTTCTCGAAAGCGGGGTCGGCGCGGTCCACGCGATCAACGAGCGTGTCTCGGGCGCGATCGCAGCGCGCGGGCGGCCGCCGCTCGGGGCCGGCGCGCGCGCTCTCATCGCAGGCACCGTGCTCGCCGGCTGCATGTTCGTGGCAGCGCGCGTCGGTCTCGTCGATCTCATCGCCCGCGGATACCGGCTCCTTGCCTGGCTCTTCCTCGCAAGCTTTGTCGCGCCGCTCTTCACGATCGGCGTCTGGCGCCTTTTGCGCGCTTCGTCTGCCCACCCAACGGAGGCTTTGCCATGAAACCGCTTCGCTTGCTGGCCCTGCCGCTGCTCCTCTCTATCGCCGCGCCCGCATGGGCGGACCCGCCCGCCGATATCGCTGAAAGCGTCGAGGCGGCCCGCCAGAAGGTCGGCGCGGTCGGTGTGTCGATCGCGATCGTCGAGGATGGCAAGACCACGCTCGCGCGCGGCTGGGGCGTGCGCAAGCTTGGCGAGAACGCGCCGGTCGACAGCCAGACGATCTTCCAGACCGGCTCGACCGGAAAGGCGATGACCGCCGCGGCGCTCGCGGTGCTCGTCGATGAAGGAAAGATCGCGTGGGACGATCCCGTCATCAAGCATATGCCATGGTTTCGCATGTACGACCCCTGGGTCACGCGCGAGATCACGATCCGCGATCTCCTCGTCCACCGGAGCGGGTTGGGGCTCGGGCAGGGGGACCTCATGTTTGTGCCGCGAACCCATTTGACGCGCAAGGAGACGGTCGAGCGCGTCGCCTATCTTAAGCCGAGGACGAGTTTCCGCTCGGCCTATGCCTATGACAATATCCTCTACGCTGTCGCAGGTCAGCTGATCGAGGAAGTCACGGGCGAGAGCTGGGAGGATTTCATTCGCGCGCGCGTCCTGCGCGCGGGCGGGATGAAGAATGCAACCAGCGACAGCGCGGACCGCTTCCGTACGAAGAATCGCTCATGGCCCCACGCGCGCCTTTCGGGGCCCTTGCGCGGTCTTGGTCCGCAAGAAGTGCTCGACGAGCGGGATGAACTTGGCCGCAACGGCGCGCCGGCGGGCGGGCTGGCGCTGAGCGCGGAGGATATGGCGGCGTGGCTGAAGATCCAGCTTGCGCATGGCGCGCTCGGTGATGGCAGGCGCTTGTTCAGCGAGAAGCAGGCAGCCGAGATGTGGACGCCTGTGACCCCGATGCCGATCACCCCGCTTCCTGCAGAGCTCAAACCCGCGCAGCCGACCCAGCAGGCCTATGCGCTGGGGTGGCAGGTGCAGGATTATCGCGGCCACCGCCTCATCCAGCATAGCGGCGGCGTCTTCGGGTCGATCACGCGCGTCGTGATGATCCCCGACAAGAATGTCGGCTTTGCGATCATGATGAACAGCGAGGACAGCGGCATGATTCTCGGTCTCACCTATGATCTGCTCGATCATTATCTCGATCAGCCGGACTATGGGTGGGTCGAGAAATGGGAGAATTGGTTTCAGGCCCGGCTCGCGGGCGGCGCCGAATATCTCAAACAGGCGAAAGCGTCCCCTGCAAGGAGCGGTCCTTCGCTCGCGCTGGCGGGCTATGCGGGGCGCTACCGCGATCCCTGGTATGGCGATGTCGTGATCGGTTCGGATGCAAACGGGCTGACGATCGATTTCACCTCGACCCCGCGGATGGCCGGGAGGCTCGAGCATTGGCAATATGACAGCTTCGTCACCAGGTTCGAGGATCCCGCGATCGAGCCCGCCTATGTCACCTTCGCGCTCGATGCCGACGGCAAGGTGACGGGGGTGACGATGAAAGCGGTGAGCCCGATCGCCGATTTCAGCTGGGATTATCACGATCTCGACCTCAAACCCGTGGAGGCAAAACCATGAACCGCCTGGCGATCCTCTTCACGGCCACCGCGCTATCGGCATGCTCATCACCCGGCGGCCCGCCGAAGGCGGCGGCAGACGCATCGCTCCACAGCCGGATGCTCGTGCTCGACACGCACCTCGACACCCCGCTTCATTTCGATCGGCAGGGCTGGAATTTCGCTGACCGTCACGCGCTTGCGACCGATTTGTCGCAGCTCGACATCCCCCGGATGAAGGATGGCAATCTCGATGGCGGCTTCTTTGCAATCTACACCGACCAGGGGCCGCTCACGGCTGAGGGCTATGCGGCGGCGCTCGCCCACGCCCGCAAAAGATCAGATGCCATCGACAGGATGATTGCTGATAATGGCAGCGTCATCGGCGCAGCGCGCACGGCCGAGGACGCACGCCGCCTCACCAGGGAGGGCAGGCTGATCGCCTTCAAGTCGATCGAGAACAGCTATCCTCTGGGCGAGGATCTGAGCCTCCTTCAGGAGTTCTACGACAAGGGCGTACGGCTTGCAGGGCCAGTGCACGGGGCGAACAACCAGTTCGCCGACAGTGCCACCGACAAGCCGCGCTGGAACGGGCTCAGTCCGCTCGGAAAGCAATGGGTCGCCGAGATGAACCGGCTTGGCATCGTCATCGACGCAAGCCATGCCTCGGACGCGGCCTTCGACCAGCTCATCGCACTGTCGAAATACCCGATACTGCTTTCGCATTCGAGCTTGCGTTCAGCTTATGATCACCCCCGCAATCTCGATGAAGACCGGCTGAAAGCACTGGCCGCGAAAGGCGGTGCGATGTGCATCTCGACCATCTACATGTCGCAGATGAGCATGTCCCCGGCGCGGGCAAAGCTGTTTGCCGATTATGAGCGCATTGGCGAAATGAGCCCGGAAGCGCAGGCCGAACTCACCCGCCAATGGCGCGAGCTCGACAAGACCGAGACGTTGTGGGCGGCCGATTTCGAGGATTATATGACGATGGTGCTGCGCGCGATCGAGGTCGGCGGAGTGGATCATATCTGCTTCGGCGCCGACTGGGACGGCGGCGGCGGCCTTACGGGCATCGAGGATATTTCCGCGCTCCCCAAGGTCACCGAACGGCTGAAGGCGGCGGGCTATTCAGACGCGGATATCGAGAAAATGTGGAGCGGGAACATCCTGCGCGTTCTCGCGGCGCAAGGGGGCTGACCAAAGCGGGGTCCGGCGGGGCGCATTTCGTCTATTTTCGCGCGCGGACCTCGCTGATGGTCTTGCCCGTCCATCGCCTCACCGCGCGCCTCAGATTGGCGCTGTCACTGAAACCCACTTTCCAGGCGACGTCGTCCACGCTCATTCGCGTGGTCTCAAGATATTCGATCGCAAGCTTGCGGCGGACATCGTCGACGATCTCCCCGTAGCTTGTGTCTTCTGCCGCGAGCCGGCGGCGAAGGGTGCGCTCCTGAAGGCCCAGCTGCTCTGCAATCGATGTCATCGAGGTCGATTGATTGGGAGCCCGCAGAAGAAGCTGATAGACTTCGCCCGAAAGGCCCGATGCGATCCGTGACTGACCGATCAGCCGCTCGCATGTCTCCTCGAGCATCGCCCTCGTCAGCCGATTGCCAAGCTCGGGGGTCTGGTCGAGAATTCCGACCGGATAATGAAGCTCATTGACCTCGTCGCCATAAAGGCAGGGGCAGGAGAGCTCGCGCTCATCTTCCCTTGACTGCCCGTCTTCAGGAAGCGCGAACACGGCGCGAACCGGCAGATTGTCTCGACCCGCCGTGTCGCGAATATGGGTGAAGGTCATCTTCATCTGCTGGCGGATGAGGAAGGTGCGGACCTCGTTGCTCATCACGTCGCGGTAGATTTCCTGAAAGCGCCAGATCGCCAGCGCGCCTTCGGTGCGCCACCCAAGCCGCACCGTGGGCGTTGCGAGCGGCTGGTATCGAACCGCGAAATCAAAGAAATCGCGCATCGTCGGCGAGCACATGAGCGCGTAGCCGTACATGCCATAGGCTGAGAGGTGCAGGCGCGAGCCGATCGCGAACGCGTCGGCGAAGCCGGCGCCGGCTGCGACGATATTCTCGCATGCGGTCAGATACTGGCCGATCGAGGTGAGCGTGTTGGGATTGCGCACCTCGGCGAGCGTCAGGCCCGTACGCGCGAGCACAGCCTCGGGCGCGATGCCGCGGCCCGCTACAGCGTCGATGACCGTTGCGAGCTTGAAGGGCGCAAAGATGCGCTGGTTGAGCGAGGGGAAGCCGGCGCGGGCGTTGCCACCGGCAGCGCCGCCGTCCGAATCACCATTGGCCATCGTCACTTTCCCATTCTGCCTGTCCGCCAAAGACACACTGATGTCCGCCAGGGCACTTACAAACCCGTCTGGCAGACCATAAGCAGGGCATCAAGTCGGCAAAGCCCGGCCGCGGCACTTGCCGCTCCAAAGGAGGGAGAGGAACATCATGTCGATCGATATCATTCTTGCGGCCCGCCGCGCCTGTTTTCTGTCGGGCTCCGCGATCGCCGCCGCAGCCTGTTTCACGCCAGTCGGAGCCCAGGCTCAAACGTCGGACGATCGCGCGGAGGCGGCAAATGCCTCCAGCGAGACCGATAGCGAGATCGTCGTGACGGGTACCAGCATTCGCGGCATCCCCCCGACGGGATCGGGCCTCATCGGCGTATCGCGCGAAGATGCAAAGCTGATTGGCGCTGCAAGCACGCCCGAACTCCTCGCCACCGTGCCGCAGCTCAACAGCTTCAATACCGCGCCGCGTACCAGCAACGGCGGTCTCGGCTCCTTCGCGCCGGGCCTGCGCGGCCTACCGCCCGCCGCGACCTTGCCGCTGATGAACGGACATCGTCTGATTTCGGGCAGCACGCAGCAGACCAACCCCGATTACCCCTTTCTTCCCGAACTCGCGATCGAGCGCGTCGAGATCGTCGCGGACGGCGCCTCGGCGATCTACGGCTCGGACGCTGTTGCGGGCGTGGTCAACTTCATCACGCGCAAGCGCGTCTCGGGCATTGAGGCAAATGTCCGCTATGGCTTTGCTGACGATTATCACGCCTTCAATGCGGGCACGATCTTCGGCCACGACTGGGCAGGCGGCTCGCTTGTGGCTGCCTATCAATATTCAAGGAACAGCAATATCACGGGGGCCGACCGGCGGTATCGTTCGCTCGATTTCCGCGATGCAGGCGGAGTGGATACGCGCTCGGCCGTCTGTCCGGACGCCAACGTCAATTTGTTCACAGGAACGATCTACGCCGCGCCGAGCCTCGCGCCCGGGCTCAATACCTGCGACCCGCGCGGGCCCGTCGATCTCGTGCCCGAGAACCGGACGCACAGCGCCTTTCTGTCGGCGCGCCAGGACCTCTCGTCGAGCGTGACCTTATGGGGTGACCTCCTCTACTCGGACCGCAAGGACGTGGTGCAGGCCGCGCTCCCGGGCCAGACTTTCGTGCTCATCACCGCGGCCAATCCCTTCTTCCAGGCACCGCCCGGCACTGGCGCCCTCTTCGAATTCGTCGATTTCAGGCCCGACAATCTGGTGGGCGCGGATCATTTCGACCAGACGTTCCGCGTGCGCACCGGTAACGCGACCGCGGGGATCGACATCAAGCTTCCGCGCGATTTCCAGGCCAGCCTCTATGGCACGTTCAACTGGTCGCGAAACGACACCTTCCAGCCGGGCATCGACACGGTCGCGCTGACGGCGGCGGCTGCCGGGACAACGCTCGATACCGCGCTCGATCCGTTCGGAACGCGCACCAATCCTGCCGTCGTCGCTGCCATCCTCGACAATCCCACCGATTTTACGAACCGTCAGCGCACGCGCATCGGGGCGGCAAAGATCGACGGGCCATTGGCTCATCTTCCCGGCGGGGATCTCAAGATTGCGCTCGGCGCCGAATATCGCCGCGAGACCTACATGCAGCGCGGGTCGAGCGGCGGGGTGGGGTTTCCAGAAGACCTCGGACGCAAGGTCACCTCGGTCTACGGCGAATTGTTCGTGCCGATCTTCGGGGCCGACAATGCCGCGCCGATGTTCCAGAGCCTCGCGCTGTCGCTGTCGGGGCGCTATGACCATTACAGTGACTTTGGCTCCACCACCAATCCCAAGGTGGGCCTTACCTGGGAGCCCGTCGACGGCCTCAACCTGCGCGGCAGCTACGGGCGATCGTTCCGCGCGCCCGGCCTTCGCGATCTTGGATCGACCGTCGGGTCCTATTATGCCGCGGCGGCGCTTGTCGACGCCTTTGGAGCGCGCGACCCGCTTCGCGGGGCGGCGCAGGTGGGCACCATGCTGCTCTTCGGCGGCAATGCCAACCTCATGCCCGAAAAGGCGCGAACCTTCTCGCTCGGCGCCGACGTGAGGCCGAGCTTTGCGCCGGGGCTGACGGCGAGCGCCACCTTCTACGACATCAAATATCGCGATGTGATCGGTACGCCCTCGGGCCTCGGCGCGCTCGTCTTCACCGACCCCACCTTTGCTGCGCTCGTTCTTCGCGATCCAACCGATGAGCAGGTCTCGGCTGCGATCAGCGATACCGTGCCCTTCTTCTACACTTTCTCCGCAGTGCCGGAGATTGGCAACATATTGGACCTGCGCCAGGGCAATTTCGGAATACGCAGGACGAATGGCATCGATTTTGACGTGCGCTACCGGCGCGATGCGGGCTTCGGGGCGGTTTTCGGCGGGATCGCCGGCAACTATATTCTCAAGTATCGCACGCAATTGTCGCCGACCTCGCTCGTCAGCAACTCGCTCGATGCCGGGATCCCGCGCACGACCCTGCGCACGACGCTCGGTTTGACGGCGGGGCCGGTAACACTCGTCAATTTCGTCAATCATCGAAGCGGGGTTACCGCGTCCTTTGCGACCCCGACCGGCTCGAGCCTCTATCATGCGAAGAGCTACACGACGGTGGATCTGCGCCTTTCGCTGAAGCTCCCGGATACAGGCTTCATGAAGGGAACGGAGATCGGTCTTCAAATCAACGACCTCTTCGACAAGAGGCCGCCCTATTTCCCGGGGACCGACGGCATCGGGGGCAGCTATAATGCAATCGGCCGCTACGCCGCGATGAGCCTCAGGACCGCTTTCTGATGCCTTGAGGCGGGACCCCTTGAGGGGCGCCCGCCTCCTCCCTTTCCATTGAACCCCTCCCTTGAGCAAGGTCCCCCTGTGCCGATGACGTCCCCCAGCGACAGTGCAGCTCTCCTCGCACCGGTTCCGCAGATGCGCCTCTACTGCGAATGGCTGAAAGCGAAGCACGGCCTTGCGTTTGCGACTTACGAAGATTTGCGGCGCTGGTCGGTCGACGATCTCGGCGCATTCTGGCGCAGTATCTGGGACTGGGACGAGATGGAATCTCCGACGTCCTTCACCTCGGTGCTGAGCGCGGATGCGATGCCGCGAACGCGCTGGTTCGAGGGTGCACATGTCAATTATGCGCGGCACCTGTTCCGCCACGTCGACGCCGCCGAGGCTGCCGGCCAGCCGGCGATCATCGCGGTGAACGAGACGGGCGAGCGCGAAATATTGGGGTGGGCCGAGCTACGGCGGCAGGCGGCGTCGCTGGCGCTCGAACTGCGCAGCCGCGGAATCGAGAAGGGGGACCGCGTTGCGGCATATCTTCCCAACATCTCTGCGGCGGTGGTGGGACTTCTCGCCTGCGCAAGTCTCGGCGCAGTCTGGACCCTCTGCTCGCCCGACATGGGAACGAGCGCGGTGCTCGATCGGCTGCGGCAAACAAGGCCCAAGGCGCTGATCGCGGTCGACGGGGTCCTTTATGGAGGCAAGGCGATGGACCGAAGCGCCGCGGTTGCCGAAATCCGCGCGGAGCTGCCTTGTGCCGAGACCCTCTTCATCTTGCGCAGCGGCTATGGTGCCGCCGACGTGCCGGACGCGCACGATCTGAAAGCCGCCCTTGGCCGCGATGACAGCGCCGTTGCCGCTTTCGAGCCCGAGTGGCTGCCCTTCGACCACCCGCTTTGGATCTTATATTCGAGCGGGACGACCGGATTGCCCAAGCCCATCGTGCACGGCCACGGCGGCGTTCTTATCGCGACCGCCGCGGGCCGCCTCCATTTCGATCTCGGCCCAAGCTATTCGCGCAACAATTTCGGCGAGCGCTTTCACTGGTACAGCGCAACCGGCTGGGTGATGTGGAATATCCAGGTCGGGGGGCTCCTCAGCGGCACCACCATCTGTCTCTTCGACGGTTCGCCGAGCGGCACCAAGCTCGCTCCCGACTGGAGTCGCCTGTGGACCTTCGCGGTGAGCGCGGGTGTGACCTGGTTCGGCGCAGGCGCCGCCTTTTTTTCGAGCGCCCGCAAGGCGGGTCTCAAGCTTGCTGATATTCCTGGCATCAAGGCCATTCGTGCGCTCGGCAGTACAGGTTCACCGCTGCCTCCAGACGTCCAGCGCTGGGGTTCGGCAGAGTTCAAGGCCGCGGGGAGGGACGATATCTGGTGGTGCAACGTCTCGGGCGGCACCGAGATTGCGGCTGCTTTCCTCGCTGGAAACCCCGAGCTTGCCGATACCCCGGGGCGCTTGCAGTGCCGCCATCTCGGTGCCGCCATCGAGGCGTGGGACGAGAAGGGCGAGCCGGTGATCGGCGAGGTGGGCGAGCTGGTCTGCACCCGGCCTTTTCCCAGCATGCCGCTTTACTTCTGGGGGGATGAGGATGGCGCTCGCTACCGCGAGGCCTATTTCTCCCACTGGCCCGGTGTTTGGCGCCACGGCGACTGGCTCACGATCGGTGCCGACGGAGGGTGCACGATCTCGGGGCGTAGCGACGCGACGATCAACCGGCATGGCCTGCGCATGGGCACCGCCGAGATTTACGCGGCCGTGGAAGGCTTGCCCGCCGTCGATGATGCGATGATCATCGACGTCGAAGATGACGATGGTGACAGCAAGCTCATCATGTTCGTGGTTCCAGCTGAAGGACACGGCCTCGACCCCGCGCTGGAGGCGGGAATCGCATCGGCGATCCGTACCAGCCTCTCGCCGCGCTTTGTTCCCGATTGCCTGATTGCCGCGCCGGCGGTTCCAATGACGTTGTCGGGGAAAAAGCAGGAACTTCCGATCAAGCGGCTCTTTGCCGGCTGGCCGGCCGCCAAGGTGATCAATGCCGATGCGACCGCGACGCCCGAAGTTCTGCCCTGGTATATCGACCAGGCCCGGCAGTGGCGCGAAAGCAAGGCTCGGGCAACGCCGCGCGGATCGGCTAAGGAGGCGGATCGGGCATGAGAACAATCGATGGTGGAGGAGCGCCCATGGGCACCGAAGGAATAGGGGAGAGACCGGCCGGTAACCCGGGCCGGTCGCTGGTGCTCGCGATGCTCTGCTTCGTTTACGTGCTCAATTTTCTCGATCGGCAGCTTATCTCGATCCTCGCCAAGCCGATCCAGGACAGTCTTGAGATCAGCGACAGCCAGCTTGGCCGGATCACGGGTTTCTATTTCGCGCTCTTCTACTGCTTTATCGCGATCCCCGTGGGCTGGCTTGCCGATCGCACCAACCGGGTGAAAGTTCTCTCCATCGCGTGCGGACTGTGGAGCGCCGCGACCGCGGCCTGCGGGATGGCCGCCAATTACGGCCAGCTTGTTGCGGCGCGCATGGCAGTCGGGATCGGCGAGGCGGGGGGCGTGCCGCCCTCCTATGCCATTATTTCCGATACATTCCCGCGTGAGGCGCGGGGGACTGCCATGGGCATCTTCAATCTCGGGCCGCCGATCGGTTCGGCGCTCGGGGTGGCTTTTGGCGCGTCCCTTGCTGCGGCCTATGACTGGCGCATACCCTTTTACGTCGTCGGCGCGATCGGCGTGCTCACCGCCCTCATTGTGTATTGGCTCATTCCCGAGCCCGAGCGCGGTCAATTCGACCCCGCGCCGACCGCTGAGGCGGCCCCCACGCAAGGCTTTGTGTCGGCCATCCGCACGTTTTTCGGCAATCCGATATTGGCGCTTGCGGCGCTCGCAAGCGGTGCAGCCAATTTCATCACCTACGGTCTCAGCAATTTTGCAACGCTGTTCCTGATGCGCGAGAAGGGGATGGCGCTCGAGGAGGTGGCGGTCTGGTATGCACTGGCGGTGGGGCTTGGGATGGGCGCCGGCATTTTCGCCGCGGGCCGGCTCATCGATCGCTTCGCGGTCAAGTCCAAGGCCGCCTATGCCAGCATCCCCGCGCTCTCGCTCCTTCTTGCCCTTCCGTTCTTTCTCGGCTTCGCCGCGGCCGATCGCTGGGAAGTTGCGCTCGCCTTGCTGTTCGTACCGCTGTTTCTCAATTCCTTCTTTCTTCCCGCGACCGTCACCTTCGTCCAGGGCGAGGTCGATCCCGGCGCGCGGGTGATTTCGGGCGCCTTGTTGCTGCTCGTCATGAACCTCATTGGCCTCGGACTCGGCCCGACCTTTGTCGGCATGGCGAGCGATTTCTTCCGGCCCGATTATGGCGACCATGCTTTGCGGATGGCCTTTTACGCCCTGGCGCCAATGTATCTCGTCGCCGCTCTGCTCTTTGCCTGGCTGGCACGGATGATCAAACAATCTCTGAGCAACACCGCGGCGCCAGCAGACTACAGGAGAGCGACATGAAGCAGACACTTGCAATCGCCATTCTGACGGCAGTCGGTGCGGGCTCGGCGATCCCGTCCGCCGAGGCGGCTGAGGCCCCTCCAAGCGCCCCGGCCGCGGCGCCCGCGCGCTGCGGTGAGCTTACCGGCCTGCAGCTTGCCGGTACCAGCATCGAAAGCGCGGCGCTTGTGCCCGCGAAGCCGGCCGAAACCTCAATCGCCGGCGAGGCGCCCGGCTATCGCAGTTTCTGCCGCGTCGTCGCCCGCGTACGCGCCGCGCCCGGTTCCGATATCGGCGTTGAAGTCTGGCTGCCTCTGGAGGGTTGGACGGGCGTGTTCCACGGCAACGGGAACGGGGGCTTTGGAGGCATCCTCGCGGGCGGATATTCAGGAATGGCAGACGGGCTGCGCCGCGGCTTCGCGACGGCGACGAGTGACACCGGTACGGCGCCCGCGACGCCGCTTGAGGGCGATGCCCTTATCGGCGAGGAGCGCAAATGGCGCGACTGGGGCCGGCTGTCGACGCATGTGATGACGACGACGGGAAAGGCGATCACCGAGGCCTTTTACGGCAAGAGGCCGCATCGCTCCTATTACACCGGCTGCTCGACCGGAGGCCAGCAGGGGCTGATCGAAGCGCTCTACTATCCCGAGGACTATGACGGGATCCTCGTCGGCGCTCCGGTCATGAACCGGACCTGGGGGCATGCGGCCGTCCTGTGGGACTATGCCGCCGCCCACCGCACGCCGGGGAGCCTGCTGAGCGATGCGAAATTGAAGCTGCTCAACAGGGCCGCGGTTGCGACCTGCTGGAAACAAGGGCACGGCCTTGCGGGCGACCGCTTCATTTCGGATCCGATGCGCTGCACCTTCGATCCTGGCGTTCTTGCGTGCAGGGGCGGTGCATCCAATGCCTGTCTGACCGCCGACGAAGTCGAGACGGCGCGCGCGTTCTATTCAGGCCCGCAAGACGCGAAGGGCAAGGCGACCTATTTCGGCTGGCTACCCGGGAGCGAGATGCCAGATACGTTCGGCTGGGCGTTCCTCCAGAAACCGATCAACGATCAACCGCCGTTCAGCGCTCTGTTCAAATGGGTGTTCGGCGCCGACTGGAACTGGAACGCTTTCAACTTTGATCGGGATATGCCGCTGGTCGATGATCGCCTCGGCGCAATTGTGAACGATGCGACGCGCGGAAGTTTGAAAGCCTTTGCCGCGCGCGGCGGCAAGCTGATCGTCTATCATGGGCTTGCCGATACGCTTGTCGCGCCCGGCCAGTCGGTTGCATTTTACGAGCGCCATGCGAAGGAATTCGGCGGCATCGACAAACTTGCGGACAATGCGCGATTGTTCCTGGCGCCCGGCATGATGCATTGCGGTGGCGGCGCTGGTCCTGACGCGTTCAATGGCACGCTCGGCATTCCGCCGCAGCCGCCGGCATATGACGGAAAGCACGATATCTTCACCGCCCTCATCGACTGGGCCGATGGCGGGGCCGCGCCCCAGACAATCATAGCGACGAAGTTTGCGAACGAGGACGCCGGACGGATTGAAATGCAGCGTCCGCTCTGCCCCTATCCTCAAAAAGCCGTTTACCGCGGCTGGGGTTCGACGGCCTCGGCGGGCAATTTTGTCTGTACCGCGCCGGATTGAAGGGGGCGGCGCGCCACAGCCGCCTTCCGTTCGAAGGGTGTCCAGTCTCAATAAGGATGGCGCATCTCTTCGCGCCTCCGGATCATTTGCAGCGGGGGCTGCGCGACCGCTTCGACTTTACTGATGGCCGGGGCTTCCATTCCCACGCAAACCATCGTTACGGGCCGGATACGCGCAAGTATAGCGAGGATTCCGGCGCGGGCGTTTCTATTTCTCTCGCTAGATCGGCGATAGACCGTGCTCGATCTCATGACTCCGAGACACTCAAATGGCGCCTCGGCGTCCGCTCGCGCAACCATTCCGCTCCAGAGCCCCCTGCCATCGATAGCGATCAATCGTGCAATTCGACGCTGAGCGCTGTCAGCGCCGGAATAGGGCCGGCGAGTAGGGTCACGTCTTGGACCGGGCAGGCAGGATCGAGCTTAATGCTGGCGGCGCGATCATAGATGGCGCCGCACTCGGTATTAGTAAGTGACATATAGACGATGCCGTCGAAGTTGGTCGTGTCGTAAAGTTGCTGGCTAAACCTGCGCCCTGCCTGCTGCGCCCGGCTGCGCACCGCATCGGTCGGAACGCCCAGCCGGCTTGCGCCGCTGGTGCGAAGATCGAGCAGCTTGAGCGGCTTCGATGCAACGAGGTTCGCAGCGACCATTTCATCGAAATCGGCCCGAAGCAGCACGCGCTTCTTCCTGCCTTGAAACCGATCGCGAATAATCTTCTCGGCGAGCGCGGTGGGCAGATCCTGCGCTGCGTAGAGAATGGTGAATGTGCCGACAGGACTTGAGAAGCGCGTCTCGCCGTGTCCCGTGCCCGTCGGCGTAGCGCGATGGCGCGCTTCCATGATCCGCAGATGGCCGGTCACGTCGATGCCGACCGCCAGGTCTTCCAATATTGCGAGATCGAAGCTCACGGATATTCGAAGACGGTTCGGGCCGCTTCCACGACCTCATCCTTGCGCTCCCGCTTGAGCAGGTCGATCGGTCGCATGTTCCCGAGAAGCGGGCTTTGCTGGACCAGCCAGAGCCAAGCGCGGCGCGGGTTGCCGACGATCTTGAGGATGTCGGCGATACCCTCGACGGGCCGGCCGTCCACGAACTGTTCGAGCGGAAAGGCGTGCTTGCGCGCGCCCACGAGCAGGGCGACGACTTGATCACGCCTCTGCCAGTCGTGGAGCGTCGAGCGGGCAATGCCGCGATCGCGGAGCGCGCTCGATCCAGCGACCGGCCCGGCCCATTCCTCGAGCGGACCCTTGATCGAATAGGCGGAGAGCCGGCGGCGGCCTTCCTCAATATCGATCAGCTCGCCAAAGCCGCTGCCCTTACGCGGCTCGACCTCGGCGGGTTCGGGAATGGCGATGCGTTCGGCCCGCGTATCATCGCGTGCAAATGCCGCAATCAGGTCGGCGACATCGGCGCTCTTGCTCTTCAACCGCCTCTGCTGCGCCGGCGGCAGCGCGATCACCGCGGCGGCGATAGCGGCGACGATCTGCGCGGTATTGGCCGCGGTGGTCTTGGCAAGGCCGGGCTGTCGGGTCAGCGCTTCGCTGACCTCGCTTGCCACCAACCGGCGTAGGCCAGCGCGGGCCTCGGCACTTTGCAATTGGGTCGCCATGTTCATCGCTCCTTTGTATGGAGTTATAGCGACAAACATGAATTTTGTCCAGTATGTCCAGTATGTCCGGTATGTCTAGCTTTTGCCTAAGGGCTCCATGTCGGGTGGGTAGAGCATAGGCTGAGCGGATATCCGGGCCTCGCCCGGCTTCCCCTGAATATCGAAGCAGCGCAGCCGGTGGGCGAGCTGCCGCGCCATTTCGCCGACCGCCGCCTGACGCCGCCGGCAATCGGCGTCTGCAAGGTCGTTCAACAATGAAGGCGAGGCCGTGGCAAGTCCGACTTCTAGGTGCAGCGAAAGTAGTGAGGTCTCTGCGAGAAGCGTCCTGTCGTGTCTCGAACGTACCTCACCATAATGCTGCCTACCTCTTCTTAGGAGGTGCGCGAAACGCCAGCATGGCTTCCGTGAACTGCGCCTCCGACAGCTTATTCAGGCGAACGTCAGCAGGAAATCTCCCTGCGAGATAATAGAGCCAATCGGTCTTGATGTTCAGAACGTCGGCGAATTGCTGGACCATCCTGTCGGATGAAGGACTCCGGCGGTCATGTTCGATGTCGTTCAGATATTGAGGAGAAATCGGTTCGTCATCCTCGCGAAGAATTCTAGATGCAAGTTCCTTCTGGCTCATCCCGAGAGCCTTGCGCGCCTGGCTGATGGCGCGGCCAAAAGTTTGATCTGCTTCTGTCATGGCATCCTTGAAAATACGCTCATTCGCTAATTAGCGTACTCGCGAGCCCGACGCAGGTCAAGATTTTTGGTAGATTGCTGGCGTTGCCTTCCGCCCGCGCTCTAGCGCGCGATGCTTTCCGAGCCGACGTTCCATCTATCGGCCTTAACCCCAGCGACCTGCCTGAACGAATGGCAGCTTTCGTAATGACGTGATTGCCTCGGTAACGACTGCAAAGTTGGCGTTAATCATCTACATCGGCCAACCACGCCGGCATGTCTCGTTTGGCATGAAGCACGCGCCAGACATCCACATAGGTCTCGAATTCAAGATAGAAAACGATCCAAGGGAAGCCTTTCAGCCGTATGGTCCTCAACCCCGGTAAGTTCAGCTCATGAGACCACCTTGGAGATCCTGCCGCTGGCATTTCCCCGATGAAGGTATAGGCCTGTTCAAGAGCATCAATGAAGCCGAAGGCCACATCCGCGCCAGCTTCGTGCGTGTAATGCTCGACCGCAAGGTCGACATCCTCCCGCGCTTTGGTACGCGGTATGACCAGTTTGGCAATCACGCCCCCGCGCGGTGATTCACACGGTTACGAAGGCCTTGGAAATATCCGGCATCGATTGGCGCGGTGGCTGCGGAACTAGCGCCCTCCAGGAGCATTTCGCGGAGGCGCTGAATGTCCTGATCCTTGCGGATCAGCTCCCGCACATACTCGCTGCTCGTGCCGTAACCACGCACGTTGACCTGCTGGTCTACAAACGCTTTGAGCGCGTCCGGAAGCGAGATGTTCATCGTTGACATGGGCTATGATATAGCGGCTTGGCAAAATTTGGCAAGATGTCCCGAGGCTCGAATCGCCGAACACAGCGACGTTCCGATATCTTCCGGTCGGCCAATTTTGGTCATCGGAGAACTATCATGGGACATTCAGACCTCGACCCAGCCATACATGATCGGCGCCCTTGGAATGCAGGGCAGAATGTTGGGCCAAAGCGCCCACTCAAGCCACGCGATATCTGGGCAATCCGTTTCTATCTCGACGAACACAGACGCCTGCGCGACCGGGCTCTGTTCGATCTTGCGATCGACAGCAAATTGCGTGGCTGCGATCTGGTCAAGATCAGAATCGGCGACCTGATGAGTGCAGGATCATTTCGCGATCGCGCGACTGTCGTCCAGCAAAAGACTGGCCGTCCGGTGCAATTCGAGATCATGTCCGAGGCACGCAAGAGCCTGAAGGCATGGCTTGATCGGCGCGGCGGGACGATCCGCGACTTCGTATTCCCAAGCAGGATCGATTACCTCGGTCATTTGAGCACACGGCAATATGCGCGCCTCGTCGACGAATGGGTCTCGACGGTCCGCCTCGACAGGCGGGAGTATGGCACACACTCGATGCGAAGAACGAAGGCTTCGCTGATCTACAAAGCCACAGGTAACCTTCGGGCAGTGCAAATCCTGCTCGGCCATACCAACATCGAGAATACCGTCAGGTATCTCGGCGTAGATAACGATGATGCTTTGACGCTGTCTGAACGTACCGAAATCTGAAAATGCCGGCTTCCTGACGTCCTTGGGAAGCCGGTTAATTCATATGAACGATGGGCAGGTGTCAACGAGTGCCTGCGGCCACGCGAACGTCAGCTTTGTTAGCGATGGCTGACATGCCAAAATGGAGAGGGGCCGACAGCTATAGCCGGTACCTCGCCGAAACCTGCCTGACCGCAACCGGCCAAAAGCCGTGGCTAGGCGCAGATTTCCAAAAAGGGAATTCGATAGGGGGGAATGTGGGGACAGTATGGCGATGAAGATTAGTCGCCTAAAATCATATGGATAGATAGAAAAATGGCTCGCCGGTGCCAAGCTGAATCCTCACTGGGAGTTGGAAGTTCCACTGCGCTATCGTCTTCAGAAGCACGCTAAATTGCTCAATCGTTCGCTGCGGAACGCTGAGCCACTACGCCCAACCAAGGAGAAGCCGCCAACCTTAAAGGATCAAGCGATCGATCTGGCCAAACGAAAAGGTATCGTCGCTGCGGACGAGTTCAAAGCGATCGGAATCTCACGCCATTATTTGAGTCGAATGTGCGCGCTTGGCTTCCTGGAGCGGTATGGTCCCTGCCAATATGGACTGCCCAAAAGAGACGCCGCTTAAGGGCAATAGCAACCAAGCTGTCGGGGAATGCGAGTTTCAGGGATTCAGGAAAAATCGCACTGGTGGGGCGAACTCTTCCCGCGACTTCGTATGGTCAGGATCATATTCGAGTGTACCGTTGGTCTGGTGAACGCGGGACAAGTTCCTTCAATCGCCTGATGACGATGCGTATTCCGCCGCTGAAAATCGAACACTGCCGCTTGAAAGCCGTGTACGGCGAAACTCAGTGGCGGCTCCCGGTGTCGAGCGTTTTCCAGACGCGCGTCTGATATGGGTCGGTTGCCGAATGCTCGAAGGCTGGTCGGGCAAGTTCGAGCTGCCGTCGCGTCTCCCCCGTGTCGCCGCGCGCATGAGCCAGTTGCGCGCGCGCTAGTGCGACATTGCCGCCCCAGTGCGGATCGGCGGTCAATTCCGCTACCTTCCGCGTATCGATCCGATCGAGCAGCGGGTCGGCTTCGCCATGGCGCCCGGCAAGGATCAGGCAATGGGCGCGCACGAAAGCGACACCCTGCGTAAGCCCGGCATCTGGACCGAAAGCCGTAAGAGCATTGCTATGCGCAAGCGCCGCGCTGGAAAGCCCTTCGGTCGTCCGTTCGGATCGGCATTGCGCCAGGGCGCGATCTGCCAGCGAGACGACCGCGAAGAAGGAGCCTTCGCCAAGCATTGCGGTTGCCCGCCGATTTAGGTTCGTCGTGTCACGGATGGCATCGTCCCACCGCTCAAGTGAGCCATAAGACTGGCCGCGCGTCGCCAGCAGTTGCAGAGCCAACTCATTGTCCGACCCGAGCACCCGAACGAGATCGGGTTCCAGAGCGTCTGCCTGTGTGATCGCCTCGGTGAATTTGCCCTGTCCCATCAAGGTCTGCGCCAGGTTGAGCCGGAGCCGCAGGACGGCAGGATCATTCGCCGCGCCGATTGCGCGATAGTCGGTAACAAGCTGGCGGAACAGGTTTTCCGCCTCTTGGGAGCGGCCGAGCCGGAACAGCGCGAAGGCGCGGCGCTGCCTGAGCGTGAGCAGTTCGGCGGGATCGAAACCGTCGATGGTTTCGGCGATCCTCTGCGCCTCACCGAAATGCGCCTCGGCTCCGGCCGCGTCATTGTCGATCAACGCCACCATGCCCTTCGCCGAGGCCAGCCACATGGCGAGTTCGGGATCAGGCCCGCCTCGTGCGGAAATCGCCTCTTCCTGCGCGGCGAGGATCGTCTTCGCCGCTTCCAGGGTGCCGGCCTGATAGGAGCGCGCCTCCATCATCGCCCGTTGCAGATGCGTGCGAATGGCGCTGTGCGATCCGGGACCTTCGGCCTTTTCCCATAGGGCGGCGGCGCGCTCATAGGCATCTCTGCTGCCCGTCCAGTCGTTACGGCTGTCCAGCGCGCGGGCGATGGTCTGGTGAAGACGCGCCGCGATGGCGGGCGAATCCCCGAACCGCGCATCAATCTGCGCGGCCGAGGCCTTGATCGCGCCGATCAGGCTCTCGTCCGGCTGGCCGCTGACATAGGGGCTGGAGCGGGCGAGCAGATCTGAGCTGAGGAACCGGTTCATCGCTTCGAGATCGGCGGCATGGCGCTCGGCAGCCGCGCGCTGGTCGGTCGCAACGAAGGCGAAAGTCAGGCTGGCGGCCAGGCCCAGAAGCGACGCGGCACCCGCCGCGATCACCCACGGACGGCGCGCGCGCGATCGCGCCAGCTTGTCCTCTGCCTCGCGGGCGCGCCGCTCAGCTTCCAGCGCAAGGCGATGGTCGCGCCGGCGCGCCTCGATCTCGCGCAACCGCCGCGCGAAGGCCGCCGCGCTGTCGAGACGCTGGGCGGGGTCGCCGGCGGCCGCCTCGGCGATATCGGTTCGCAGCAACGGATCACCGATCCCGGCCTCCCATCCAGGCGAGAGTGGCTTGCGAAGATCGCCGACCGTCATCTGGTAGAGCATGACGCCGAGCGCATAGATATCGGATCGGGCGCTTGCCGGGGCGCCGGCGAGCAGTTCCGGCGCCATCCACAACGCCGTGCCGCTCAGCGTTTCTCTGTCGCCGTCAAACGCCGTCGCTGTGATGCCAGCCCTTGCGAGCCGGTCGGGTTCGTCCAGTGCGGCGCTCCCGAAATCGATGACCCTGGCTTGCCATGCGCCGGTGCGATCGACGGCGGCAAGAATATTGGCGGGCTTCAGATCCTGGTGTAGCACGCCGCAGTTGTGCGCGGCGGCGATGGTCTCGGCGACGGTCGCCAGTACCGCGAGCCGCGTCTCGAGGGGAATGGCGGCAAGTCCGCCCTGATCCTCGGCCCAGCGCGTCAGGTCCGGCCCGCCATATGCGCTTTCCACGAACCAGGGCCGTGCGTCGAAATTCCATTCGAGCACGGGCACCAGATCGGGTCGCTCGCCAAGAACATCCCTCAGCAGGCGCGATATCGCCACTTCGCGCTTCAGCCGCCGGAGCCCATCGCCGTCGTCCGCGAACTTGAAGACCCGCAGTTCGCCGGTCTTCTCGTGCCGCGCCCGCCAGACAGGACACGCCCCGCTGGAAGACAGGCGCAGGTCCAGACGCCATGCGCTGCGCCCCGGCACGGCATCGCCCTGTTCCAGGCGCAGCGGCGCGGGCGAAGGCCGGGGCGCCGCCGCAACCGACACGGCAAGACCGAAGCGATAGCCCACCCGAGGCACGGTGACGACGATCGCGCCCTCCCGGTCGTCCAGCGCCTTGCGGAGCTTGGAGACGGCTGTGGTCAGCGAGCCCTCGATGACATGCAAGCCGGGCCACACCCGGTCGAGCAACTCCGCCTTGGTGACGATCTGGCCGGACTGGCGCAGAAGCTCCAGCAGGATGTCGAGCGGCTTGCCTTCCAGCGCAATCGGCCGTCCGTCCTTGCTCAGCGCCCACCGGCTTTCGTCGAAGGCGAAGTCGCCGAAACGCCAGATGCGATGCTCCGACGCGGAACTATGCGGCAAATCCTCTGCCATCGTCCTGGCCGCTTACGATCCTTGAGAAAAAGTTGAGCCCCTCTTGAGGACAATTTCTAGGCCGGACGCCATGCATTTCGCAAGCAATGGCGAAAGGAAGGTGGGTAATGAAAGGACAGATACTGGACTATGACCCGGCGGGTGGCACGGGCGTCATTTCCGGCGAAGACGGCAAGCGGTACGGCTTCAGTCGCGCCGAATGGAAAGGCGCAGGCGATCCCAGGCCGGGCACGGCGATCGATTTCGAGGCGCGGGCGTCGGAAGCCGTCGGCATCTATGCCGTGAAACCCGCAGTGACGCTGTCTGCGATCGACACGGACGCGCTGCGTTTCACCGACGCGGTCCAGCGGGCCGGCGCTCTGCTGCGCGAGGGGCTTGAAGCCCCGCTGGCGCTGTTCATTCTGCTCGCCTGCTTCCTCACCTTCCTGTCGGTGGAACCCTCGGTGATGGGCATGGCCGCCGGCGAGGCCGCGACACGCAGCTACTCGCTATTCGGCGCAGGCAGCGATCTGCTGAAAACAATCGACAGCTATCTGATATCGATGGCACGCTCCAGCGAAAGCGATCTGGCCATGGCGACTATCCTGCTTCAGCCGCGCTGGCTGGCGCCCATCACGGCCGTGATCCTCCTTTATGCCTGCTGGCGCGGAAGGCCCTCGAAGATTCTCACGATGATTGCTGGTGCCGGCGCGATCGTCGCCTTCCTCAATGCGGCAATCTTCGCATCCATGATCGAGGGGATGGCGAACGGGAGCGGCGGCATGACGAGCGTTACGATCAATAGCGGCACCGGTGCGTGGCTTCTGCTCCTGTGCGGCATCGGCCTGATCCTCGCCGCGACAGGCCGGATCGCCAATCCGCTCGCATCCGGGTCGAAGCCCGGTGGCTGATCTTGCATCCCGGACGACCGCTCGCACCCCGTGCAGTCGGTCCACAGGGAGATCATGGAAGCAACCGTCAAATAAAGGCTGTTGCGCCTCGTAAGAGGCAGGACTGAACATAGTGAGTGTGGTGCGGAGGCGTGTAGATGAGAAAATTCTTCGAACGAAAATCGGGCTCCCTGGCGGTTGCTTTGGCGTTGGCTGCCTGTGGTGGCCAATCAAACCAGGGTGCAGCGAGTGAGGAAACTGCGAGTGCTGGCGGGAGTGAAGTGAGTGGCGCGCCGGAAAGGGTTGCGCTGACCAATCCGGTCTCGTCCGCCGAGGCGAAGTCCACTCCAACAATCAGTGATGTGGCCATGTCGGCAAGCACCGAATCTTCTTCTCCTGGCGCTTTGCCAGAATCTGATGTTCCCACTGAACCCGGCAGCGGAGAGGACCGCAGCATCTTCCAGGCCGCGGGCTTCACCTATGTACAGAAGCGCAGCCAATGGGAAAGTGGTGCGTGCGGCGACCCACCGGCAGGCGCCTCCTATGAGCCCGGTGCAATAGGGAAGATCGAGGACATCAATGGTGACGGCAGACCCGAGGTGATCGTCACGGAGGGCGGCGCGATCTGCTTCGGCATGTCAGGGCTGAGCTTTCAATTGCTGTCCCGGCAAGCGAATGGCCAATGGAAGGTAATGACCGGCGGTATCGGTATTCCCGAGTTCCTTGCGACACGAGGCACTGACAATTTCCCCGACATTCAGGTCGGCGGACCGGGCTTCTGTTTTCCGGTGATCCGCTGGAACGGCAGTGAATACAAGCTGCAAAGGCACGAATATGAAGGGAAACCCTGCTCGCGATAATAGAGACTAATACGCTTGCCGCGCGCAACACGCAGTTGTTTTGCGTTCCGCAGTGCAGACAGTCTCGGAAAACATGTCATTGCTTGGACTCAATTTGCGGTTATGCAATCTCCCATGCGGGGTGAGCGCGACGATTGCCGTCTCTGGCGTTTCGGAAACATTGAATATGATGAGGCCATTGGCGAACTGATAGTCGCTGGGCAGGTCGTGGAACTCGACCGGTCAAGCCGGGTGGTTCTTGCCAGGCTCCTTGCGGGTGACGGCACGTCTGTTGACAAGGAGGAGCTTCTCAAGGCTGGCTGGCCAGGGCGCAAGGTTCATGAAAATTCGCTGACCAAGGCAATCGGCCGGCTTCGCCAGGCACTGGGTGATGACGGTTGGCGTATCGAGGCGGTCTACGGGCATGGCTACCGCTTCGTGTCCGATGCCGCGGACGTGGCATACCCCCGGCCTGATCCGCCGCCGCTGCGGCGTCGCCGGCATTTCACGATCGCGTTGGCTGTGATTGCCGGGGCCTGTGCGTTCGCCAGCATCTATGCTCACCGGACTGCCCCCACGGAACAGCCTCTCAAGATTGGCGAAGCGCCCGATGTCATTGGCCGCATATTGTGGGTCGACGATCATCCCGAAAACAATGTGGAAGAGAAGCGCTTTCTCGAAGGACAGCGGATGGCCGTCTACAATGTCACATCGAGCGACGATGCACTCAAACTGCTCGCCATGTATCGCTATGACGCGGTGATTTCCGACATGGGGCGGAATGGCAATCCACTCGCCGGACTTGATTTGGTCAAGGCGATGCGCGCGCGCGGCGATCATACGCCCTTCTATCTCTACACGATTCTGCCTTCGCGGGCGCAGCGCGATCTGCTGGCGCAGCATGGTGGACAGGGCGTCGCGGTGACATCGGAAGGGCTTTATAGCTTCCTCCTTCCGGCGGGAGCCGATCGCTAGTCGAGGTAGCGTTTCATTGTGCGTTGCCGAATTACGGTTATGAAAAGCGCATGGGGGCGGAAGACATCCAATACAGCAAGTGGCGCTTTGGCCACGTCCTGTTCGACGAAACTGGCGGAAAGCTGGCGATCAATGGACAGGCGGTCGAAATTGACCGCAATTGCGCCGCCCTGCTTGCCGCTCTGCTGCGCCGCGCGGGCGAACCGCTGGGCAAGGATGAATTGCTCGAAATCGGCTGGCCGGGGCGCATTGTCCACGAGAACTCGCTCGCCAAAGCAATCAGCCGGCTACGCCAGGCGCTCGGCGAGGATGGCGCGCGCGTCGAGGCGGTCTATGGTAGCGGCTATCGGCTGACAGGGCCGGTCAAGCGCCTCGAAGCCCTGCCTCCAGAGGCGCTGGAAACCAGCGGGGTGGTCCGGCGTTTTCGCGCGCACCTGTTCGGCGACCGTCGGCGGGCGATGATGACGTGCGCCATCACTATTGCCAGCCTCAGTCTTCTCGTCGCCGGGCTGGCCACATGGTGGGCGATGACTGCGCGGGCGCAGCTTGCCGAACAGGAGCGCGAGGTCGAAGTACTCCTGACCTTTTTATCGTCTGACGTGCTCGCGGCAGCCGACCCTTATGCGGTGGGCTATCAGAATCAATCGCTACGCCAGGCCGTCGAGCGGACGGCCGCGACGATGGATAACCGGCTGCGCGATGACCCCGAGACGCGCGTCATGCTTCACCGCACCATTGCGCAGGCCTTTTCGGGCTGGGGCGAATATGAAAAGGCGGTCAACCATTTCGATCGCGCGCAAATGCTCAGCGTGCGACTTCATGGCGTTTACGCGCGCCAGAACGTCCCGATAGATATCGGGCTGTGCCAGAATTTGCGCCTCGCCGGCGAAACGCGGCGCGCGGAACGCATCTGCCGGCGTGCCGAACAGGTGGCACGCGACACGCGATCGCCGCTGCTCGGCGCCGCGCAGACGGTGCGCGCCAAACTCCAGTTCGAGATCGGCGAATATGATCGCGCCGCCACGGCATTGGCCGGTGTACTGCAAAAGTCGCAAGGACTGTCATCGGCCGAACGCGCCGATGCGGAGTGGTTCTACGCTCTTTCGTTGCGCAAGCTTGCTCGCTTCGACCTGGCTGATGGAGCGTTCCGGCGCCATCTGACCATCCGCCAGACGACAATGGGCGCATCGCATCCGCTCACCGCCTGGGCGCATGCCGATTACGGCGACTTTCTGGTGGCGGCTGGCGATTTCGCTAAGGCCGAACAGCATCTTGCTGCGGCGCAGAAGGTCTTCGACGCTGCGCTCGGACCCGACCATCCCGAATCGCTCTCGCCCGCCTACAGCCGCGCGGTCGCCGCGCTGTGGCGCCGCGACTGGACGGGCGCGCGCTCGATCCTGCACCCGTTGCTCGCGCGCTATCGCGAAACGCTGGGTTCGGACCATTTCTGGACGCTTTACGTGATGAGTGAATTGGCGCTGGCTGAGGCGCAGATAGGTGAATCGGGGGATGCCGAGGCCCTGCTGCGCGAGGCGCGGCAGACCGGTGCGCGGGTGCTCTACGGCCGCGAAGGCAAGGCGGCGCATTTCCATATGCGCTGGGCGCGCGCGCTGATCGCACTTGGCAAGGCCGACGAGGCCGAGGATGAACGCCGCCGCGCGCTTGAGGCAATGGACCGTGCTGGCTTCATGCCCGATCATCCCTGGCGCGCCCGGCTGCATTGCCTGTCGGCACGGATCGCGCTGGTGCGCGGCGAAGAGGCGGCCGTATTACCCGCAGGGCGCGCTTGCCTGTCGGCCCTTGGCGCTGCCGACCGCCTTCCCTCCACCTATCCGGCGTTGGCAGAAGCGAAAGTGCTTGCTGGTGTGGATCTGAGCGCGATGCAGTGATGCCACATTAAGCATCTGAAAAATCGTTCAATTCATAATTTTCAGAATCTCCGGGAAAGAAATTTCAGCCTTTTTCAACGGCGGGGCAAAGATTTTCAGAGCGGCGGACATGATCCTTCCCTTCGTGGCGTAGAAAGCGCTGAATGGGAGATGTCCGGTGAATTCAACAAAGAAGATGATTGCAGCCGCAGGCTTGGCGGCCGCCATTGCGGTCGGCGCCGGCGTGGCATCAGCGCAATCCGACCCGTTGGTCCCGATTTCAGGGTCGCAAATATCCTATTGGGCGGTCAGCGAGCGGGAAGCGTGCCTCGTCGCGACACGCAATCCGTCGCCCGCTGGACTGCGCTCATTCGAGGCAGGAAGCTGCTCCTGCACTTCGAGACCGAGGCCTGGCGGTAGTGGCCGCATGAAGGAATATCAGTGCCGGGCGTCCTTCAATGGCATGGTCCGGCAGTCCAGACATGATGGGCTGATGCGCGCCATCGAGCAGGCCAAGGCCGCGCGACGCGACGGCAGGGGGACATCTTCGCGCTGATGGTTATGCGCATTGCCTTTGTCATGGTCGCCTCGGCCCCACTCGCACTGTGGTTTGGTCCCGCCGCTGCGCAGGATGCGCGCTGGGCGGTGCGGACGGCCGATGCCCAAGGGCGCAGCGAGGGGGGCGGCTGCGCCGCGGCACGGACACGGGCGATGGACGAGGCGCGCAAATATCTGGGGCTGAACATCCGGGGCTGCACCTGTGCCCCGATCGCATCGAAGGGCGACGGGCCCTCGGCGGTCTATCGCTGCCGGGTGACCTACGAGGTTCTGGTTCGGACGAGTTCAAACTGAAGGAGGGAAACTGTTATGAGACAGACATTTATCGCCACGGCCGCTCTGGGTGTTCTCGCATTTTCCGGCACCGTTATGGCTCAGGGCGGCAGCGACAATTATATTCACGCTGGAGCTGTCGGCGTATCCCCAGGCGATGCGTGTGAAAAAGCCAAGGATAATGCGCGCAAGCGGCTGCTAGACACCGAGCTTCGGGGATTTAGTTCTTGCGATTGTGGTCCGTCGGGCTGGAGCAAGAACTCGAAATATCAACATCGCTGCAAAGTCACCGCCTATTACCGACCCATCGATCAGGGCGGCGTGCAGCGGTGATTGCCATGAAGCAACCGCGCCTTGTCTTGGCGGTGACCTGTAGCATCGCAGCGCTAGCGGTTATCGCTGCGATGCCCGCATCCGCCCAATCGCTGTCCGATGGCGACTACGAACAATGCTCGGTCTATCGCGACGGGCGTTTCATCGGGCACGACAGCGTGTGTCTGGAGCGCAAGCGCGCAGCGATCCGGCGGTTGGAGGAGGATGACGGCTATCGCCCCCGCTATCGGCGCGGGGGTTACGACAGCCGTTACTCCAGTGCCTATCGCTGTCCGCACTGGGCCAACGGCGGACGCGGTTACAATGCCACCTGGTATTCGGATGGACGCTCGCCGTCACTCACGGGCATCTACACCTATGACGCGACGCTCGACGGCCGCCCCTGCATTCCGCACCCGACCTACCATGGTTCGGGTTATCCATGAGGAAATCCATGATGATGCGCTTTGCCAAGCAATACCTCGCGGCGGCGGTTGCCGTCGTCCTGCTTCCCGTGCCCGCGCAGGCGGAAACGGCGGCCGAGATCGACGCTCTCCTGAAGGATATCCACGAAAAGGACATTGAATCGTTCAACTACTGCGCGCTCGACAATGACAATGAAGTGTCGAAACTCTGCGGCCAGAATGCTGGGGCTGTCGTGTGCGACCTTCATGCCATCATGATCATCGCCGACGGGAGCGGTCTGGCAAGGCGATACGCGTCCGATGTTGCCGATTTGACAAGGATCGTCGGCAGGAATGCTGACTATCTCAACGAACTGATCGACCACGGATATATGGAAGACACCGGCAAGATGTCCAATCGGACGTTACGCCAATATTGCCAGCGTATTCAGGCTGTCGCCATTCCCTAGACGCGTTGAGTTTCTGGGGAGCGTCCGATGCTATCGAACCCTATCATACGGGCCTTCATGCTGGCTGCAATCGGGCTCGGCATTACCGGCGGTGCGGACGCGCATGCTCAGCCCGCCATGTCCCTCATTCCCTCTCCCTGGAGCGGCGGCATGTCCGCCGCCGACCAGGCGGCGTCGGCGGCGAAGCGACCCGCGCTTGCCGACGCCAACTGGAATCACGAAGTCTGCGTTGTCGCCTATTCCTTCGAAGGCGTACCTGAAGAGGTCGCTCGACGCAGGGCGGTGTTGCAACGCACGCACAAAGAGAACGCAGCGCAGGCCGAACAACGCCGCCAGCTGGCCGCTCTGGAGCATCAGGCAGCCGAGCACTTGCCCAATATCCCCAAGTGCAAAGGGCAGTTCTTTCGCCCGGCGCTGGAAAGCCTGTGCGACTTTCAGGTCGGCGACAACCGCTTCTGCGCGCAGCTTGCAGGTCCCGCGCTCCCCGGTGTCGAACTGGTTGAGGATCGGGCAGAGTTCGTTCGCGGTCTTGCCTGGAACAAGGTCGGCAATCTGTTCTCCAAACGCGTCGCCTTTGAGCCGGCGCCATGGGCCACATCGGACGACCGCGGCGTTGATCTGTCAAAGCAGGCGGAAAGTGGCATCGCCTATATCGCCGCGACCAACAAGGCGGTGAAGCACGCCGACGGGAGCCCGATCGGGCAAGGCCTCGGGCAATGGGCGTTCAGCATCGAAATGCTCCGCCTGCCTTGGCGTGAGCTGGAACCGGATCGGATCGTGTTCGCCGGGGACGTCGCTGTCAGGACCGGGATGACCGCCGCCATCGGGCGCTACACCCAGTTTCCGCGCCTGCACTTCCAGGCCCATATGTTCGATGTGCTGCTGGAGAGTGAATCCGCTACGCTCGGTGTCGAGATGCTGGACGGGACGCATCGCGAACTCGGCGCGCCGGCCTGGTTCGAGCCGATTGCCGACGGAGCCCCCGCCTTCTATTCGAGTTTCGCCAGCTATCGCATCCACGCCGTCGCACTGCCGTCGGCGGAGGAGATGCAAATGATCCTCGACCCGCAAGCCGCCTTTCTCACTGCCAGCTTCGCGATGCGACTGGAGGACGGACGGATCGACACGGTGACGCTGCGCACTCCGCTGACCGGCATCGCCGAAGCGTGGAAAGCAATGAACGCTGCCAATCTGAAGGCGCACCGGCGAATCCGGCGGGCAGAGCGGGCGGCGGAAGGCGGGTAACAATGAGAGTTGGGGGAAAGGCATGATCGCTCTTTGGAAAAACAGGCGACGCTGCGCCATACTGGCCGCGCTTGTGTTGCTTTCGGTTGCGGCATGCTCGGATGACGGGGCGGAGGGAGCTGCCAGTGGAGCGCTGACCGCACCGCAGCAAGTGGCGGATGCAAAGGGCGGCGATGGGGCCAACACCGAGACAGCCGATCACGCCCGTTCGGTGCGTATCGGCGCCGCACGCTCCGATTTCGGACGATGCGAGCCGATCGGACGGGTCGGCAACCTGCCAGGCGGTGACGATAATTTCCTGGCTGTGCGCGCGGGACCGAGCAGCAAAGCACAGGAGCTTGCGCGGCTCCGCGATGGTGCGCGCATTTATCTTTGCGACCGGAACGAAAATGGCCGGTGGCTTGGCGTGGTCTATCGGTCGAACGGACAGCTCCCCAAAGGCGATAGCTGCAATCTTCGCGAGTCCGGGGGGGCGCTTGCCGCCGTTGGTGAATGCCGTCTGGGATGGGTTTCCGCGCGATATGTGATGACCGAACGGCATGTCGATGAGGGCGGCCAGCCGCTTGCGACACGCGCTTTGCCGGTGCGCGAGACGGAAGCGAATAGTGGCGAACGGCCTGATGCGGCGGAGACGGTCGCTTACATCGGGGACCAATGTATTGGTCAGTTGTTCTATGATTGGGATGATGAAATAAAGGACCAGTGGCGAGATCGTATCGCGAAGAAAATCGAGTACGATAGCGACCGTAGGTACATATCCATCATGCAAACAGACATTAGATCGGATGATATAGATGATCCGAATTATTTCGGTATCATTAAATTTGACGCAAGGAAGGCATTTTTCAACATAGCTGAAGGAGATGATGTCAGCTCTATGAAACTCGCTCATGCCAAATACGTCAAAATATCATGTATTTCCGGTGACTGCATGGCATGGAGCAGAACCGATGGCGACAGCGGAAAAACCTATGAGGGAAGGCAAGGCTCCAACACACTTGCTTGCAAGAACCCGGAGCGAGTCGTTCGCGCTCTCGAGCATTTGCAGTCCCTTGCTGGAGGGGGCATGCAGCATGATCCGTTCGCCGATTAACCGTCCGCCACGCCGGGGCACTTTTGCCGCGACTGGCGCGATGCTCGCTCTCCTGCTCGCCGCGCCAGTGCATTCGAGTGAGTCCGGCAATGACGTTCCGGCAGATGGTTGGGGCTATCTCCATGCCCAGTGCATGCAGGAACGGGTCGCCGAGCCGCGCAATATCTGCGAGGTCGAGCTGAACGACGAACCCGTACTGGCGATCATCGTCAGCAATATCGTGCGTCTGGATGAAAAGTCTTTCGATCCCTACGCTCGCTTCACCGCAGAACTGAAGCGGCTCCACGGTTTGGATATGGAACCGCGCGAAGCGGGGCCGATAGCGAACTGGGAATTTGCGGAAGCGGCGCAAGTTGAAGCCATGCGCATCACCCGCCGGGTTGAAAAGGGCAAGGTCGCCTTCCTCGCGCTGTCACTAGAACCCGAGCGGCTGGCCGATGAGCCGAACGCCGAGGAGATGGAGCGAATGCCTCCGCCGCTTCCCAGCGTGGCGGCGGCGTGGCAGGACGAGACGCTGACCGTCTGGCGCACCGATACGGCTTGCGGACTGCGCGACAAGGACGGAAACGAGACTCTGCCACCGCTGGTGATCGATCCCTTTGGCGAGGCGGGAGAAGGCTGCCCGTTCCAGGTCGCGTCGGGCCATGGCCTCTACGCCTTTCATGTCGAGCGCAGCGGCACGATCTGCGGCGAGAAAGGCGTCTGCACGGAAATTTACGGCCCTGACGCGAATCAGATGCTTGTCGCCGATTATTCACCGAACCTGCTGACCGTCCACCGCGGCCTTCACAATCTTGGCCTACTGGTGACCGGCGATCGCGTCCAGCGGCTTTGGTCCTTTCCCGAGCGCCGTTACATCTCGGGTGCGCTGCCCTTTTTTGACCTGGGGCCGGACGAGCGCGTGCTCGTCGGCGACACCACGATCCGCCACAACCGCGTGGCGGTGCCGTTCGAGCGCCACCGCTCGCCCGCCACGGAGCCCTTTGCGGATACCGCCGACGAATATGCGCTGTTCTTCCTCGATACACGGCGGTTCGAGGATGTGGTCTTGGCCGATCCGCTTGCTCTTGCCACGCCCGCCGAGCCGCCAGCCTTCACCCGATACGAGGCGGAGGCGATCGAACCCTGCGCCCATGAATCGGCCTGGCTGCTGAGTGCGGACCGGCGCGCCGAGCAATATCTAAAGAACAGCTATTACGAGTTCGACAAGCATTTCCGTGCTTTTACCGGATCGCTCGCGCGCGATATCGACGTGGCGAAGGCCGATCCCGCACGAGCTACTCGCATCGCGGAGCGGCTCGATGCGCTGATGCCGCGTCTCGCGCGCCTCTTGACCGGCGTGGCTGCCCCGGCGGACAGCCTTGCGGTGGCGCGGATTTCGGGGTCGTTCGAGTTCCAGTCACCCGAAGGCGTGCAGCCCGGCGACGGACACACCGCATGGCTGCGCGCCGCGCTGGCCGAGGAAATGGTGCTGGGCGAAGACCGTGCCGCCGCGGATGAGGCCGGCGAGCGCATCGATGCCTTCCTGACCTCGCTGGGCAAGCTGCGCTACGGACTGCGCCGGCTCGAAGCGCGGACGGATGGGCGTGATCGCGACGCGGATCTCGCCGCGTTGCACGGCGATGCACAGGCGCTGGTGCGCAATTGGCGCGACGGCTTCGACCCGGCTCTCAAGCAGGCGCTGTTCGACGCGGAACCGAGCTTGGCCGAGCGGCTCCACCGGCGTATCCGCGCCATGTGTCCGGAAAGCTAGGCCGTGGCCATGCGCCCGATACTGCTGGCACTGGCCGCCCTGTTTAGCAGCGGTGTGCATGCTGAGGAGCCCGTACCTTGGCCGCCGCCGGAAATCTGCGCCCGTAATGCGGACTGGGCCGACGATGCTCCTGACGAAACCGCGCGCGAGTTCGAAGAGGCGTTCCGCGAGTTCGACTGGCGCTTCGCCGGTTTTTCCGAACGGTTCGCGCGGGCTTTCCACACCGAAGGACAAGTGCCGGACGCGAGCGAGATGGCGGTCCTGAGCGCGAGCATGGAGGACGTCTATCGCGCCCTCGCGCGCCTGCTCCCGCTGCGCGAGGCAGGCAATGAGGCATGGCCGATGAAGTTCGTGCTGGAAGAGATTCCGGGCGGTGTCTCGCTACCCGACTTCGACCCGCCCGACCGCGAAGAGGTACTGCGCGCCGCATTCCTGCGCGAACTCGTCACCGTGCCGCTGCCCGGGCCGGAACGGTCGAGGGTCCGCTTCCTCGCGCGTCTGGAGATGACCGGTTGGCTGGAGGACATCAAAGACGACAGCGGCATCAGCGAGGGCACTATCGGCGCTTTGCATATCTTGGCGAGTGGCGCGCTCGACGAAGCCTATGAGGCCGATTTCCGGCGGCCCGCGCTACGGGTGCTGGACCATGGCTGGCACACCAGCCTCGCCAACCGGCTGCGGTCGCAGGTGCAACGCATGTGCGAGGAAGCGGAACAATGAACTTGAATCCCTTTAAGGCCGGAGTGCTTGCATCCGCCGCTTTTGCGCTCGTCGCCTGCGGCGAGGTCGACCTGGCAGCTTATGAGCGCGAGGAGTTTCCGGCCTGCTACGTCGATAACGGCGCCTGGGCGGGAGAGGACCGCGCCGCACGCTATGTCGTAGGAAGCTTCGACGATTTCGAAATCCACTTCGCGCAGTTCCTCGACAAGCTGGATCGCGCGGCGGGCAAGGCTGTTTCCGAGCCGCCCCAAAGCTGGCCGGCGCTATTCGCCCCCCTGCACGACGAGGCACAGGCGAATATCGTCCGCCTCGGCCGTCTGTTGCCGCGCATGAACCGGCCGCTCGATCTCGCGCCGATGACGGGGCAGTTCGAGGAAGGCACGATCTGGTGGCCGCGCGGCGATCATCACACCGAATATCTCGCCGTTGCGCTCGCAGAGGAATTTGCCGGGCACCAGAATCTGGCCGAACATATGGCGGCCTTCCTGTCGCGGTTCGAACAGGCCGAGGCGCTGCTGCTCGATCTTAAATTTTCCGAAACGGGCGCCGACACAATGTCGAGCGCGCAGGACGTCACCCGCGCCGCCCAGCAGTTACGCGATGGTTGGGAGGCGGTCGAGCCCGGAATGCGGCGCGTCATTTTTGATCGGCCCGACATGCCCATCGGCGAAAGCCTGTCCGAACGGTTGCAAACCCGCGTTACGGCAATCTGCAAGAATTACAGCGAATGCGGCGATGGGGAGAGTTGCGGCGGAGGCGCCACCAGCGACGGCCTCACCGGCGAGCCGATGGAGGCTGGATCATGAGAGGAGAATATTTTCCGTTACACCCTTTACGCATCCCGTCAGGCTGGACGTTGCGACACAATAATTTTGTCGATGCGCCGCTCGGGCATTTCTACGGATACTATGACGGCCTCCTGCTACTCGCCTATCACGCCGAATGGGATCTGCTGACCGATCTTTCTTGGTTGCCCGGACCGCCGGGGAAAGACCCTGCGGAGGCGGGCAGCTTTCTGCTGCGCGTGATGAGCGACGAGAGGACCGGACACGAATTGCATCGCATCGAGTCTCGCGATCAGGCCGTCATTGTGACGGAACTGGAGCGATTGTTTGCGGAACTGCCCGTCCGCCACGCGCCACGCGTCCGCTATGCCAACTATTCGTGCGAGGAAGTCGACATGCTGATGGGGCTCTACAAGGCGATGCTCAAGCTGAGATCCGAAGACCCCGCTTTCGATGCAAGCTGCCAAACCGGCGATCTGGGGATCGAGAGCAAACTTCAGGCAATCGCGCCGATGGCTCGGCGTTACTGGGAAGGGATCGACCCGGAGACGCGGGATAGCGACTCCCGTTGGACGGAACGGATCTTCTACCCGAATGTGCTGCAGCTGTGCGACTGGTCCCATGCGCGCCGGGAAAAGGAGAACGACTTGTTCGCTCGCTGGGACATGTACTTCAGGGGAGCAAAGGGATGAACGGCAGCATGTGGCCGGGCGTTACGGGGCGTCGATTATGGGGGGCAGCCTCGCATCGGGCAGCGGGCGGGGAAGGAAAGCCGTGAGCGAGCCGCTGCGTCTGCTGCCGATGCGAATTCCTGCGGGCTGGGCGGTGCGGCATAATCGATTGGTCGATGCGCCTGCCGATCACCCGCTGTGGGACCATTTCGGCACTTTGTTGCTGGCCTGTCACGCAGATTCCGACCTTCTGCTTGAACTCGCCTGGAATCCGAAGATCGGGGGGACCGGCCGCTTCCTCCTGCGGATATTCGAAGAGTCGCAGTGCGGAGAGAGCCTGCATCGCTTCGACGCCGGCGACGTGGCAGCAATCGTCGCGGAGGCCGAGCGCCTTATGGATGGTTTGGCTATGCGTGGCCCCGCCTCTGAGGGAGAGCGCAGGTACACGCAGGACGATATGGCGACCCTGTTCCACCTTTGCGGAGCGTTGACGGCGCACTTGGGTCAGAAGGAAGATGTTAGCCGGACGAATTTGGACGGGTCGATGGCCGCCAAGGCGGTGGCGCTCGCCCCTTTGCTTGAACGCTTCTACAATTCTTTGCCCGGTACCGACCTGGAGCGCATTGGCGAGTTCGATGAGGACTTCATTCCGCAAGCGGTCGGCCTTTTCGACTGGACCAGCCCGGACAGCGAAAGTGAAGCAATCTTGCTCGCGAGGCTGAACGCGAAGTTTCGAGGTTCCCCGACGTGACGGGCGATAGGGAGGTTGAGGGTTACCCGCTCCATTCGCTCCGCATCCCCGCCGGATGGCTGGTGGAATACAACCAGTTCTACGACATGCCTTTCGACCATCCCATGGCCTGGTCGGTCGTGTGCAAGGACACGCTGCTCATGCTCAGGCATATGCGGCGCGACGTGCTGATCGATCTGAGCTGGACGCCCGCCGAAGACCCGGGCGGCGGGTATTTGCTGCGCGCTTTCGAAGGTGACCATTGCGGGCAGGAGCTTCATTCCTTCGAAAACCGCGACCACGCGTCGATGATCGGGGAGATCGAACGACTGCTCGAGGAGATCGGCGGATTTCGCTTTCCACCGCTGGGAGATCAGGCCGCATGCTGATCGATTTTGAGCTAACGCCGATAAAAGAAGTCGTGCCCTGGGGCACCCCTGGCAATCATAGCCTCACCTGGTTTGGTTTAACGGAGGGTCGATATTGGATAAACGCGGGAGTGGCTACGCTGTTCGAATATAGCGACCGTGTCCGCCACAGTGACGGAAGCAGATATTGCGATTACTACGTCGCTAGAATCTTCGAAGATGTGATGAACATGCTGCCCACTATCCTGGAGGCTGTCCCCCAAGATCTCAGGGCATATGTTTCTGGAAACTCCGGACGTGAATGGATCAAGGCATGTGAATCTTGGTCCGAGAAAAATCTCGACGAAGGCGCCGAAGATGAAACTTGGGATACGTGGGAGCGTGCCAATTTATTGCTCCGTGATCGGTTTCTGGAAACGGGTTATCTCTCCCCGTCGACATCGATAGTGATGTGGTCGGATGAGACTGACGTGCACATTGAGTGGGGCAATCGCGACAAATTTATCGACGGGGGGTTGGCGTGGTCCGCGGTAAGCGGCAGCTTTCATCTGCCTCGCGAGAAATTCGTGATGGAAGTCGAGGCATTTCATGCCAGGCTGTTCGAGCGGATGACGTCTCGGATCGAGCAGGTTGCAGCGGGAGCGCTTCACCCGGACGTTCAAATCGATTTGCCCGGCCTCATTGCCGAGAATGAGCGACGTCAAGGTATGTTCGCTCAGGCTCTTGGACAGAAAGGTGCCACGCCCTGGGACGAAATCAGGTCGGCCGTTTTCGAGATTTCTGCTGATGCGGCGTCAAACGATTAGCTGACCAATCGAACATTTTCTCGCTGCGATTGGCGGTTTTCGCTTCGCACTACTGGAGAACGAGACCGGACGAGCTACCGGCATTCCGATGACATGATCGGTCCAGTCAATGACGTGCGGGCGCTGCCGATCGCCCTCTCGATGGACTTGCCGCAGGGCGTCGATGCTGAGCGCATCTGCCTTGACCTTGCTTTCTACTAGAATGCCAGGGTTAGCGGCAATTTCATCGATCCCACGGCGCTCCGGGTTAAGGCCATTCGAATGAGATTGTGCGGTCCGGCGAAACACGACAAGCCCTTACCAGCGGTGCCAGTTCATTCAGCACAGATGTCAAGGCTGCATCCGTAACCAATGTACTGACAAAATCCAGTTCTCCCAGAAGACCGTCAGCCTGGACTGAATTCAGGGCCGTGTCTTGCTCAAGTAATGGCAAGAGATGGAGTTCATATGCGCTGCCTATCAACACGAGTCGACGAAACAAGCGCTCGGATAGCCATATTTCACGACCCGAACATTGGATGCGAACCAGTTCGTCGTCCGCATAGTCTTCGGGTCTCAGAGAATTCACGCTCTTCCTCTTTCCTGAACACAACCTGATGGCGTGCACGACCCCGCACAAGCGTAGCTGTGCGATGATGCGGCCGTTGTAGGTCCACGTCTAGTAATACAGTTGTCTATGCGGCAGTTTGGTGCCCTGTTGGAGGAGGCGCATGAGAAGGCGCCGCTCTATCTTCGTGACACGCCTCGAAGAGCCCCTGATCGGCAAGGGCGGGTCCCTGGCAGCGCAGCTATCGCGGCTCGACCTGATAGCCGACGAGCTTGGATAAGTTCGCAATGCGCCAGCGTTCCCATGCGCGTCAGTTCGCCCATGAAATGCGCGTCTGAAAATCGGTGACTGGCGAGAACATCGGTTTGCAACGCCAACGCTGTTGCGGGTGACCGACGCCCCGCTACAGCGCTCTCGATTCGCGGCGTGCTTGCGCGTAGCAGCACGAAGACCTACATTGGGTACGTTCACGTCAGAAATGCGAGGTAATCGATGCCAACCCAGCCCCGTCGCCAGCAGAGAGCGATCACGATCCGCTCCGAGCACGCGCTTGCCCGGCTCGCCATTCTGACGCGGGACGGGCGCAGCCAGGCCCAGGTTATCGAGGAGGCGTTGGACCGGATGCCGGTGCCGCCCCAGGCACGATCCGCCGAGGAAGTCATGGCGCGCGTCCGGGCGATAACGGCCCGCGGCAGGAACCTCCCTCGCATAAGCATGGCCGAGTTCGACGAGCAGGAATATGATGAACGCGGTATGCCGCGATGATCGTGGACACGTCAGCACTGGTCGCCATCCTTTATGAAGAAGATGGCGCTGACGATCTGCTCGCAGCGCTTGTGAGCGAACCTGCCCTTATGCCCGCACCGGCGGTGTTGGAGTTTCTGCGGGTCGCTGAGATGCGATCGCCCGAACTCGGTAAGATCGGTCGCGATCTGCTGAAGGAACTCTGCGGAAACGGGCTAGAGATTCTGGCCTTTGACGAACGCCAGGCGCAGATCGCGGGGGATGCCAATGCGCGGTATGGCAAGGGAATGAAGAATGGCGGCGTGCTGAACTTGCTTGATCTCATGGTCTATGCTGCCGCGAAGGACCGGGACGAGCCTGTGCTTTGCACGGGACGGGATTACGCCTCCACCGATGTGAGCATGCACCCCGCGAGCCGCTCTTGGTAGGCAGATCGCAGACCAGGAAGTTGCTGCGCAAATTGGCCGTCAGTTTTGCGGCCCTGTCGTTCTTGCTGTGCGGATATCCGGTGACGCCGGCTGATGCTCAAGCGGATCGTTCATCGGCGTCGGTCTATACGTTCGATATTCCCGCGCAGCGCCTGGACCTCGCCTTGGCTCGGTTGTCATCGGTGAGCGGCGTGCAGATGCTCTATGATAGCCGTTTGGCGGTGGGTCGTCGCTCCCGTCCCGTGGTTGGCCGCTATACGTTGCAGGAAGCGCTCGTGACGATGCTGGATGGAACGGGGCTGCGCGCACGTTTCACGCAGGGCGGCTCGGTGGTCATCACGGCGTCCGCCACCCCGGACATGACGCTCGATATGCTGACGGTGCGCGCAACACCGCTGATCGGGCAATCCGAACCCGATGCGCGAGCACTGGCCTATGTCAGCCTCGTGCAGCGCGAGATCGTTGCGGCGATGAAATCGGACGCGGCCCTCTCGGGCGGCGACTATCGGATAAGCGTCAGGATGTGGGTCGATGGCGAAGGACGGGTGGAGCGATCGAATCTGATCCGGTCGTCGGGCGATGCCTCGCGGGATCGGACCTTCGGCGCATTCCTGCGCGACCTGCGGATCAGCGAGCCGCCCCCTGAAGGTTTGCCGCAGCCGATGCGCATCGAGTTCCAGGTCCGATGATGGCACAGGATGCATGAATGTCATCTAACCGTAACAGTTCAGCCCTTATTGGGCGCTAGTGTCCTGGACCTGAGGGATCGGGACTCTGCCGGACTTGCGCATATCCGATGACCAGGAATGAGATAGTCGGCGGGGTCATTTCCTGCGCCTTGCACGCCGCATTGTTCGCGGCGCTTTTTTTTGTGTCCGCTCCGCAGTCAACCTCTGACGATCGCGGCGATGCGAGGCAGACAGTCCAGATTACGCTCGTTCCAAGTGATGCGTTTCGGCGGGAGGCGAAGGTTGGGGAAGATGCGCCGGCCCCGGCGCAAGCCGCACCAAGCCCGGAACAAACTACGGTTTCGGAGGCGCCTTCGCGAAAACGAGGATCATCATTTTCGCGTGGGTGAACGACGAAACAACCTTGTGCACTTATGGCTCGAAATCCGACGCCTATGCGGTGTTCCGCAAGATGCTCGACAAGGGCAATCCACCTGATGATTGGGCAGCGCTGCTCACGGCGGCGTCCAGCCCCGAGACGCTATCCCGGCTAGCCTCGGCCTCGCCCGAGGCACCATGAAGCGCTCCGCCGAAAATGGCGGAGCGCTTCGACCGCCGTCAGGCGGTGATGGCGCCAGCCTTGATCGCGAGATGCGCGTAATGGCTCAGCGGATATCCGGCCTCGAAATACAGATCGCGTTCAACCGGCAAACCGAGCGGCCCGCGCAATGCTTCCAACTCGGTGAGACTGACCGATCCCAGCTCGGGTTCCCCAACGCCCAGGTCGCAAAGGCCGTAGAGGTAATCCGGCCGTTGCGGGTCGCATTCGGAGATGAGCCAGGTGGCACCGGCATCCGGCGTGAACAGCTTGACGACCGGATGTGGATCGAAGGCGGGATTGTCGCGGCTCTCGCGTCCGTTGGTGATGAGCTGGTCGCGGATCGTGTCGGTAATGAGTTGCATGATGGCCTCCATTCGAGATGCCCTCCGATCGAGGGCGTGGAGGTGTTCGGCCGGCGCAAGCGAGCGGCCGGGGTCAGGCCCAACACGGTCCGGTGCGGGCCGGGCTTGACCCCGCCGCGGCGCCGGTCAGGCGACCGGAACCGCCTTGTCGGAGGACAGAGAGGAAGGAGAGATCGCTCTCGATTTCCTGCATCCGTGCCGGAATATCACGTTGGGCGCGCAGTACCCGCCCAAGTCCCAGGCGGCGCGGTTGGCACTACTGCGGCGCGCGCGCTCTCGAGTCGGAAAGAGAACAGAAGGCGGCAGGCGTATGCTCTTGCCAGCATTGGCTTGGCGGACGGTGCCACCACGAACGCTTATTTGCGCTACGCCATGCTGCGCTCCGGCATTCGATGGAACGCTATTCTACGCTGGGCTTTGCAACGTCCTGCTGCAGCAATCGGTTGTCTCCTTGCGTATCAGGTTCATTTCCCCAGAATTGCCCTATGGGCGCGCATAAGCAGTCAGATCGCGAAAGCGCGGAGATCGTCGATCTCTATGATTACATGCCGCAACCCCGGATTCGGCGTGGCGGGGCCGTGCGCGAACCACGCAGGCGGCCAAAGATCACCGATGACCTGCCGAAGAGCCTTCCCGTCACGAGCCGCGAGATTGAGCTTTACGAGCTTTATTTCGCCGATTTCTTCGATGCGCTCTTCGCCAAGAAGAATTGATTTTTCAGGAGGTGGACGATGAAGGACGACGATGAACTCGTCGCCTCGCCGATGGCGCGCGCTGCATTTTATCTGCGTGTCTCGACCGGCAGGCAGGCAGAGCATGATCTATCCATTCCCGACCAACGACGCCAGGCGCACAGCTTCTGCGAGGGCAAGGGCTGGACGGTTGTCGGCGAATATGTCGAGCCGGGAGCGTCGGCGACGGACGACCGACGCCCTGAATTCCAGCGGATGATGGATGCGGCTTCGTGTCGGCCCGCTGAGTTCGACGTCATCGTCGTCCATAGCTTCTCCCGCTTCTTCCGGGATCAGTTCCAGCTCGAATTCTATGTGCGGCGGTTAGCCAAGAATGGCGTTCGTCTGGTGTCGATCACTCACAAGATGCCACTGGCGGCATAAAACGAATGTTCTGCTTCGACTTATGGTCGGTGGCGAAGGCGAGGATGCCCATAAGCTCGCCGCGTAGCTCGGCATGGACCTCGCCGCGCTTCGGGCCGGGAGTCAGCACGATCTCACCGATAAGCGAGCGCAGCGCCTCGGCCGCCTCCCGGCCGCCATCGGGATCGTTGAGGGCTTCGGTGAACCGCTCCACGTTCCGGCGATAGACGCTGGCGATGTTGGGATGCACGTCCGGCACATCGGCGGGGGCCTGTGCCATGCGGGCGATGATCTCGGCCTTGTCGCGTTCAAGCTCGGCCATCCGCGCTTTCATGGACGGCTGATACATGCCGTCCTCGATTGCCGCCATGATGCCGGCGATGGCGCGCTCGATCTTCTCAAGCGCTTTCTGATCTGTCTGTGACTGTGCGCGGCGATCACGGTTAAGCCGATTGGTTTCCTTGGCATAGGCGCGCACGGCTTCCGCGACCGCCTCCGACGATACCAGCTTTTCTTTCAAGCCCGCCAACACACGCGCCTCGATCTCGTCGCGCCGGATGGTGCGGCCGTTGTCGCAGATGCCTTTGCGCAGATGATTGCGGCAGGCATAGCGGTCGGTCATCACCATGCTGATCCTGCCGCCGCAGCATCCACAGGTCAGCAGGCCAGAAAGAAGGGTGACGGGCCGGTTGGTCAGATGCAGCCGCCTGGCGCGACCCTCACGGGTGTTGGCATGGTTGGGACCATACAGGGCGGAGATGCCGCGCTGGCGCTCGCGCACCGCCTGCCAGAGTTCGTCATCGACAATCCGCAGATGCGGAACCTCGGTCCTGATCCATTCGCTTTCCGGGTTCACGCGCGAGACGCGGGTTCCGGTCTCCGGGTTCTTGATGAAGCGCTGCCGGTTCCAGACCAGAACGCCGGCATAAAGCTCGTTGTTGAGGATGCCTGTGCCCGCGACGGGATTGCCGCGAATGGTGGCGTCGATCCATGGGCGGTTACGAAGACCGGGAACACCCTCCCGGTTCAACTGGAATGCGATCTCCTTCGGGCTTCTGCCGCTGGCGTATTCGCGGAAGATGCGCCGCACGATCTCGGCTTGTTTCTCGACAATCGCCCGCTCGCCCCGGATCGGCTCGCCATTGGCGTCAAGCTGATGGATGACGCGATAGCCGTACGCGGCTCGACCGCTTCCCGCCTTTCCATTCTCCACCCGCCCGCGCTGGCCGCGATGCGTCTTGATGGCGAGGTCCTTGATAAACAGGGCGTTCATGGTGCCTTTCAGGCCGACATGAAGCTCGTTGATCTCGCCTTCCGACAGGGTGACTATGGGGATGCCTGCAAAGCGCAGGCGCTTGAACACGGCGGCCACGTCCTCCTGATCGCGGCTGATGCGGTCCAGCGCCTCGGACAGCACTATGTCGAAGCGACCCATCTGTGCATCGGCAAGCAAAGACTGGATACCGGCGCGGATCATGGAAGAGCCGGAAATGGCGCGGTCGGAATAGGTCTCCACCACGGTCCGGCCCTCGCGCTCCGCGCGCTCGCGGCACTGGCGCAACTGATCCTCGATGGAGGAGTCACGCTGGTTCTCGGAGGAAAAGCGGGCGTAAAGAGCGGCGCGGAGCATGGTGGCGTCCTTCCTGTCTAAAGGTTCTTCAAATCCTTGATGAGCGCGAACAGATGCAGCGGGTCGGTGGGAGACGGCTGAAAGTCGAACCGCTCATAGAACGAACGCGCCGCATCGTTCTTGGCGTGAACCACGAGCGCCCGGACACCGGCAATGTCGGCGACTTGCAGCGTCCGCAAAACGGCATCGCGTAACAGCCCCGCGCCGATCCTCTTGCCCTGCCACGCCTCGCTGACGCCAAGCCGGGCCAGCAGCATGACCGGCACAGGATGGCGGGCCAACCCTTTGGTCAACCGCTCGGGGGCTTCCTCGTGACGGACCTCGCCGACAACCAGAGTATAGAAACCCACGATGGCGTCGTCTTCCGCAATACCCAAATAGGTTTGCGAGGCGTTCGCCATCTGGTTCGGCAGAGCGAAGCGGACCAGAAAGCGATTCAGCGCTTCCTCGCCGCAATCGAATGTTTCGACGGCATGACGGCGATGCAGCTTCTCGATGCGAAGACCCGTCACGAAGAACTATCGTCCGAAAAGACGCCCGGCTCGTTCATCAGCTTGCGCAGGCGCGGCAGATCACGCGGGGGCGCGTCCAGCGCGGCAACGAAGGCTTCCCACTTGTCCGGTGGAAGCTGGAACACGCGGCGGTCGGCAAGGGCTTCCTCGGCCCGGCCCAGCGCGCTTTCGAGCACGAAGTCGCTCAGCGTGCGCCGTTGCGCCTGCGCGGCGGCGGCAAGGGTATGCTTGGCCTCCGCCGTCAGGCGAAGATCGAGCTTTTCGGTACGGGTGATGCGTGCGGTCATGACATTATCTCCTGACCACATCGTATTGATACGCCCGACAATGTCAAGACATTTCGCCTGCGTCATAAGTCAGCGTCCTGCTCGTCGGCGGAATTCGGCGCATTATCGTTCGCGGCCTGCGTGGCCTTCTCGAAGTCCTCGCGCGCCATGCGCCTGCCGATCAGGCGGGCAATGGACAGCACTACGGCGTCCAGGCGCTCGAAAGCTTCGATCTTGCCTTCGGCGTCCTGTTCACCGCGCGGATGATTGTCGTTGGCCGGGCTCTCTCCACGAGATTGCTTCCTGTCATCTTCCATGGCTGTCCTCCACCTCTGGCCGCCACCTGACGGGATCGGCCACCCAGCGGTCGATGTCGGATTCATGCCAGCCAGCACCGTTGGTGCTGATCCTGATCTGGGCCGGGAAGGTGCCCTCGGCGATCTTGCGGTAGATGGTGGACCGCGACAGGCCGGTGCGGGCAAGCACGGTCTTGAGGCGGATGATACGGTCTGGTCGGGGCATGGCGGCAGCGCCTCCTGCTGGTTGTTTCTGACTGCCCCTGATCCAGTCAGACTACCGATTCCCCGTTTCGCAACAATTATTTAGCTGGCGTAGTGCTATGGCGTAGAAACGGCGGTAAAAAGGAAAAACCTACATGTCGATCCCGAGGCTTCGGCCTCTTCCGAGACCGTGGCTGATGGCGAGGTCGCGGCTGATGCCCATGCCTGATTCGAACGAGATGCCGAGATCGCGCTTGCGGCCTTCAAGCAGGGATTCAAGCTGCGGGTCGCGTTCAAGGCTCATCGCCATGTTGCCCATTTCGGCGCGGATGGACCGGTAGCCGGAATAATCGCCGGCCGCATACTGGCGCGCTCCGCTCTGCTTGAGCTCCTGAAACCGCTCGATAAAACGGTCGGCGCGCAGGTTGGGGTTCTGGCGCATCTCGGTTTCCAGTTGCAGGGCACGCCTTGCCGATAAGGCCCTGTCTCGGTCACCCGAAGCGGCCTCGGTCGCAAGTTCGGGACTCCTCTTGTAGACGGCCTCGGCATCATGGGAGCCATGAGGCCGGAGTTTGTCGAAGCCCGTCCGAGCCTCTTGCAGTTCCTCGATCTGTTCAGGCGTAGCGGCGATGTCCTGCGCCTGCGCCCGCAAGATCGCATCCACGGCGCGGGCATGGCGGACGAAGGCTCGGCCACGGGCGCGGCGCAACGCCGCCTCCGGGTCGATCTCCGCCTCCTTCCCGGCGTTCTCCCTTTCCGGCTGCTGCACTGCATCTGTGCCAGGCACACCGTTGCCGGAAGAGCGCAGGCTGTCGACGATGTCCTCGATCCGGTCGCGGACATTCTCCGGCACGATCTTGCGCATGATCTGAGCAACACGGGCCCGGAAGGTGATACCACGCCGCTCAGCATAGTCCTGCGCCGGGTCGATCTGCTGTTGGTAATCCGATGCCATGTCCTTGGCGCGGTCGCGCGACAGGGTGTTCACCAGTCTGTCCTGCGTGGAAAAATCGTCGCGGCCGTAATGCAGGTCCATCCCGTCGCGGTGCCGCGACAGGGCGACATAGCTGCCGTGGGCATCCATGCCCGGTGTCGCCAGAACATGGGTGCGGTCCACCGTCATACCCTGCGCCTTGTGGATGGTCGCCGCATAGCCGTGGTCGATGCGGTCATAGTCTTTCAGGTCGAAGGCGATGGGCCGGCCATCGTCGGTCTGCACCGTCATGCTCTGCGCGCTGACCTGTTCGATGGTGCCGAGCGTTCCGTTCTTGACGCCAAGCCCGCGTTCGTTTTGCAGGAACATGACGCGATCCCCGGCGGCGAAGTTCCGTTCTCCGCGCTCGACCTTGAGGCGCACATCCTCTCCCAGATCGCCCGCGTCCCGCATCCTGTCGCGGGCGGCCTCGTTGAGTTCCCGCACCTCGGCATTGGTATCGGTGAGGATGATGCGGCTGGCATCCGGTGATGCCCGCCGGTCGCGGTCCCATCTGTCGATCAGATCATCGCGGGCCTGTTCGCGCGTCTGTGCCTCATGCACCATGTCGTGTCGGTCATAGGCATGGATCGCCTCTCGGGTTCTGCCGGTCGCCAGATCGCGCGTGGCGTCACGCTGCCAATCCTCACGCTGGCGGCGCACGGTTTCGATTTCGACGCCGCCATGACGGTCATGGATTGAACGGAAGGCAGCTCCCGCTTCTATGGATTGCAATTGCTGCGGATCGCCGACCAGAACGACCTTTGCGCCTGCTTCGGCGGCATGGGAAAGAACGCGCTCCATCTGGCGCGTGCCGACCATCCCGGCCTCGTCGATCACCAGAACATCGCGACTGGTGAGCATGTCGCGGCCGCTCTGCCAGCCATGTTCCATGCTGGCGATGGTGCGTGAGGATATGCCCGATCCGCCTTCCAGATTTTCCGCCGCGATGCCGGAGAGCGCCGCGCCGCGCACCTCGTAACCGGCAGACTCCCACGCCTCGCGCGCAACGCCGAGCATGGCGCTCTTTCCCGTTCCGGCATAGCCAACGACGATACCGAGATCGCGCCCGTCAGTGACATGCGCCAGCGCGTCGGCCTGCTCGCCCGACAGGATCAGCCCGCGTTCTTCTGCACGCGCAAGTGCTGCCTCTCGGTCCCTGTCGCTGACCTCGTGCAATTCCTTCTCGGCCATCAATTCCGCCGCGCGGTGTAGGCGCTGTTCGGCCTCGATCATGTCGCGGGTGGTGAAACGATCCACACCGCGCGAATCCTGACCAAGCTCGACCAGATCGGGCGCATTGCCCATCGCGCCCATCACCTCGTTGAACTGCTCGATGCCGTCGCTGTGCCGGTGCGCGAACATCGCCATGTCGCGACGCGTGAAGGTCGATTGCTGATGCGTGATGGCGTCCAGTGCGATTGACGGATCGGCGATGATGCGCTCGCCATTGTTGCGGGCGATCTCGCGGTGCATGTCCGCACGGTCGGCGGCCTCTATCCCTTCGCCCTCTATGCGCAGTGCGGGTGCGCCGATCTGTGTTTGCGGCTCCAGGTCGATGCCCTGCGCCTCAAGGCTGCGATGGTCGATGCGGGCGTCGATGTCGAGTTCGGCAAGGCGTTCGTTGACGTGTTCGGCCCAGCGTTCGCGCCAACGCTCGACCATTTCGGTGCGGTTCCAGTCGCGTTGCTTTTTGCCGAACCCGTCCTCATCCACCTCGCGCATGGTGAGCATGACGTGGGCGTGGGGTTTTGGGCTTCCGTCCTCGGCATAATCCCAATGGACATTGAGATCGGCGATCATGCCCTGATCGACAAATTCGGACTGGGCGAAGTCGCGGGCAAGCTCGATGCCCTGCGCCTGCGTCATCTCGCGGGGAATGGCAAACTCCACCTCGCGCGCAAGCTGGGCATCTTTCCTCACCTCGAAGGCTTCGACATCGTTCCACAGCCGTTCGCGGTCCTCCCAGACCTCGGGCGCATGATCGGGCAAAAGCACCTCGGAATGGACGACGCCGCGTTTGTTGGAAAAATCCTGATCGCGGTCGAGGCGGTTGTCGCGCATCCGCGAGGCCGAGCGGTAGGCGGCGGAAGCCACCGCGCTCTGGCCGCTCTTGCGGGAAATGACCTTGACGTGAAGATGATAGATCGCCATCGCGATCCAAGCATTGCCACGCTCAAGCGCACGTCGGAACGACGTATAAGCGCGCCCTCCCTCGAAAAAATCTCGGGATGGACCGGACCGTGCCAGACCGTCCCGGCAACAATACTGCGTTCTGCCGTCTGTGCAACTATCCTTACCGCATCAACGACTTGCTACCGGGAAAGGACACGACAATGCGCAAACCACGCGACTACGATGCTGAACTGAAGGCGCTGGAAGACAAGGCCAAGGAACTGAAGACCCGCAAGGTGCAGCAGCTTGGCGAACTGGTCATCGCCACCGGGGCCGATGCGCTCACCGCCGACGAACTGGCCGGTGCGCTGGTCGTGCTGGCGGAAACCACCGATGCCGGAAAGAGGGAGGCGTGGGCCAAGCGCGGAGCGGCGTTCTTTCAAGGCCGGTGGCGGCGAACTGGATCAGCGACTGACCGCGACACTGGCGGCGCTCAAACGCAACCGGGCGGCGCGCAACCGGCATCAGGCGCAACGGGCACGGCATGACATGCGAAGCTGGCAGATCGAGCGCCGAAAGCGCACGCGCCATCTGATCGAACTTGGCAGCCTTGTGGTCAAGGCGGGCATCGTGGACCTGACCGGCGACGAACGCGCCGTAATCTACGGGGCGCTGATCTGGATCGCCGAAAAGCTCAACAGCGAAGACGGCGAACATGCGCGCGGCGTCTGGAAGAAACTCGGAAAGATGGCGTTCGAGATGGAGCGTCCGTCAGCCCCGAATGACCCAACTCAAACGCCGCAGGGTCAGGCGTGACCGATGGCGCGCAGCGCGAAAACATCAACGGTCGTCATGCTTCCCAAGTGCACGGCGATTGCCGACACTGAGAGTGGGCGGAAGGGAAAGGGTTGGCAAAATTGGAAAGAGAGGGGAGTATGTTTGGACCATTTTCTGAGGGGTAGCAGGAAAAGTCAGACATGTTGAAAAGGGCTCTTCGATCTTCTGTTCTCGCATTTGCAGTTTTCTTTGCAATGTGGTCACAGGCTTCTGCCATGGACATCGTTCGAGCTGTCCTTAATGGTGATGCCGCTACTGTGCCGCTGTCCCAGCTCCGGCATGTGCCGAGGTAAGCGGAAGCGGGGGTATGAACAAGAGCATATTGGTGGGGGCGGCTTTTCTGGTCGCCACGGTCACTGTGTCTGGGAGCATCGCGCAACCGCTTGCCCCATCGGCGCAATCGCAAGAGTCCCGCTCCGCGGGCTCATACCTTCATGATCTGTGCGATGAGCTTTCATCCAAAGCGGCATGGGCTAAAGACTGGCGTTGCCTTGACGCCGGCATTTTCGACAACGGCACAACGCCCCAGCGTATTTACGATCTGCGGCAGCGCGATCGTGCATCGCTGACAGATGAAGAGAAAGCCATTCTCATCGCTGCCGATAAGGTCGGCAATATCCGTTTCTGTCATAGTTCAGCCGGTAACGAGGGCTCAGCCGGCAATGCATTCCTGATAAAGTATCGTGGACAGCCAGCAATCATTGCGTCAGGGCACTTGCTGATAGACTTCAAGACCGGGAAATCGAGATGCCCCGAGAGGACGCAGTTCGAGTTTTATCCGAACACCAGTTACTACAATCCCTTCGACCCATCGGAGAAAAGCAGCTTCTATCTAAGAATCATTGTTGCTCGGACGGCGGCTGCTGAAATCAGCCGATTGCAGCAGTTAAAAGGGGAATTCAATACGGATGAGGACTATCTCATCCTGTATCTGGACGGGGACCCAACGAAAGATGTCATGCCGAACGGCAATGTGAGGTCGTTTTTCAGGGACAGCGCCAACAAGTTGCAGTCCGGAAAAGGTGTCTACATGATCGGTTTAGGGGCCGATCCGGAGGGCATGAATCTGGCGATGCTGTACCAGACTGGCTGTAATTATCACCGGGATTATGATCGCCTGAACCACGACTGCGCCAGCATCAACGGGTCCAGCGGAGGAATTCTCGGCTTCATGGAGGGCGGAGAAATCGTGTTCGCCGGAATTCATCGCTATGCCATAGTGGCAAACACGCACATGCCCGGTCCGTCGGAGGGGTACGCTAATATGTGGAACGTCGCAACGTCGGTCCACTACGTCCGATCCAAAGAGAATTAATCCCCCGCCCGGAGGAAGCACCTTGAAAATCAGTGCGTGCGGAATGGTTCTGGTATGTTGCTGCGCCATGGCGCTTTCGGCCTCGTCCGCCCATGCTGGCGGCGCTTTCTCCCTCGATCTTGCTCGCAGTAAGGGGCTGACGGAGTTCCCCTATGGAGAAGGAACTGCGCGGCTTCAGGTTTCGTCCCTAGACGACGACCGCTTTCCCGATGGGATCGTCGTGGAGATCGACGGCTTTGCTCCACACCGTGTCGGCATAGATGACGGCCCATGGGTGAACTATGGACAATGGGCCGGAACGATCAGCTTGTCGGGTTCCAGGGAAGCTCCCTCGATCATGTTCGAGGCTTACTCCGGCGGCGCGCATTGTTGCTCCCTGCTGCGGGTGATTACCCCGGTTGACGGGGCATTGCTCAGCATCGCCTTCGAGCCGGCCGAGGGAGAATTGCGCGCTAAACTGCCTTCAGATATCGACGGCGACGGCATCGTCGACATTGTGCGCGAGAGCGAGCATGTGTGCCGCAGGGCGGCCTGCACCGCCCGAAACGCCATTTACAACATCGTGGATGGCAAGCGGATCGACGTGACATCAGAACCACGCTTTCAGGCGTACCTTGCTCAACTGCCGGAACCGGAGACGCGATGAACCCCTGGATGCTCCTGGCCATAGCCCTCGGTTTCACAACTCTTGGCCCGGCACACGACGAGATAACGTCGCCGGAAATCTCCAGGGTGATCTTCCCCCGTTTCGGCGGACACACTGGGTTATCCGGTCATGATCTGCTCGGCTTGCTCGGGGGTTAGATACCCGAGGGCCGAGTGCATGCGGTGCCGGTTGTAGTAGCCTTCGATGTATCCGAACAGGGCCTGCCGCGCTTCGGCCTGCGTCGCCCATCGGCACTGATGGACAAGTTCGACCTTGAGGGTGTGGAAGAAGCTTTCCATTGGGGCATTATCGTAACAATTGCCCGTGCGGCTCATCGAGGGCGTCGCACCGATCACGGCCAAGTGATCGACATAGGCGCCCGCTGCGTATTGCGATCCGCGATCCGAGTGACAGATAAGACCGCGGTCGGGCCTCTGCCGCTGGGCAGCCATCATCATGGCCGCCAAGGGCAACTCGGTCCGCATGTGATCGCGCATTGCCCATCCAACGATCTTGCGGGTTGCAAGGTCGAGCACCGCGGCCAGATACAACCACCCTTCGCCGGTCGCGATATAGGTGATGTCGGCGAGCCAGATCCGGTTCGGCGCGGTTGCCACGAAGTTCTGAGCCAGCAGATTCGGAGCGATCGGCAAATAGTGACGGCTGTCGGTGGTGCACGGCCGGAACCGGCGCCCAGCCAGTGCCCGGATACGGTGCCGACGCATCAGGCGCTCGACGCGGCCGCGGCTGCATCGATGACCTTCCGCCCGGAGGGCGGCATGCATTCTGGGCGATCCGTATCGCCCTTGATGCCGCGCCTGGAGCCGGCGCACGTCGTGCAGCAATGCCAAGTTCGCCGTGGTCCGCGCGCTCGGTGCACGGACGCACCAGTCGTAATAGCCGCTCCGCGACACGCCGAGCATGCGGCACATGACGTTCACCGGCCAGGTGGACGCATGCTGCTCGATAAAGGAGAACTTCATCGCGGCATCTCCGCAAAGATACCGACCGCTTTTTTTAATATGTCGCGCTCCATTCGCGCCCGATCCAACTCGCGCCGCAAACGCGCGATCTCGGACGCTTGATCCGCTGGCGACCCGATCGCCGATACTGGCGGCTTCGCCGCCGGGCTTACGGGCATGTCGTTACTATCCTGCAACTTGCGCTGCCAACGACGCAGCATTGTTGGCATAATCCCAAGCTCAGCTGCCACTTCGGTCTGCATGCGACCGCTGGTCTCCCACAGCGCTACCGCCTCGCGCTTGAACTCATCCGTAAACCGACGTTTTGTCGTACTCGTCATCATACACCTCCTGGCTCCGCAGAGCCTATCATCGGTGTCCGTCAAATCGAGGGAAGATCAGGGCTATCGATGAGTGCGCCGATGATCCGCACGAACGCATTGTCGGTGAGCATGTCGGAAACTGCCTTCGCACACGCGCACAGGCCATTGAGCAGGATGTTACTACAGCCCTGCATCGGCACTCCAAGCGCTATTGCAGCGAGGAAACGCGAGATCGCTTTCAGGACGTGCAGAGCCGGTGGGAAGAATATCGCACTGCCTCCTGCTCGCTGGTCGGTGACGCACCGGGAACTGCACCAGCCTATGTCAACGCAGCTGCGTGTGAGTGGCAACTGGCCCGACAGCGGCTGGTAACACTCTCCACGATAGATGAACATGCCTATGAACGCTGCCTGACCCTTTCGTTCGAGTTCCCTGCCAGCCGGTTCGGCGCTCCGCCGTCAACCACAGTCATTCACCCATCTTCCTCTCTGGAATGGCGCTACTTAGCATCTGACAGCCGCCTTGAGGTCATGCGGGAAGGCAGCAAGGTCATTGAACTTGAAACGTCCGATTGCAGCTATTGCACGAGCGGCGAGCCATGCAGTGAAGGCGTCTTCATGTTCGAGTATCTGACCGCCACGGCGGATGACCCACACATGCGCAACTACGGTCTTCTCCATGCGTGCAGGAAACCCGATGGGGTCAGCTTCGTCTTTGTCAGCGACCTGGGCACGAAACCGGCGATCGCGGCACAGGCAGAGAAGCTGCCCACATTCGACTGGATGGTAGACGACGATGCTTTGACCTTTGCGTCGACCAACGGGTGGAAACTACGTTGGAATACGCCTCCGAGCATCCACAAGCCGTAGTGCTTACGGGTTAAACGGTCGAGCCTGTAACGCACCCTGTTCATACGTGGATAGTGATCGAGTTATGCTGGAAGTGCGATCTGGCAGGATCTCGGCGACGATCCGATGAGCGTGATGATGCGGCAGATCATGGCGTGAGCGGCCCGAGACATGGGTGACACTCCGTACCGGAGACATGGGTCGTCTTGTCTTATGACTTTTCTGGCGGTTGTGGGCATTAAGGGCTGCCCGATCCGGGGTGGCCACCCCGGATCGGGCGGAAGGGGATGGATCGAAGTTGTCTCGGTCGTGGAGGACCGTCGATTAGTGTGATCACCCCTTTCTTTTCCACCAGACCTGGACGGAAACCAGGGCTTCGGGCCCGGATGACAAGAGTAGGACAGCGGAAAAGATGGACAATCCCATACCCCAAACCATCGGCATCGACATCTCAAAAGCGACCCTTGATGTATATGCCCATCCTGCAGGCTGCGAGCGGCAATTCACCAATACCGCCAAAGGCCACAGGGAGCTGATAGATTGGCTCGGGCAATGGCAGATCGATCGGATCGCCTATGAGGCTACTGGCGCATACCACCGACAGCTCGAGCAGGCTTTATCGGACCTGCCATGCGTCAAGCTCAACCCGGCTCGCGCACGGCGGTTCGCCCAAGCGATAGGCACTCTCGCCAAGACGGATAAGATTGATGCGGTGATTCTGGCCCGTATGGCGACGACGCTCCAGCCTCCCGTACGCCCGGCAAATACGCCCAAGCAAGCCAAGCTCGCCGAATTGATCAGCGCTCGCGATGGCTTGGTCCGTGATAAGATCGCGCTTCAAAATCAAGCGAAGAACCTGACGCTACCTCTCCTCAAGCGTCAGCACAAAAAGCGCCTGGATCAGATTGAGCAGCATATCAAACAGGTCGATGTCGAGCTTGCGACGATCATTGCTGCTGACGCAGAGTTGGCGCGGCGGCACGAAATCATCTCCAGTATTGCCGGGGTAGGCACACGTACCGCCGACCAGTTGGTCGCAACCATGCCAGAGCTAGGAGCACTGGATCCTAAACAAGTCGCTTCCCTTGCAGGCCTGGCTCCCGTCGCCCGTCAATCGGGGCAATGGAAAGGGCGCAGTTTTATTCAAGGGGGACGGGCCAATGTAAGACGTGCGCTTTACATGCCGGCCCTCGTTGCCGCCCGCTACAATCCAGATCTCAAAGCAAAATATCAAAGCCTCATCGCGTCCGGAAAACCGGCAAAGGTCGCTGTGGTCACACTTATGCGCAAGCTCATCGTCATGGTCAACGCGCTGATTAAAGCCGACCGCCTATGGGTTGAAAAACGGGCTTGATCACAACGGAAACTAATTGCGGACACCTTTCGCGGTCTCTTTTTCCATTTTCGAAGCCTAGGTGCCGCCTTGCCGGTTGCAGGGTCGTCTTCGCGGTCGACATGAGTCGCCGCATGATGGAGCTTCGCGGGGTGAGCCTTCCAATGTTACACGCGCACTCGGCTGAGCCAGCGGTGCATCCCATGTCTCGGAATGGCTCTGCCCACGCCCCGGCAGGGAGGCGATCCCAAGCGGTCGGAGCGAGCGCCCGGGACGACTTTACTGCGCGGCTGGTGCACTCCTTTCAAAAAGCGTTCCTGACTTGAGCATCGCATGCATGGTGACGGCGAGCTTGCGCGCCAGCGCGACGGCGGCTCGCTTGAAGCCGATCCGTTCCTTGAGCTGAAGTCCCCAAGTTCGCAGCCGGTTGTCGGCGGTGCTTCGCGTCAGCATCACGGTTGCCGCCTCATAGAGCAGCCCGCGCACATAGCTGTCGCCGCGCCGCGAGATGTGCCCGTCATAGTCGACCTCGCCCGACTGGTAGCGCCGCGTCGTCAGCCCCAGCCAGGCGCCGACGGATCGTGATTTCCTGAAGTTCCCGGGGTCCTCGATCGCCGTGGCAAACGCCGTCGCAGTCACGGCGCCCACCCCTGGAATCGACATCAGGATCTGGCACGCCTCGCTCTTGCGCGCGGCCGTAACGAGCTGCTCGCCCAGCTCTGCTGCGCGCTGGCGGGCCGCACGCCAGACCTCGAGCAGCGGCCGCACGATCGACGCTACTTCCTGCTGGTCGATGAGACGCTCCTGGACATGTCTCTCGAACCGGCTGCCCTTGCCGGCTGGGACAACGAGACCGAAGGTCTTCATCAGCCCGCGGATCTGGTTGGAGAGTTCGGTCGTGATCCTGAGCAGTCGCATGCGCGCGGCGATCAGCGTCCGCGTTTGCATACTGTCAAAGCCCTTTACGCGCACTTTGATCTTCCCTCGATTTGACGGACACCGATGATAGGCTCTGCGGAGCCAGGAGGTGTATGATGACGAGTACGACAAAACGTCGGTTTACGGATGAGTTCAAGCGCGAGGCGGTAGCGCTGTGGGAGACCAGCGGTCGCATGCAGACCGAAGTGGCAGCTGAGCTTGGGATTATGCCAACAATGCTGCGTCGTTGGCAGCGCAAGTTGCAGGATAGTAACGACATGCCCGTAAGCCCGGCGGCGAAGCCGCCAGTATCGGCGATCGGGTCGCCAGCGGATCAAGCGTCCGAGATCGCGCGTTTGCGGCGCGAGTTGGATCGGGCGCGAATGGAGCGCGACATATTAAAAAAAGCGGTCGGTATCTTTGCGGAGATGCCGCGATGAAGTTCTCCTTTATCGAGCAGCATGCGTCCACCTGGCCGGTGAACGTCATGTGCCGCATGCTCGGCGTGTCGCGGAGCGGCTATTACGACTGGTGCGTCCGTGCACCGAGCGCGCGGACCACGGCGAACTTGGCATTGCTGCACGACGTGCGCCGGCTCCAGGCGCGGCATCAAGGGCGATACGGATCGCCCAGAATGCATGCCGCCCTCCGGGCGGAAGGTCATCGATGCAGCCGCGGCCGCGTCGAGCGCCTGATGCGTCGGCACCGTATCCGGGCACTGGCTGGGCGCCGGTTCCGGCCGTGCACCACCGACAGCCGTCACTATTTGCCGATCGCTCCGAATCTGCTGGCTCAGAACTTCGTGGCAACCGCGCCGAACCGGATCTGGCTCGCCGACATCACCTATATCGCGACCGGCGAAGGGTGGTTGTATCTGGCCGCGGTGCTCGACCTTGCAACCCGCAAGATCGTTGGATGGGCAATGCGCGATCACATGCGGACCGAGTTGCCCTTGGCGGCCATGATGATGGCTGCCCAGCGGCAGAGGCCCGACCGCGGTCTTATCTGTCACTCGGATCGCGGATCGCAATACGCAGCGGGCGCCTATGTCGATCACTTGGCCGTGATCGGTGCGACGCCCTCGATGAGCCGCACGGGCAATTGTTACGATAATGCCCCAATGGAAAGCTTCTTCCACACCCTCAAGGTCGAACTTGTCCATCAGTGCCGATGGGCGACGCAGGCCGAAGCGCGGCAGGCCCTGTTCGGATACATCGAAGGCTACTACAACCGGCACCGCATGCACTCGGCCCTCGGGTATCTAACCCCCGAGCAAGCCGAGCAGATCATGACCGGATAACCCAGTGTGTCCGCCGAAACGGGGGAAGATCACTTCGCGGAAGAAGCCCACTTCGGCGAGCTGCGCCAGGCCATCGGCGTCGTTGGCGTCGGTCTTGTTGGCTGCCATATCCAGTGCCGCCTTGGCATGACATCGACGCAGATCGCCGGCAGACCCTCCTGCCTCAGCGCATGATAGAACCACACCGACAAAGGTCCGGTCTCGAACACGACCCGCTTTGCGCCAGGCGCATGCTTGCGGATCAACTCGGCGATCAGCTTCGGGTCTGAAGGGCACTTTCCGCGCCAGATCCGCTCCCCCGCCCGGCGAATGGAAACGGCAGTGTCTTTCATCGAAACGTCAAGGCCAATATACTCGTCCATGGCTGTTCTCCGTTGATGTTGGGCCCGGCGTCTGATCGTGAGCCCGTACTTCCATCATACTGGGGAACAGCCACTCCTGGCATCACCGCGCGAACCACTAAACCCGCAATTACACCATGTTACACCTCCCGCATGCGATCGCATGCGGGAGGTGTCGATGCCGTGGAAGGAGTGTTCGGTAATGGAAGAGCGTATGCGCTTCGTTGTCCGCCTGCTGGACGGTGAACCGATGAGCGAGCTGTGTCGCGAGTTCGGCATTTCTCGCAAGACGGGCTACAAGATATTCAATCGCTATCAGCACCATGGCCTGGATGCGCTGACCGATCGATCGAGACGGCCCGTCCGTTACGCCAACCAGCTGCCAGAGCCAGTTGAACGAATGATCGTCCGGGCCAAGCAGGATAAACCTCACTGGGGTGCGCGTAAGATCCGTGAGCTGCTGGTCAGGCGCCTCGCCGGCGACGTGCGCATACCCGCGAAGAGCACGATCCATGCGGTGCTCGATCGGCACGGCCTCGTCCAGCGGATGCGAAGGCGCAAGCGCGCAACCGGAACGCCGCTTTCCCCAGGCACCAAGCCCAACGATCTTTGGTGCGTTGACTTCAAGGGCGAGTTCAAGCTCGGCAATGGCCGATATTGCTATCCCCTCACAGTCACCGACCACGCCTCACGATATCTGCTCTTGTGCGAGGCACTCGAATCGGTCCGCGAAGACCTGGCCTTTCCGGCCTTCGAGCAGCTGTTCAGGGAGCGCGGCCTGCCCGGCGCCATCCGCTCCGACAATGGCGTGCCCTTCGCCAGCCCCAACGGGCTCTACAACCTCTCCAGACTCGCCGTCTGGTGGCTCAGGCTCGGTATAGAGATCGAACGCATCAAGCCGGGGCGGCCACAGCAAAATGGCCGTCATGAGCGAATGCACCTGACGTTGAAAAAGGAGGCAACCAGACCGGCAGGAGCCAACTTCCTCCAGCAGCAGGCGAAGTTCGACGCCTTCACCGCTGAGTTCAACAAGGAGCGACCGCACGAGGCGCTCGGAATGAAGGTCCCAGCCGATACCTATCAGCCCTCAGCGCGCGATTATCACGGCCTTCCAGAGCTCACCTATCCGCTCCACGACAAGGATGTCATCGTCACATCCTGTGGACGCATCTGCATGCACAGAAAGAAGATCAACATATCGACCGTCCTCGCCGGACAGCGCCTCGGCATCAAGGAAATCGACGAGGGCATCTGGCTCGTCAGCTTCATGCATTACGACTTGGGATATATCGACTTGGAGCAGAAAACCCTGCAAACCCTCGACAACCCGTTCGGCGCGAGGTTGTAACCCATGTCTCCGGTACGAAACGTTACCCATGTGTCCGGGCTGGACACCATTTGCCCTTCCCGAGAGATGGGTGACATTCCGTACCGGACAGATGGGTTACACTTCTGGCCTTTGCAGGAGGGCAAAGTGCCGTGGAAGGAGTGTGACAAAATGGACGAGCGTCTCCGCTTTGTGGCGCGCCTGTTGGACGGCGAGAAGATGGCGCCGCTGTGCCGGGAGTTCGATATCTCCCGCAAAACGGGCTACAAGATCTTCGAGCGCTACAAGGACTGCGGTCTGTCAGGCCTGACAGACCGCAGTCGCCGGCCCTACCGCCAGGCCAACCAGCTTCCGTTCCAGATCGAGAAGCAGATCATCGAGCTGAAGCGCGAATGGCCCAGCTGGGGCGCTCCCAAGATCCGTGAGAAGCTCAGGCGCCATTATCCTGAGCTCCAGTGCCCCGCGATCAGCACCGTTCACGCCGTGCTCGACCGCAATGGGCTGGTGAAGCGAAGGCGACGCCGGCGCTACAAGGCCGAGGGAACGCCGCTCTCCCGGCCGCTGGCACCCAACGATCTTTGGTGCGCCGACTACAAGGGCGAGTTCATGCTCGCCGACAAGAGATATTGCTATCCGCTGACGGTGACCGACTCAGCCAGTCGATATCTGCTCGGCTGCGAAGCCCTCGCAACCACCAAGGAGGTGTTCGCAATCAGTGTGTTCGAGCGCATCTTCAAGGAATATGGCCTGCCCAAGGCAATCCGCACCGACAATGGGGTGCCCTTTGCCAGTGCTCACGCCTTGTTCGGCCTCAGCCGTCTCTCCGTCTGGTGGCTGCGCCTGGGCATCGGGATCGAGCGCATCAAACCCGGTTGCCCCCAACAGAACGGGCGACACGAGCGCATGCACCTGACCCTTAAACAGGAGGCCACCAGGCCTGCATGCGCAAACTTCCTCCAGCAGCAGGGCCGCTTCGACCGCTTCGTCGATATCTACAATCATGAGCGCCCTCACCAGGCGCTGGCAATGCGCTATCCAGCCGAGTGCTACACCCGATCAGACCGAAGCTATGAGGGGCTGCCCGACCTCGAATACCCGTTCCATGACAAGACCGTCATCGTCACAACCTGCGGGCGAATCTGCTTCGATAGCAGGAAGGTCAACCTCAGCACCGTCTTCGCCGGACAGAAAATCGGAATCAAGCAGGTCGACGATCAGATCTGGCTCGTCACCTTCATGAATTACGATCTCGGCTTCTTCGACAATGAAACATGCCGGCTCGAGCCGGCACCTACCCCCTTCGGAGCAAAACTGTTACATGGTGTAATTGCGGGTTTAGTGGTTCGCGCGGTGATGCCAGGAGTGGCTGTTCCCCAGTATGATGGAAGTACGGGCTCACGATCAGACGCCGGGCCCAACATCAACGGAGAACAGCCATGGACGAGTATATTGGCCTTGACGTTTCGATGAAAGACACTGCCGTTTCCATTCGCCGGGCGGGGGAGCGGATCTGGCGCGGAAAGTGCCCTTCAGACCCGAAGCTGATCGCCGAGTTGATCCGCAAGCATGCGCCTGGCGCAAAGCGGGTCGTGTTCGAGACCGGACCTTTGTCGGTGTGGTTCTATCATGCGCTGAGGCAGGAGGGTCTGCCGGCGATCTGCGTCGATGCGCGTCATGCGAAGGCAGCACTGGATATGGCAGCCAACAAGACCGACGCCAACGACGCCGATGGCCTGGCGCAGCTCGCCGAAGTGGGCTTCTTCCGCGAAGTGCGCGTAAAGGGCTTTGACAGTATGCAAACGCGGACGCTGATCGCCGCGCGCATGCGACTGCTCAGGATCACGACCGAACTCTCCAACCAGATCCGCGGGCTGATGAAGACCTTCGGTCTCGTTGTCCCAGCCGGCAAGGGCAGCCGGTTCGAGAGACATGTCCAGGAGCGTCTCATCGACCAGCAGGAAGTAGCGTCGATCGTGCGGCCGCTGCTCGAGGTCTGGCGTGCGGCCCGCCAGCGCGCAGCAGAGCTGGGCGAGCAGCTCGTTACGGCCGCGCGCAAGAGCGAGGCGTGCCAGATCCTGATGTCGATTCCAGGGGTGGGCGCCGTGACTGCGACGGCGTTTGCCACGGCGATCGAGGACCCCGGGAACTTCAGGAAATCACGATCCGTCGGCGCCTGGCTAGGGCTGACGACGCGGCGCTACCAGTCGGGCGAGGTCGACTATGACGGGCACATCTCGAGGCGGGGCGACAGCTATATGCGCGGGCTGCTCTATGAGGCGGCAACCGTGATGCTGACGCGCAGCACCGCCGACAACCGGCTGCGAACTTGGGGACTTCAGCTCAAGGAACGGATCGGCTTCAAGCGAGCCGCCGTCGCGCTGGCGCGCAAGCTCGCCGTCACCATGCATGCGATGCTCAAGTCAGGAACGCTTTTTGAAAGGAGTGCACCAGCCGCGCAGTAAAGTCGTCCCGGGCGCTCGCCCCTTCGACTGCCTGGGTCGCCTCCCTGCCGGGGCGTGGGCAGAGCCATTCCGACACATAGGATGCACCGCTGGCTCAGCCGAGTGCGCCTGTTACATTGGAAGGCTCACCCCGCGAAGCTCCATCATGCGGCGACTCATGTCGACCGCGAAGACGACCCTGCAACCGGCAAGGCAGGCATTAGGCTTCGAAACTGGAAAAAGAGACCGCGAAAGGTGTCCGCAATTAGACGACCTATGTCTCCGGAATAAACTGTAACCGATGTGTCCGGTACGGACCATTGAGAAGTGGCTCCCCGGGCAGGATTCGAACCTGCGACCAATCGATTAACAGTCGATTGCTCTACCGCTGAGCTACCGAGGAGCAGCCCGCCTAGGCGGGCAAGGCGGCCCCTTTGCCTTCAACTGCGGCAATTATCAAGGGGGATTTCGGAATATTTCATCCAAAGCGCAATCGGCGCTCAAACAATGAACTGTTCCATCGCGATGCGCTCGTCGAGGCCCTGGTCGGGGTCGAACAGCAGGGTCAGCGGCCGGCTTCGGTCGGTGGTGACGAGGACCGTCTTTACGTCCCGGATTTCGCGCTGATCGGCGACGGCGCTGACCGGGCGCTTCGCAGCTTCCCGGACGTTGAAGCGAATACTCGTCGATTCGGGCACCAGGGCGCCGCGCCAGCGCCGCGGACGGAAAGGACTGATCGGGGTCAGCGCCAGCATCTCCGATTCGAGCGGCAGAATGGGGCCGTTGGCGGAAAGATTATAGGCGGTCGACCCCGCGGGAGTCGCGACAAGGACGCCGTCGCACGCGAGTTCCTCGAGCATCGTCTTCTCGTTGATCATCACTTCGAGCTTTGCTGCCTGGCGCGTCTCGCGCAGCAGGGAAATCTCGTTGATCGCGGGCAGGATGTGGCGCTCGCCGCTGATCGTCGTGATATCACCCGAAAGAGGGTGAATGAGGAAGGGGCGGGCTCCCGCAATGCGTTCGAGCAGCCCCTCGACACGAAACTCGTTCATCAAGAAGCCGATCGTGCCGCGGTTCATCCCGAAGACCGGCAGGCTTCGGCGCTGGTCGAGCAATTGGTGCAGCATGTGGAGCAGGAATCCGTCGCCGCCGAGCGCGATCAGAAGGTCGGCCTCCGCGAGATCGACAAAATCATAGAGCGGCCGCAGTTCGGCCTCGGCCTCTTCACCCGCGGGCGTATTGGATGCGACGAGCGCGATCTTGCGATGCATGTTGGTCCGGTCCCCCTTGGACGGTGTGTCAACCGCCTGTTGCACTCATATGACGCGCGACCGCCGGTTTGGACTTTCGTTCAATATGAAAGTCATGCGCGCGGGGTTTGCCAGCCAAGGCCAGATCAATCAAGCCGTCGACTGCGCCGACGTCGCCCTCGCGGAGCGCTGCGCGCAGATCGATATGATCCTCCTGGCCAAGACACATGTAGATCCGTCCCTCGACCGTGAGCCGGATGCGGTTGCAGGTGGTGCAGAAATTGTCGCTAAGCGGCGTGATGAGGCCAAGCGTCACCGGGCTGCCCTCGACGCTGAAATAGCGCGCGGGCCCGCCCGTTCGCTTGTCGAGCGGGTAAAGAGCGCGCTCCGCGCGCAGCGGCGCGATGAAGCGGTGGAGCGGTATATAATGATCGCTTCGGTCGCCCTCGACCTCGCCGAGCGGCATGGTTTCAATGAGCGTCAGATCACAGCCCGCCCGCGCGCAATAATCGAGCATGGGGAAGAGCTGGTCTTCATTGAGTCCGGCAAGCGCCACCATGTTAATCTTGACCGAAAGACCCGCCGCGCGCGCCGCATCGATCCCGCGCAGCGCGACCCCGACATCGCCGACGCGCGTGATGTGCCGGAAGGCCTCGGGATCGAGCGTGTCGAGGCTGACGTTCACGCGCCGTACCCCGGCATCGGCCAGCATCGGCGCATAGTCGGCAAGCCGCATGCCGTTCGTGGTGAGCGTGAGTTCGTCGAGCCCGCGGCCGATCAGCGCGCCGAGCCGGCCTGCGAGCATGTCGATGCCGCGGCGCACCAGGGGTTCGCCGCCCGTGAGCCGGATGCGCCGAATGCCGCGCGCCACGAACCGCTCGGCCAGCGCCCCCATCTCCTCGATGCTCAGAACGGCAGAGCGCGGCAGGAAGCTCATATGCTCGGCCATGCAATAGCGGCAGCGCAGGTCGCAGCGGTCGGTCACCGACAGGCGCAAATAGCTGATCCGGCGGCCGTGGCCGTCGGTCAGCGGAGCATCTGCAGGCGATTGAACGGTCATCGCGCCGATTGTGATGCAAAAGGGAAGGGCTTGGCAAGCAAAGCCTGATATGGGAGCGCGATGAATCGCTCGATCGACCCCAATAGCGCCAGCGTTCGCCATCTTGCGGCGCTGCACGCCCGCTACGATGCCGATGCCGGCGTGATCCTGGTCCAGGTCGATCAGCTCGCGCGAATCAACCACAGCGCAGGGACGGAGACGGGCAACGCCCTGCTCGAGGAGGTTGCCCGGCGCCTCGAAAATTTTGCAGGCGACGAATTTGGGCCCGGGGCGGTGGTTGGGCGTTTGACCGGGCCGCGCTTCGTGATCGTCCCCGCGCTTCCGCTGTCGCTCGCGGCGCTTCACGCGCAGGAGCGGGCGCTCCATGTCGCGCTTGCTGAACCGATGGTCGGGGACCCCAATGGGCGGGTGGCCATCCGCATCGCTGCCGCGCTGATAACGCGCGACGAGCCAATCGCCGATCAGCTTCGCATGGCGAGCGACCAGCTTGCGCGCCCGGCTTCGGCGCGCGACGGCGCGATGGTCAAGGCGGCGCTCGCGCACGGAGAGGTCGCGATCTTCTATCAGCCGCAATATGACGTCGCGAGCGGCGCGATGGTTGGCGTGGAGGCCTTGCTGCGCTGGCGGCATCCCGAACTCGGGCTGCTTGGCGCGGGACCGCTTGTTACCGCGGCGCGCGCCGCGCGAATGGAGCGCGAGCTCACCGAACATGCCCACCGACTTGCTCTCGCCGAGATCGCAAACTGGCCCAAAGCGCTCGGACGCCTGCGCATATCGCTGAACATCACCGCCGCCGACCTTGGCGATCCGGACTTTGCCGACCGTTTTGCCGCGATGGCGAGCCGGGCAAAGGTCGATCCCGACCGGTTGACGCTCGAGCTGACCGAACAGGCGATGCTGAGCGATCCCGCCAGCGCAGCTGCGCAGCTATCGCAGATCCGCGCGCTCGGCTCGGCGATCGCGATCGACGATTTCGGGACGGGTTATTCGAGCCTGTCGCTGCTCGCGCGGCTTCCGATCGACTATCTGAAGATCGACAGCGGCTTCACCCGCTCGATCGATGGCAGCGACCGCGATCGGATCGTCGTGCGCGCGATCGTCGACCTTGCGCGCGCGCTGGGGTTGCTCGTGGTGGCCGAAGGCGTCGAAAATGAGGGGCAGCTCGCGCGGCTCGGCGAGATCGGGGTCGCGATGTGGCAAGGTTTCCTGAAGTCGGGGCCCGTGCCAGGTGAAGAACTTGTCGATCTCCTGGGCGCTTGAGCGCCCTTCAATACGGGGCTCCGAAGGACATTCCATCATTGTCCATGCCGCCGAAGGGGCTCTGATCGGCGCGCTCCTGCGCGAGCGGAAAGACGCCCAAGGCGTCTATGGCGCCTGCCGCGCAAGCTTCGCGAGTCCCTTCGACAACTGGAGCGCACCGTTGAGGCGCGCGCCCGCGCTTGCCCATTCGCCGCTCACCGACAATTTATTGTCGGGCCGAAGGCGCGCGCGGCCCTTCAGCCGTTCGACATAGGCGATGAGTCCGGGGACATTCGCAAATTCATCGCCATGGAAGCTCACGAGCGCCCCCTTGGTGCCCACGTCGAGCTTCGCGATGCCAGCGGCTTTCGCGTTCGCCTTGATTTCCATCAGCTGAATGAGGTTTGCAGTCTCGGGCGGGAGCGGGCCGAAGCGGTCGATCATCTCGGCGGCAAATCCATCGAGGCCCGCACGATCCTCGGCCTCATTGAGGCGGCGATAGAGCGCCATGCGCAGCGGAAGGTCAGGGACATAATCTTCCGGAATGAGGATTGGCGCGTCGACGGTGATGACCGGCGAGAGGGCCTCGCGCGGCGGCGCGGCGCCCATGCCTTCGGCCTTGGCAACGAGGATCGCCTCTTCGAGCATCGACTGATAGAGTTCGAAACCGACCTCGCGGATATGACCCGATTGCTCGTCGCCCACGAGATTGCCGGCCCCGCGAATATCGAGATCGTGGCTTGCAAGCTGGAAGCCCGCTCCCAGCGTGTCGAGGTCGCCGAGGAGTTTCAGACGCTTTTCTGCGGTATCGGTGATCGCGCCGCCTTCGGGCGTGGTCAGATAGGCATATGCGCGCGTCTTCGAGCGCCCGACGCGGCCGCGCAGCTGGTATAGCTGCGCAAGGCCGAACCGGTCGGCACGGTGGACGATCAGCGTGTTCGCGCTTGGAATGTCGAGCCCGCTCTCGACGATCGTCGTCGAGACGAGCACATCATATTTGCGGTCATAAAACGCGCTCATCCGCTCCTCGACCTCGCCCGGTGCCATCTGCCCGTGCGCGACCACATATTTGATCTCGGGCACGCGGGTGCGCAGGAATTCCTCGATGTCTGGCAAGTCCTTGATGCGCGGGGTCACGAAGAAGCTTTGCCCGCCGCGGTCATGTTCGCGCAGCAATGCCTCGCGGATGACCACAGGGTCCCAGGGCGCGACGTAGGTGCGCACGGCGAGGCGGTCGACCGGCGGCGTCTGGATGACGCTGAGTTCGCGCAGGCCCGACATCGCCATCTGCAGGGTACGCGGAATGGGGGTTGCGGTAAGCGTGAGAACATGGACGTCGGCCTTGAGCTGCTTCAGCCTTTCCTTGTGGACGACGCCGAACCGCTGCTCCTCGTCAACGATGACGAGCCCGAGTTTCCTGAACGCGACCGACTTCGCGATCACCGCATGGGTGCCGACGACGATGTCGATCTGGCCGCTGGCGAGGCCGTCGCGCGTCCTTTGCGCCTCGCTCGCCGGGACGAGCCGCGACAGGCGCCCGATATTGACCGGGAAGCCTTTGAAGCGCTCGACGAAATTGGTGTAATGCTGGCGCGCGAGCAGCGTCGTGGGAACAACGACCGCGACCTGCACCCCCGCCATCGCCGCGACGAAAGCGGCGCGTAGCGCAACCTCGGTCTTGCCGAAGCCGACATCGCCGCAAACGAGGCGGTCCATCGGGCGGCCCGAGGCGAGGTCGGCGAGCACGTCGCCGATCGCGCGGTCCTGGTCGTCGGTTTCCTGGTAGGGGAAGCGGTCCGCGAAAGCAGGATAGGCGCTGTCCTGCGCGAGAACGTCACCGGGACGCAGCGCGCGCTGGGCAGCAGTCGCGAGCAGTTCACCCGCGATTTCGCGGATGCGTTCCTTCATCCGCGCCTTGCGGCGCTGCCAGGCTTCCCCGCCGAGCTTGTCGAGCGCGACGCCCTCGCTCTCGCCCCCATAGCGCGAAAGAACGTCAAGATTCTCGACGGGAACGTAGAGCTTGTCGCCGCCAGCGTAGCTCAGCGCGACGCAGTCGTGCGGACTGTTGCCGACGGGGATCGAGGTCAGCCCCTCGTACCGGCCGATGCCGTGATCGAGGTGAACGACGAGGTCGCCGACGCTTAATGTTGCAAGCTCAGCAAGGAAGGCGTCGGCGCTCTTGCGGCGTTTCTGGCGGCGGACGAGGCGCTCGCCGAGGATATCCTGCTCGGTAAGCAGGCTGACCCCGGCCGCCGCGAAGCCATGATCAAGCGGCAGGACGACCATCGCGGTTGCGCCGCCGCTCTCCGACGAGGCGATGCCGAGCGCCTCCTGCCAGCTGTCAGCTGCCGCAAGCGAGGTGACCCCATGGTCGCGCAGCAGGCCCGAGAGCCGTTCGCGCGCGCCGCCTGAGTAGCTCGCAATGATGGTCTTGCGCCCCTTGCGGCGCTCGTCCGACAGGTGGTCGGCGACCTTGTCATAGACATTGAGGTCAGCGGTGCGCTCGGGCGTGAAATCGCGCGCCGCAAAGCTTCCAAGGTCGATCACCGTTGCCGAGGGAGGAACGTCGAAAGGCGAGACGATGTGGACGGGGCGCGCGCTTTCGGCCGCGGCCCATTCGTCGCTGGTCAGATAGAGGGCCTCGGGCGCGAGCGGGCGATCGCTGCCCGCCTGCTCGCGTTCGGCAGCGACGCGGTTCGCATGATAGTCGGTGATCGCATCGAATCGCGTCTCGGCGGTCGCATCGGTGCGATGCCCGCGCAGCACGGGGGTGGCAGGATCGAGATGGTCGAACAATGTCGCGAGCCGCTCCTCGAAGAGCGGCAACCAATGGTCCATGCCAGCCTGGCGCCGTCCTTCGCTGACCGCTTGGTAGAGCGGATCGCCGGTTGCCTGCGCCCCGAAGATTTCGCGGTACCGCGAGCGGAAGCGCTTGATCGTTGTCTCATCGAGCAGCGTTTCGGCGGCGGGAAGCAATTGCAGCGCCTCGGCGGGGCCGAGGCTGCGCTGGTCGGCGGGGTCGAAGCGCCGGATGCTTTCGATCTCGTCGCCGAAGAAATCGACGCGAAGGCCATTTTCCTCCCCCGCCGGAAAGAGGTCGAGGAGGCTTCCGCGCACCGCGAACTCGCCCTGATCGGCGACCGTGTCGACGCGGTTGAAGCCATTCGCAACGAGCAGTTCGGCAAGCGCGTCGCGGTCGATCCGCTGTCCGGGCGCCAGGCGCGTCGTGAGCTGGCGAATCCTGAAAGGTGTGAGCGTGCGCTGGGTGATCGCGGCAACGGTGGTAAGAACAAGTTCGCCGCGCTTCGGCGGCGCTTGCAGCGCCGAAAGCGTCGCGAGCCGGTCAGCGCTGACGCGCATCGATGGTCCGGCACGGTCGTAGGGCAAGCAGTCCCATGCCGGAAATCGGTGAACGACAAGGTCAGGGGCAAAGAAAGGCGCGGCGTCTGCCACCGCCTGCATCGCGGCGTCGTCCGTCGCGACGTAAAGCAGCCGCTTGTCGCTGGCGCGCGCGAGGTCGGCGAGCAGGAGCGGCAGGAAGCCCTCTGCCGCGCGGGCGAGCGTGAGCGGCGCCGATGCCGACGCGATGGCGGCGAATATATCGGCGGCGGGGTGCGTCATGGCAGCGGGATATAGTCCAGTCGGCGCATCGCTGCGATCAGCGGCGGATTGTCGAGGTGCGCCGGGGGGTGCCCGGTGCCGAGCGCCCAGGCCATGATATCGACGTCATCTTCTTCGCACACGGCCTCGAACCAGGCGAGTTCGTCCTCGCCCCATTCGGACGCATAGCGGTCGAAGAAGCCGCCGATCATATAGTCAGCCTCGCGCGTGCCGCGGTGCCAGGCACGAAATTTCAGGCGTTTCAGGCGATCTTGCATGGCGGTTCTTCTTGAGTGGTCGTGAACATCGTCCGGTCTCGTTCGGCGCGAGCGAGGCGGTGGCACCTATCGGCCCTGCGCTGCACCGGCGGGCGCCTCGACTGCACGGAAATGCTGACGCAGAGGAGGGGCTGGGCAAGACCAAGGGTTAAAGGTTAGACACGCCCTAGCCATGCGTCCCGAAATCCTCAACCCGCTCTTTGCCGCGCTGACCGACCTCAAGGGCGTCGGGCCGCAGCTCGCCAAGCCGCTGACCCGGCTCGGGCTCGAGCGCGTCGTCGACGTGCTGTTCCATCTGCCCACGGGCCTGATCTCGCGCGTGCCCGTCGAAAGGCTCAGCGATGCGCAGGCGGGACAGACGATCATCGTCGAGTTGACCGCAAAGGATTATCGTCCCGGTCGCTCGCCGCGCGCGCCCTTTGGCGTCGAGGCGTTCGACAGCGCGGGCGATCATGTCCGGATCGTTTATTTCGGACGCACCTCGGGTCTTGCGCGCAAGCTCTTTCCCCTGGGCGAGAAGCGGCGAGTGTCCGGGCGGCTCGATCTTTACGGCCACATGCGGCAGATCGTGCATCCGGATCAGGTCGCCGAACCCGGCGACGAAACCGCCATCGCGGTTCACGAGCCTGTCTATCCGCTGACCGAAGGGCTGAGCAACGCGCGGCTGTCACAGCTCGCCGCCGTCGCGATCGAGAGGCGGCCCGACCTTGCCGAATGGATCGACGCGCCGCTGCTCGCCGCGCGGGGCTGGCCCGGTTGGCACGAGGCTGTGGCGCGGGCGCATGCAAGCCCGCGCGACGAGGCCGCGCGCGACCGGCTCGCCTATGACGAGATCTTTGCAAGCCAGGTTGCGCTGATGCTGATCCGGGAGGGGCTTCGCAATCGCAGGGGCCGCGCGATCGTCGGCGACGGGCGCCTGGCAAGCAGACTGCAGCTGCCCTTTGGGCTGACGGGCGCGCAGAAGCGCGTCGGGCGCGAAATCGCGGGCGACATGGCGCAGGATCGCCCGATGCTGCGGATGCTGCAGGGCGACGTCGGCTCGGGAAAGACGCTTGTCGCGCTCCGCGCGATGCTGGCGGCGGTCGAGGCAAAGACGCAGGCGGCGCTCCTTGCACCCACCGAAATCCTGGCGCGCCAGCATTATGCCACCTTGCAGCGCATGCTTTCCGGCCTGCCCGTCAACCTCGCCATCCTGACGGGCCGCGACAAGGGGAGGGCGCGCGAATCGACCCTGATGGGGCTCGCCGACGGCAGCATCGACATTCTTGTCGGCACCCACGCGATCTTCCAGGAGGCGGTCACCTACAAGGATCTGGCGCTTGTCGTCGTCGACGAGCAGCACCGCTTCGGGGTCGCGCAGCGGCTGATGCTGACCTCCAAGGGGCAGCGGCCGCCCCATTTGCTTGTCATGACGGCGACCCCGATTCCGCGCACCTTGCTCCTTGCCAACCATGGCGAGATGGACGTGTCGCGGATCGACGAGATGCCGCCAGGTCGCACCCCTGTTGATACGCGCGTCGTCTCGGTCGACCGGCTCGAGGAGGTGGTGAGCGGGCTCGAACGCCATCTTGCGGGCGGGGCGCAGGCCTATTGGGTGTGTCCGCTCGTTGCCGAAAGCGAGGCGAGCGAGCTCGCGGCCGCCGAGGCGCGCGCAGCACTGCTGCGCGAGCGCCTTGGTGAGACCCGGGTCGGGCTCGTCCACGGCCGGATGAAAGGCCCTGACAAGGATGCGGTGATGGCGCGCTTTCAAGCGGGCGAGATCGGCGTTCTCGTCGCGACAACGGTGATCGAGGTGGGGGTCGATGTGCCATCGGCGAGCCTGATGATCGTCGAACATGCCGAGAATTTCGGCCTCGCCCAGCTTCACCAGCTTCGCGGGCGCGTCGGGCGCGGCGCGGCGAAGTCGGTCTGCCTGCTGCTGCGCTCGCAGAACCTCTCCGAAACCGCGCGCGAACGCCTCGCGCTGATGCGGGACACGAGCGACGGCTTCGTGATCGCGGAGAAGGATCTTGAACTGAGAGGCGGGGGCGAACTGCTCGGTCTCAAGCAATCGGGCGAGGCCGATTACCGGCTCGCGGCGGCGGAGCAACTCGTGCGCCTGCTTCCGCTTGCCCATGATGACGCGCGCCTCTTCGTCGAGCGCGACGGCGGCATGGAGGGGCCACGCAGCGAGGCGGTGCGCCTCTGCCTCTATCTCTTTGAGCGCGATGCGGCCGTGCCGCTCCTGCGAAGCGGCTAGTTGAGATCCCCGCGCGCGCCCATCGCGCGCAGCATCGGCAGATAATCCTCGACAGCGATCATCTTGTCGAACTGGACCCCGGTCTTGCCGCCGAGCGACCAGATCACCTTGGCTGCGGTGCGCCCGATGATCGGCATACGGAAGACCACCATATCGCCGGGCTCGAGGCTGCGCTCGAAGCGCATCAGGAGGCCGTCGGCGCTGATGTTCACGCAGGTGCACATTTCCTGCCGGCCGTCAGGCATGACGAAGGGCAGGCGGCAATAGACGTCGCTGCGCGGCGAGAGCCGCTGGTCGAGCCCGACATAATGGGCCTTGTTGGTGTCGATCTTGCGCATAGCATACCCTTGCTGGTCTGAGCGCCAAGATCGACTCCAATCCGCTAAGAATCGGTAAATATCCGCTCTTGGGTTTATCGCGTCACAAGGCCGTGCTTCTTGGCGCCAAGGCTGACCGGGATGGGCTCGCCCTCGGGCCGGACGAGGTGGTGCGGATCGCGGATCACGACGCCGCCGGCCTTCACCGCGCCCTCCTCAAGCTTGCGCCGCGCCTCCTTGTTCGAGGCGGCAAAGCCGAGTTCGCGCAGCGCATCGAGGATGCGCAGTCCCTCGGCAGGCGCGGTAACCTGCGGCAAGTCGCCGCCGATGTGCCCCTTTTCAAAGGTTTGCGCCGCCGTCTCGGCGGCCGCCTGCGCTGCCTCGGCGCCGCGGCACATTGCGGTCGCGGCATTGGCGAGAATCTTTTTCGCCTCGTTGATCTCTGCGCCCTCAAGTGCCTCGAGCCTCGCAATCTCGTCGAGGGGGAGGTCGGTGAAGAGCTTCAGGAAGCGCCCGACGTCGCGGTCGTCGCAGTTTCGCCAATATTGCCAATAGTCAAAATGGGACAATTGATCGGCATTTAACCAGACGGCGCCGGCCGCCGTCTTGCCCATTTTGGCGCCCGCAGCCGTGGTAAGAAGCGGGGTTGTGAGGCCATAGAGCTCAGCGCCATCCATTCGGCGGCCAAGCTCGACGCCGTTGACGATATTGCCCCACTGGTCCGATCCGCCCATCTGCAGACGCACGCCCATTTCCTTCGCCAGGTGGCGGAAATCATAACCCTGAAGGATCATGTAGTTGAATTCGAGAAAGGTCATCGGCTGCTCGCGATCGAGCCGCAGCCTGACCGAGTCGAAGGTGAGCATGCGGTTGATCGTGAAATGCGTTCCAACCTCCTGCAGCAGCTCGATGTAGCCGAGCCTGCCGAGCCAGTCGTGATTGTTGACCATCACCGCATCGGTGGGCCCCTCGCCGAAGGTCAAGAAGGGCTCAAAGATCGTGCGGATCGAGGCAATATTGTCCTCGATCGTCTGATCCGACAGCATCTTGCGGCTTTCGTCGCGTCCCGTCGGATCGCCAATGCGCGTTGTCCCGCCGCCCATCAGCACGACCGGCTTGTGTCCCGTCTGCTGCAGGCGGCGCAGCATCATGATCTGAACGAGACTGCCGACGTGGAGGCTGGGCGCGGTTGCGTCAAAGCCGATATAGGCCGGGATGATCTGCTTTTGGGCAAGCGCATCGAGCCCTTCCGCATCGGTCATCTGATGGATATAGCCTCGCTCATCGAGCAGGCGCAGCAGGTCGGATTTGTAAGTCGTCATAGCGCGCGGGCGCTTAGCATGGGGTTTGCGATTTGGATAGCATGCGCGCGGAACTGCAATGCCACCCGGCAACCCCTGCAAGCGCGGTCGCCTCGGTGCGCGCCGAGGTCGGCCTTTCCTTCGACGAGGGCTTCGTGCTTTGCTTCATCGTCGAGGGCCTGATCGATCGCATCGTGCTGCCTCAAGGCGAGGGGCAGCTCGTGATGGCCGATGGCCCGACCGATGGCCTGTGGCAAAGCACCTGTTTCGAGGCTTTCCTCACGGAGGACGACACGCCTGACTATACCGAGTTCAACTATGCGCCCGATGGCCGCTGGGCCTGCTACCAGTTCGACGATTATCGCTCGCTTCTCGGTTCGGATGATCTCGCGCCCTGGGACATGGCGGCCGAGCGCGCGCCCGACTGCTATCGGCTGCGCATTGAACCCGGCATCTTTCCCGATCGCGGCAGCAAGCTTGCGCTTTCTGCCGTGATCGAGGAGATCGACGGCACCAAGAGCTATTGGGCGCTCGCGCACCCGCCGGGCAAACCCGATTTCCATCATCCCGATTGCTTTACGCTGACGCTTGGGGCACCGGACCAGGCATGACGATCCTGTTCGGCATCGACCGCCTGCTCACCGATCCCGCGCTTCGCAAACCGCTGGAGGGACAGCGCGTTGCGCTGCTCGCGCATCCCGCCTCGCTCACCGCAGACTTGACGCACAGCCTCGATGCCCTCGTGGCCGCGGGCGTCAAGTTGACGGCCGTATTCGGTCCGCAGCACGGCGTGCGGGGAGACCTTCAGGACAATATGATGGAGTCGCCCGACTTTACCGATCCGGTGTACGGGATTCCATGTTTTAGCCTATATGGAAAGGCGAGGCGACCCTCGAGTGAGGCGATGCAGAGCTTCGATGTGATGCTCGTCGATCTCCAGGATCTCGGCTGCCGTATCTACACCTTCATCACCACCCTACTCTATGTGCTCGAGGCTGCAGCCGAGCATGGCAAGGCGGTGTGGGTGCTCGACCGGCCCAATCCCGCCGGACGCCCGGTCGAAGGCACGCTGCTGCGCCAAGGCTGGGAAAGCTTCGTGGGCGCGGGGCCGATGGCGATGCGTCACGGGCTCACGATGGGCGAGATGGGTCACTGGTTCATCCGCCATTTCGGGCTCGAGGTCGATTACCGCGTGATCGAAATGCAAGGCTGGGCCCCCGATGCCGCGCCCGGTTTCGGTTGGCCGCAGGAGCGCGCGTGGATCAATCCGAGCCCCAATGCGCCCAACGTGAACATGGCGCGCGCCTATGCGGGAACGGTGATGGTCGAGGGCGCGACGCTGAGCGAAGGGCGGGGGACGACGCGGCCGCTTGAGCTGTTCGGGGCCCCCGACATCGACGCGCGCGCGGTGATCGCGGAGATGCAGCGGCTTGCGCCCGCCTGGCTCGCCGGCTGCAAGCTGCGCGATATCTGGTTCCAGCCGACCTTCCACAAGCATGTCGGCGCGCTCAACAGCGGCGTCCACATCCATGCCGAGGGGCCCTGGTATGACCATGCCGCGTTTCGGCCGTGGCGCGTGCAGGCGCTCGCCTTCAAGGCGATCCGCAGGCTCTACCCCGATTACCGGATCTGGCGCGGCACCGATTTCAAATATGAATATACCGAGGGCGTGCTCGCGATCGACGTGATCAACGGCTCGCCGCTGCTGCGCGAATGGGTCGACGACGCCGGCGCCGAGGCGGGCGACCTCGACGCCCTGGCCGTGCGTGACGAGGCATCCTGGCGCGAGACGATCGAAGATCTGCTGCTTTATCGCGGCGAGTAAGGACAAAGAATATGACGATGCATCGGCGGCAATTCATGGGCGTGGCAGCCATAGGAGGACTTGCAGCAAGCCTGCCCGCTGCCAGCCGGGCAGCGGATGATTTTGCAGGTCTTCCCAACATGGCGAAGGATGCGCAGCCGATCGGCGCCGACGAGCTTAAGGCCCGGCTCGCCAAGGCGGCAGGGCTGCTGCGCGCGCACGATATGGACGCGCTGCTCATCGAGCCGGGCGCAAGCCTCATCTATTTCACCGGCGTTCACTGGTGGCGCAGCGAGCGGCTCACCGCGGCCGTGCTGACGCGCGAGGGTGAAGTTGCGATCATAACGCCCTTCTTCGAGGAACCTTCGGTTCGCGAGAGCCTCAGCGTCGAAGCCGAGGTGCTGACCTGGGACGAGGATGAAAATCCGCTTGGAGTCGTCGCGGCATGGCTTGCGAGGCGCGGGCTCGCCAAGGGCCGGATCGGCGTTGAAGAAACGGTGCGCTATTTCGCGGTCGACGGTCTCGAAAAGGCGATGCCCGGTGTCGCAGTGGTCAATGGCGCTCCGGTCGTGCGGGGATGCCGGATGATCAAGTCGGCGACCGAGATCGCGCTGATGCAGCTTGCAACCGATATCACCATCGCGGCCTATCGCTACACCGCGCCGCGCGTCGAGGCGGGGATGACCCCCGCCGACATCGGCGCGATCATGAACGGCGCGACCAGGGCGCTTGGCGGCTCACCCGAATTCGCGCTCGTTCTTCTCGGCGAGGCGAGCGCCTATCCTCACGGAAGCGGCAAGCCGCAGCGGGTGCGGAAGGGCGAAGTCGTGCTGATGGACTGCGGCTGCAACGTCCACGGTTATCAGTCCGACGTTTCGCGAAGCTGGGTGCACGGGGCCGCGACGGCGCGCCAGCGTCAGGTCTGGGAGGAAATGCGCAAGGGCCAGCTCGTCGCTTTCAAGGCTGCGAAGATCGGCGTTCCAGCCGGGGCGGTCGATGACGCGGTTCGCACCTATTATGAAAGTCTCGGATACGGCCCCGGCTATAAGCTTCCCGGCACCTCGCACCGCACCGGGCACGGCATCGGGCTCGATGGCCACGAACCCGTCAACCTGGTGCGCGGCGAGACGACGAAGCTCGCCCCGGGCATGTGCTTCTCGAACGAGCCTGGCATCTACATTCCCGGCGAGTTCGGCATTCGCCTCGAGGATTGCTTTTACATGACCGAAAGCGGGCCGAAATGGTTCAGCGAGCCGCCGCTTTCATTCGACCGGCCGCTCGGCTGACGCGCTTTCTTGCTGCCAAATGACGAATCTAGCCTTTTCGGTCGAACGCATCGCGGCCGTCATCTTGGCATGATCGAAGCCGGGCAGGGCCGTGACCCAGTCCATGACCCTGTCTTCCCCGGCCGCACCCTGGGGAGAGGTCAATCTCACCTGATTATCGGCGCCGAGGAAATGCCACCAAAGGTCGATCCCCCAGGGGCCGCTATCGTTCGTCTCGATGGCGATGCTGCAAATGTCGGATGGCGGACAGGCCCCTGTTTCCCCTTCAGGACCGGTTACGGTGAGGGCATGATTGTCGATCGTCACGATCCAGCCGGCTTCAGGATCAAGAAACGGCGCCGCCTTCCTCCCTGGTGCGCCGGGCACCCTCGGCCGCTGGACAAGGCTGACCAATACGAATGAGATGATCATCAACAAATACCAGCTGCCGAGCTTGGCGATCCCGACCATCTGCCAGCCACTCTCCTGGTTGGGATAGGTCCAGGCCCGGGCGAACGTGCCGATATTCTCGGCGAACCAGATAAAGAGTGCGACGAGCGCCCAGCCGAGGAGAAGCGGCATCCGGCGGTGGATATGGAGCGGGCGGAACCAGACCTGGCAGCGCCAGAAAAGCAGCGCGGTCGCAGCGAACAGGAGCCAGCGGATGTCAGGCAGCCAGTGGTGCGCAAAGAAATTAACATAGATCGCCGCGGCCAGGGCGTAGCTTGTCCAGGCGGGCGGATAGTGCGTGTAGCGAAAATCGAAGATCCGCCACACACGCGCGATATAACTGCCGACCGCGGCGTACATGAAGCCCGAGAAGAGCGGCACGGCGCCGATGTGAAGGAGGCTCGCCTCGGGATATTGCCACGACCCCGCGGCGGTCTTGAAAAGCTCCATCACCGTGCCGACGATGTGGAAAAGGAGGATGACGATGGCCTCCTTCGGCGTCTCGAGGCGGAAGGCGAGCATCGAGAGCTGGATCAGGATCGCGCCGATCGTAATCGCATCGTAGCGGTGAAGCGGCGCATCATCAGGCCAGAAAAGATGGGTCGCGAGCAGAAGCGCCAGCATCAGCGCGCCGAAGAGACAGGCCCAGCCCTGCTTGAAGCCGAAGACGAGAAATTCGAGAAACCAGCCGCGCGGTCCGGGCTCGACGGCCATCGCCTCGAGCCGGGCGCGGACGCGGTAGAAGCGCGAATGGGCGCGGCGCGGCTCAGACATGGACGGCGACCAGCGCGATCAATGAGGCGGCGGGGAGGAGCAGGGCTTGCGCGAGAATCGTGCCGGCGAGCCGGCTCAGCGAAATGAAGGTGATCGCGCGGCGAAAATCGGCCTCGTCGACTTTCCCTTCGACCGCGTCGTCGGTCATCACCGACAGCTGCGGGTCGATAAAGGCGAAGAGCAGGATCGTCGCAAAGCCGTTGATGAGGGCCGATAGCTGCGAGGCGGTGACGCGGAACTCGGGCGCAAGGTAGCCTGCGTAAAGCGACGCGACCACGCCGACCGCGAGGAGTGATTGCGCAAGGCAATTGGCGATGAGAACGCCCCAGCCGATGCCGCGCGGCATATGCCAGCCTTTTAGGTGGGCAAGGCTCGGGAGGCGCAGCGACTGGCGCAGGGCGCGCAGCCCCGCAGGGCTTGCCGCCTTGAGCGCGAGCTTCGTTGTCGAGCGATTGTTTTGATACCAGCCGATCGCAGCGGCAAATATCCGCTGTCCGGTCGGGACGAGCAAGATGCCGATCAGCGTGGCGAGGCTTGCCGCTGCGAGAACGAGCTGCATGTCAAGAAACAGCGAGACGCCGGTGCCATCATGGATTCGCGTCTCGATCCGTTTTGCAAGGAAGGGACCCAGAAAGCTGTTCGAGGTGCGCGAGAAGAGCACGAGGATGTTGAACAGCGCGAACGACATCGCGATCCGCCGTGTTCGCACGCCCGCGATCCGCGCGGCATAGGCCAGCGCGCCGATCAGGTTGATGAAGCCGGTGAGCGCGAGGATGATGACGAGGGGGAGGTCGATCATCGACCGGGTCCTTCGAGCGTAACATTCTCCTTGCCCGCCCACCTCGAACGTGCCCCGGAGACGGTCTCCTCCGGGCGTGAGAGGAGAGCGGTCGCCCCGGAACGCTCAGCGCGAGCGGATGCGAGACATATGGTAGAAGGGGGTAGCGCGCAGGCCAGCGCCGTCAATGCTTTCGCGTCAGCTCGCGCATCGCATCGTCGAGCCCCGCAAGAGTGAGGGGATACATGCGCTCGTTCATCAGCTGCTTGATCATCTTGACCGACTGGGTGTAGCCCCAATGCGCCTCGGGCACGGGGTTCAGCCAGACGGCGGCGGGATAGACATTGGTCATGCGCTGCAGCCACACCGCGCCCGCCTCTTCGTTGAAATGCTCGACGCTGCCGCCCGGATGGCTGATCTCATAGGCGCTCATCGACGCGTCGCCGACGAATACCAGTTTGTAATCATGGCCATATTTGTGGAGGATGTCCCACATGGGCGTCCGCTCGGACCAGCGGCGCTTGTTGTCCTTCCACACGCCCTCATAGGGGCAATTGTGGAAATAGAAGAATTCGAGATTCTTGAATTCGCTGGTCGCGGCGCTGAACAATTCCTCGCACAGCTTGATGAAGGGGTCCATCGAGCCCCCGACGTCGAGGAAGAGGAGGAGCTTCACCGCGTTGCGCCGTTCGGGGCGCATGCGGATATCGAGCCAGCCCTGCCGCGCCGTGCCGTCGATGGTGCCCGGGATGTCGAGCTCGTCGGCGGCGCCTTCGCGCGCGAACTTGCGAAGACGGCGCAGCGCGATCTTGATGTTGCGGGTACCGAGCTCCTTGGTGTTGTCGAGGTTCTGGAACTCGCGTTTTTCCCAGACCTTGAGCGCCCTTTTGTGCTTGCTCTCGCCGCCGATCCGCACGCCTTCGGGGTTGTAGCCCGAGTTTCCGAAGGGGGAGGTGCCTCCCGTGCCGATCCACTTGTTGCCGCCCTGGTGGCGCTTTTGCTGTTCCTCGAGCCGCTTCTTCAGCGTCTCCATGATCTCGTCCCACGAGCCGAGCGACTTGATCGCGTCCATTTCTTCCTGGGTGAGATATTTCTCGGCGACGGCTTTCAGCCACTCCTCGGGCACATCGACCGGGTTCTGGCCATAATCGGTGATGAGCCCCTTGAAGACCTTGTTGAACACCTGGTCGAAGCGGTCGAGCAGCCCCTCGTCCTTCACGTAGATGGCGCGCGAGAGATAGTAGAATTGCTCGGGGCTGCGGTCGATCACCTCGCGGTCGAGCGCCTCCAGCAGCATCAGATGCTCTTTTAGGCTGGCAGGAATGCCTGCGGCCCGCAGCTCGTCGAGAAAGCCGAAAAACATGGATAGCGGCGTAACCCGTCCCGCGGGCCGACGCAACTGCTTTACGTAAACGGAAACTCAGCTTGAGAAGAGCGCCCCTATAGTATAGGGGGGTATGGTATGAGCCATCTTGCCACCCGTCCCGAACTCCTCGCCCGCGTGCGCCGCATTGCAGGCCAGGTCGCTGCCGTCGAAAAGGCGCTCGCGGCGAATGAAAGCTGCGCGACCGTCCTTCACCGCGTCGCCGCGGTGCGGGGCGCCGTCAATGGATTGCTTGACGAAGTGATCGCCGAACATCTGACCGAGCATGTTGCGCTTCCGGGCCTTAGCGATGCCGAGCGCGCCGCGGGCGCCGACGAACTGCTGGCGGTCATCCGCCGCTACGCGAAATAGGGAGCGGGTGATGTCCGAGAGCGAATCCGCCGCGGCCCAGCCGCTTCACGATTTTCTTGGCGCGTCGCACGACGACAATGCCAGGCGCACGCTTTGGGTCGTTGCGCTCACCGCGGTGATGATGGTGGCAGAAATTGCCGCGGGTTATTGGACGGGGTCAATGGCGCTTCTCGCCGACGGCTTCCACATGGCGACCCACGCCGGGGCGCTCGGGCTTGCGGCACTTGCCTATCGTTATGCGAAGAACCACCGCCACGACCCGCGGTTCAGCTTCGGAACCGGCAAGGTCGGCGACCTCACGGGCTTCGCCTCCGCGCTGATCCTCGGCATCTTCTCGATCGGGATCGCGGTCGAATCGGTCCTGCGCCTCTTCGATCCGGTGCGCGTCGATTTCATGAGCGCCGCGCTGGTCGCGGCGCTCGGACTTGCGGTCAATATCGCGAGCGCGCTCATGCTGATGGGCGGGCATGATCACGATCACGATCACGATCATGGAGCCGGGGGGCATCGCCATGGACATGACAACAATCTGCGCTCGGCCTATTTCCACGTCCTCGCCGACGCACTGACGTCGCTCCTTGCGATCGCAGCCTTGCTCGCGGGGCGCTACCTCGGGCTTTGGTGGATGGACCCTGCGATGGGCATTATCGGCGCACTCGTCATCGCGCGCTGGTCATGGAGCCTGATGCGCGACACCGCCGCCATCCTTCTCGATGAAACCGACGCCGAACTGGCCGAGGCGCTGCGCGAGAGGATCGGCTCGATCAGCGGCCTGCGCCTCATCGACCTTCACGTCTGGCGTGTGGGTCCGCAGGCGCGCGCTGCGATTGTCGAGGTCGAGGGAGACAGCGCCCCTTCGCAGCTGCGAAGCTGCCTTGCGGACCTTCATCTTGCGCATCTCACGATCGCAGTTCGCTGAGTGCGCACGCTTTTTCCGGTCCGCGTTGCTGGCGATCCGGTACAATACGCCTTGCCTTGACCCGCTATAAGCCTGCATCTTTCATAACGGGCAACAGGGGTGAGGCGATGACGGCACCGTTCAATTTCGGGCAGCTCAAATTCTTGAAGGCGCTGACCGAGGCGCTGTTCCATGAAGCCGAAATGGTGATTTCACCCGATCAGGTGGTTGCCAATGTCTGCGACCTGTTCGCGAAGGTCGGCGGGACGAAGCTCGACGAAATCCGGCTGTCGCTCACCGCGACCGAGATCGTGCTCGGGCCGCTTTTTGCCGCCTCGCGCGTCGAAACGCGCGCAAAGCGCATTCGGGACCGGCTCCAGAACAGCCAGATTGATCTTTTTCAGGACATGGCGCGGCTGAGGGGTATCATCTACGCCTGCTATTATGGTCATTGGCAGCCGGGCGTGGAGCCCGGGGACCAGGATGCCAATGCCGCGAACCCGGTCCACGCCCAGATCGGCTTTACCCTCCCGAAGTTCCGCCAGCGGGGCGCAGGCGAGATGCCGATCACGCGCATCGACGGGCGCGAGATCGATCCCGCGCATGTCCTCGGCGCCGCCGATATCGCGCCCGAATATGACGTGATCGTCGTGGGATCGGGGGCGGGGGGCGCCGTCGCGGCCTATAATGTCGCAGCGCAGGGCTACAAGGTGCTGATCGTCGAGGCCGGGCCCTTCTATCCCTCGCACCATATCACCCACCATGAACTCGACATGGTTGCAGAGCTCTTCAAACATGGCGCGCTCCAAACATCGACCAACCGCGACTTCGTCGTGTTCCAGGGGCGCTGCGTCGGCGGATCCTCGACGATCAACAACGGCATCTGTCTGCGTGTGAACGAGGCAGGGCGCACGCATCCCGATGCGCCCGATGTCCTCGCGCGCTGGTCGAGCATGGGGGCGCCGATCGATGCTGCGGCCTTTCACGCAAGCTATGACGCGGTCCAGGAAAAGCTCGGCATTGCAAGGATCGAGCCGCGCAGCGGGCGCCACAATGGCCCCCATCTGCTGAATGGCTGGGCGGCCTATGCGGCGGCCTCGCAGGACCCCAGGCAGCAGCGCGCGGTCGCCGACTGGTTTGCGAAGAATTTCGGTCCGCCCGGCACCGCGACCGCATGCGCCTATTGCGGCTATTGCAATTCTGGATGCGCCTATGGCCGGCGGATGGGGATGGCGCAGACCTATCTTCCCGAGGCATGCCGCGATTTCGGCGCGCGCATCCTTCCAGGAACCAAGGCCGACCGGATCATCTGGCAGACGGCCATCGATGGGCGGCGCGAGGCGGAAGCCGTCCGGCTGGTCCTTCCCGACGGGTCGAAGGCGCTCGTGCGCGCCCGGGTCGGCGTGATCGTTGCCGCCGGCACCATCGCCTCATCGAAGCTTCTCGATCGCAGCGATATCGCGGGCACGGGCCGCAACATATCGCTCAATGTCGCCTCGCCGGTCGTCGCCCTGATGGGCGAAGGCGCCGGCGGCGATGCCTGGGACGAGGACCAGATGTCGAGCTATGTCGACTGCGGCGATTATCTGCTCGAGAGCCATTTCCAGCCGCCGATGTCGATGGCCTCGCTCATGCCCGGATGGTTTGCCGACCATAGCGCGCGAATGAAGAATTATGGCCGCGTCCACTCGGCAGGTATATTGTTCCCTGCCGACCGCCGGGGGCGGGTGAAGGACGGCAAGCTCAAATTCCAGCTCGACCGCGATGCCGATCTTCCCGTGCTGCGGCGCGCGATGGCGACGCTCACCAAGGTGCATTTTGCAGCTGGCGCGCTCGAATGCTACCCGGCGCTCACGGTCGGGCAGACGGTCACGCCCGACATGGACATCGATGGCTTCTTCGAAAGCGCCATTCGCGAATCCGACGACGTCACCCTCTCGAGCAGCCACCCGCACGGCGGCAACGCGATCCACGAGGATCCCCGACATGGCATCGTCGATCCTGCGTGCCGCGTTCACGGAACGACGAACGTGCTCGTGACCGATGCGAGCGTCTTTCCCAGCTGCATTCGCGTCAACGCGCAGTGGACGACGATGGCGATGGCGCATTACGCCACGGGAAGGGGCGATCCTTTCCGCTGACGGCGGCTTTTGTTCAGCCGTGCGCGCCGCTATGGGCGGCGCCATGACCTTTACCGTTGCCGCCCTTTACCGTTTCGCCCCGTTTGACGATCCTGCCGGGCTGCGCCAGCCCCTGATCGAACTTTGCGCCGAACAGGCGATCAAGGGGACGCTGCTCCTTGCCCGCGAGGGGATCAACGGGACCATCGCCGGGAGCGCGGAGGGGATCGAAGCCGTGATTGCCCATATCCGCGCGCTTCCGGGCTGCGCTGAACTCGATGTCAAATATTCCGCGGCCGCCGCCATGCCGTTCCAGCGGATGAAGGTGCGCCTCAAGAAGGAAATCGTGACCATGAAGGTCGCCGGGATCGATCCGGCGCGCGATGCCGCGCCCTATGTCGCGCCTGCCGACTGGAACGCCATTGTCGATGATCCGGACACGGTGCTCATCGACACGCGAAACGATTTCGAGGTGGGCTATGGCAGCTTTGAAGGCGCGCTTAACCCTCATACCAGGAGCTTTGGCGAATTTCCGGACTGGTGGCGGGCCAACGCCGAGCGCTTCGCGGGAAAGCGCATTGCCATGTTCTGCACCGGCGGCATCCGCTGCGAGAAATCGACGGCCTTCTTGAGGAGCGAGGGCGTCGAGGATGTCGTTCACCTCAAGGGCGGCATCCTCGCCTATCTTGAGCAGGTTCCCGCGATCGAGAGCCGCTGGCACGGGAGCTGCTTCGTCTTCGACGAGCGCGTCAGCGTTGGCCACGGGCTCGTCGAAATAGGAGAAAAGGACGGGCAGGACCCTCCTCGATGAAAGATCAGCGAATATGGGCAGTCCCATATTCGACCCACCCAAAGGGTCGGGGGGTCCTCGGCGTATAGCGTGCGCCGCGGCGTTCGACCGCGAAGCCCGCGCCGGCATAGGCCTTAGATATGGGGCGGGTGAGGTGGCAATTGCCCCCAATCCGCTTCCATAGGGGCTCGATCCGCCGCTGCCATTTTGCGACGCCGCAATCGGGCGCGGCGCCATGTTCGAGAAAAAGCGCGGTCCCGCCTGGCTTCAGCACGCGGCGGATTTCGGCGAGCACCGCAGCCTGGTCGGCGACCGAGCAGAGGGTGAAGGTCGTGACGACAGTGTCGAATCGATCGCTCTCAAACGGCATCGCCTCGGCGATGCCGCCCCTGATATCGGCCTCGATGCCGCGCGCCTTGGCGGCCGCCCGGCTCATCGCGAGCAGTTCGGGCGAGGGATCAAGGCCGCTGAAACCCGTAATCCGCGCGGGCTCATAAAATTCCATGTTGATGCCGCCGCCGCAGCCAAGCTCGAGCACGTCGCCCGCCGCTTGCGGCACGACCTCGCTGCGCAGTTTCATGATCTGCCCCTGCGAGCAGGCGCATTTGATGAGGCGCGGGACCCCGTGACGCTCCCACCAGCTGCTCATCGCTTTTCTCCTGCCGTGCTCTTCGCGAGCCGCCCCGCGACGATCGCTCCGCCAGCGCCCGCCTCAGCCAGGATGTAGACCGCAAGCGCTGCGGCGAGCGCGGTGATGATCGCAGCGACGAACTTCCAGTTGCGAAGGCGTGCTCTTTTTTCGGGTGCATCCCTCGCTGTCACCGGCTCTCCCCCTTGGCGCGCAAGGTGTCCCTTGCTAGCGCGATTGGCAACACCCATCTCTTCGCTCCGGCACAGGGCCGCAAAGGATCGTCATGCCCAACACGCACCACACCAAGATGCTCATTCTCGGGTCCGGCCCCGCCGGTCTCTCGGCCGCCATCTACGCCGCGCGCGCGGGGATGCAGCCGATCGTTGTCCAGGGGCTTCAGCCGGGCGGGCAGCTTACCATCACGACCGATGTCGAAAATTACCCAGGCTTCGCCGAGGTCATCCAGGGCCCGTGGCTGATGGAACAGATGACCGCGCAGGCGGTGCATGTCGGCACGAGCATGATCTGGGACACGATCGTCGACGTCGACCTTGGCCAGCGCCCTTTCCGGCTCACCGGTGACGGCGGTGATGTCTATCTCGCTGAAACGCTGGTGATCGCGACCGGCGCGCAGGCAAAATGGCTCGGCGTCCCCGGCGAGCAGGAACTCGGCGGCAAGGGCGTGTCGGCCTGCGCGACGTGCGACGGCTTCTTTTATCGCGGCAAGAAGGTGGTGGTGATCGGCGGCGGGAATACCGCGGTCGAAGAAGCGCTCTACCTCACCAATCACAGCGATGATGTGACGCTGATTCACCGCCGCGATTCGCTGCGCGCCGAAAAGATCCTCCAGGACCGTCTCTTCGCCAATCCGAAGATCAAGATCCTATGGAACAAGAAGGTCGAGCGTTTCGTCGCAGGCGAGGGCACCGCAGGGCTGGTTGGGGTCGACCTTGTCGACACGGTCACCGGCGAGGCGAGCCACGAGCCCACCGACGGCGGCTTTGTCGCGATCGGCCACAGCCCTTCGACCGAACTCTTCAAGGGCAAGCTGCCGCTCGATGCCGACGGCTATCTCGAGGTCACGCCGGGTACCTCGCTAACGGCGATCCCCGGGGTTTTCGCCGCCGGCGACGTCACCGACAAAGTCTACCGCCAGGCGGTCACCGCGGCGGGCATGGGCTGCATGGCGGCGCTCGATGCCGAGCGCTTCCTCGCCGAGGCCGAATATCACGCAATGGTCGACGCTTAAGAGCGTGCGCCCCGGGGACTGAGAGCGCGCGCCGCGCTTAGCGGAGGCGGGCCAATATTTGCGCCGCCAGCCAGTCGGCGTCAGCGCCTGCGAAGCTGTGCGACGCGCGCTCGAGCCGCTCGACGGCTGCCGCGCCGGGGCGGCAATTCTCGAGGAAGGCCTGCGCTGTCCGGTCGCCTGTCGCGAGGAGGATAGTGGCAGGGCAGGGCAGCGCCGCGAGCGCAGCGTCGAGGCGGGCTGCGAGGCTGTCCGGCGCTGCGGGCGGTTTGCGCCGCCCGAGCGACGAGAGGCCGCGCCACAGCTTTGCAAGATCGATCTCGCCCTTGAGCAGGCGCAGGAGGCTCCTCGGATCCTTAAGCCGCGAAAGATAGCGCGCGCGGATCGCCGCGGCAGGCGGAAGCGCGGGCGTATCCCCCGCCTGCTCGTCGCCGCCGGTCTCATAGGTCCAGGGATTGGCGAGGAGCAGCGCGTCGATCCCCGCGGGCCGATGGAGGAGCAGCGCGCTCGCCGCGTCGCAATTGCCGAAGGCGGCGATGCGGGTGACGTGCGGAGCGGCGCCGCGGAAGGCGGCGATCGCAGCCGCGATGTCGGGCCCGCTCGCCTCGAACCCGCGATTTTCGCCTTCGCTGTCGCCAACCCCGCGGCGGTCGAAGCGGAAAACCGGATGACCCGCCGCGGCAATCCGCTGGGCCAGCATCGCCATGCCGCGGTGCGCGCCGCTTCGAATTTCATTGCCGCCCGAGACGATCAGAAGCCCGGTGGTTCCAGGCGCTTCATCGAGCGTTGCGGCAAGTGCTGCGCCCTCGCAATCAAAGCTCAGATGACGCCGCATGACCGGCTCCATGCGATGATGTCGGCTGCGATCGCCTGCGCCATGTCCCGATCTTCGCCGGGCTCGGCGCGCAGCCACAGCGGGGTGCCGGCGATGCCGTCTGCGCCGAGCGCGACACTGCGCAGCGGCTCGACGGCTTGCGCCTCGGCCGCGCCAAGGTCGGCAATCATCGCGGGCGAAAGCAAGTTGCCGGCGAGGAGGAGCGGGGCTGCCGCCGCTTCGGCTTCGAGGCTCGCAAGGCTCGAGGCGATCCCCGCCTCGCGATCGGCCGACACCCGGGCGCGAAGCAGGGTGCGAAGAAGCGAGGCGCCGCTTGCAGGCGCGAGGCGCCACCACGCCGCGGCCGGGGCCGCATGGTCGATCAGCGCTCCGCCGCGCAGCGAGGCGATGATCAGCGGGCCGGCGACCTCGCTTGCGGCCTCTGCGAGCGCGGCGCGCCAGCGCGCGAGGTCAACCTCGACGAGGGGAACAAGGCTTTCATTCTGCCCCGGAAGATCGGGCAGGAGCGTAGCGAGGCCTTCGGCCGCAAGTGCGCGCATCGCAAGGACCAGCGTGCGCCGGGTGCGGTTCGCTTCTTCAAAGAGCGGCGGGACGAAAAGGACGCTCGCGCGGGGGGTGCCGGCGGGGTCTATGCGCAAGTGATGCTCGCTCATGCGCCCGACGCGATTCGCCTCAGCCGGCGACCTTGCGCACCGAAAAGGCGAGCAGGTTGCCGTAGGTTTCGAAAATCTCCCCGTCGACCTCATCGTCGTCGATCAGGATGCCGAGCCGGTCCTCCATCTCGGTGAGCACGGTCGCAACAGCCATCGAATCGAATTCGGGAAGCTCGCCGAAAAGGCCGCTGTCATCGGTGAGCGCGGCGGCGCGGGCTTCGCCGAGCCCGAGAACATCGGCAAGCAGCGCGCGCAGGGTGGCATCGACGGCGGTGGCGGGGGTATCGGTCACGAGCATATCCTTCACGCGCGCCCGAGCGCCGAGCGCGCAAAAGCCTTGAGTGCGGGCCCCCATGCCGCGATGCGCGACGGATTGAAAGCCTCGATATGCCACAAGGGCTCGTGCCGGTTCATCCAGTCGCGCTTGTAGGCGTCATTGCCGGTGCCGAAATCGACGCGCACGACGCGGTCGACCTCGATGACATGACGAAACAGCGCCGCCGAGAGGAGGGTGCCGGGCGAGGCCTTGAGGCTGTCCTCGACATGCGCGAGCTTGTGGATGAAGGCGGTGCCGTCCTCGACCGTCCAGAACTGCGCTGCAACCGGTGCGCCAGCGATCCGCGCGAGCCCCATGCGAAAGGTGCCGCGCGCGCTCTCGGCCTCGGCAAAGGCCCGGAGGAGCGCGGGGTCGCCTTCTTCGGGCTTCCAGCTGGCGGCGTAAATCGCTTCATAGGCAGCCCAAGCCGCGCCATCAAAGGCGGTGAAGAGCGCGATATCGACCACGCCCTTCCTTGCCTTGCGCTTGACCGTGCTGCGAAGCGCGCCGGGGCGGCTCTCCCACCAGCCCTCATGGTCAAGCCCAGCAAGGTCGAGCCAGTGGCGGTCGCCCCTGGGGGCGTCATAGACCCACCAGCCGGCATCGCGCATGGCCGCGGCAATGCCATGCTTTTCAGCGTCGGGAACGGGATAAAGGGTAAGGCGGTCCGCGCCTTTGCGAAGCCGGGCGAAGAGGTCGGCCAGCGCATCGGCGCGCTTGTCCTCACCGGTGTAGAGAGGACGGACCGAAAAACTGTACCAGTTGCCAAGACCTGCGAGCGCGCCGGGCCTTTCGATCCGAAGAGGCAGCCATGCTCTCGTCTCGCCGGCGCTCCCCCAGGCGTTGACGCGCCCGCCGGGGGCATAGCCATGCGCCGTCAGCAGATCGAACCAGGCCGCCTGGTCGAAAGGCGAAGCAAAGCCAGCGCCGCGCGCGGCAGGAGGCAATGCCTTGTCATTAGGCTGATGTTCACCGTTCCCTTGCATGACGCAGGGCTCTATCACCACTCTCCTAACAGCCGATGACCAAAGCCCTCAGCCCGCCGTCGTACCCGATCGACCATCTCGCCCGCCGCGGTGCGCCCGACGCGGCTGCGCTGCTGATCGGCGATCGGATCACCAGTTTTGCGGACCTCGACGCCGGCGTCGGGCGGCTTGCATCCTGGCTTCTGGAACAGGTGGGCGGGCCGGGCGAGCGCGTTGCGAGCTGGAGCGCCAAGACGCGAAGTGCGTGCCTGATGCCGCTCGCCGCAGCGCGCGCAGGGCTCATCCATGTGCCGGTCAACCCCCTGCTCAAGCCGCCGCAGGTTCAGCATATCCTCGCTGACAGCGGCGCCAAATTGCTCGTCACCAACGGATCGCGCGGCGAAGCGCTCGGCGCGGGACGACCCGAAGCCTGCGCGCTTGAGGATCTGACGATTGCCGAGGAGGTCATCGATTCGCCCGGTGAAGGTCTCCCGCCCTCGCTCGCCGAGCCCCACGATCTGGCGGCCATTCTCTATACCAGCGGCTCGACCGGACGCCCCAAGGGCGTGATGCTCAGCCACGCCAATCTTTGGCTCGGCGCCGAAAGCGTCGCCTCCTATCTGAAGATCACGCCTTCCGACCGCATCCTCGCCGTGCTCCCCCTGAGTTTCGACTATGGGCAAAATCAGCTTCTTTCGAGCTGGTATGCCGGCGCGGCGGTCGCGCCGCTCGACTATCTGACGCCGCGCGACGTCGTCAAAGCCGTTGCCCGGCATGGGATCACGACGCTTGCGGGCGTCCCGCCGCTCTGGGTGCAACTGGTGGAGAGCGACTGGCCTCGCGATACCGCAGCGCTGCTTCAGCGCCTCACCAACAGCGGCGGGGCGCTCACGCCCTCGCTGATCGACGCGATGCGCGCGACCTTTCCCAAGGCCGACATCTACCCGATGTACGGCCTCACCGAGGCCTTTCGTTCAACCTTTCTCGACCCTTCGCTCGTCGCCAGCCATCCCACCTCGATGGGCCGCGCTATACCCCACGCTGAAATCCTGGTCTGCCGCCCCGACGGGAGCATCACCGCCGATGATGAACCCGGCGAACTCGTGCATTGCGGACCCTTGGTGGCGAAAGGCTATTGGCACGATGAGGAACGGAGCGCCGAGCGCTTTCGCGCCGCGCCCCCATCATCGATCTACGGCGGCACGGCGGTCTGGTCGGGCGACACGGTAAAGCGCGATGCCAAGGGGCTTCTCACCTTCGTCGGGCGCGACGATGCGATGATCAAGACCGCGGGCAACCGCGTCAGTCCGACCGAGGTCGAGGACGCCGCGGTCGCCTCGGGTCTCGTCTACGAGGCGGTGGCATTTGGAATTCCGGACGCGCGGCTCGGCGCGGCCATCATATTGATCGTGCGGGGGAAGAGCGGCGCCGAGGACGGGCACGCGCTCGCGGCTTATCTGCGACAGAATCTGCCGAACTTCATGCAGCCGCAGACGATCGAATGGCGCGCGGCCTTGCCGCGCAATCCCAATGGCAAGCTCGACCGCGTCGCGATTGCGGCCGAGTGGATCGAGAAGGTGACGGCATGAAGCCGCATGGCCCCATTCCTCCTGGCTATTCGGCGGACGCCGACGGCATGCTCATCGTCGGCGGCGAGCGCGCCGACGCGCTCGCGGCGCGCGCCGGGGATACGCCGCTCTTCGTCTACGACAGCGCGCTCCTGAAGGCCCGCGTCGCCGAGTGGCGCGCGGCCATGCCGAGCGAGGTGCAGCTTCATTATGCGATGAAGGCGAACCCCTTTGCGCCGCTCCTCACTTTCATGGCCGGCATCGTCGACGGGTTCGATGTCGCATCGGGGGGCGAGCTTGCCGCAGCTCTCGCGAGCGGCATGGAGGCCGAGCACATCAGCTTCGCAGGCCCCGGCAAGCGCGACCGCGAACTCGAAGCGGCGATCAAGGCAGGGGCGACCATCAACCTTGAATCGGCAGGCGAGGCCGAGCGCGCGCTCCATATCGCGGCGCGCCTCGGCGCGCGTCCGCGGCTTGCGGTGCGGGTCAATCCCGATTTCGACCTCAAGGGCTCGGGGATGAAAATGGGGGGCGGCGCCAAGCCCTTCGGGGTCGATGCCGAGGACGTGCCCGCGCTCGTCCGGCGCCTCGTCGACGCGGGCGCCGACTGGCAAGGCTTTCATATCTTTGCCGGATCGCAGGCGCTCAGCGCCGCCGCGATTGCCGAGACGCAGGCGCAGACCGTTGCGCTTGCAGCGCGCCTCGCAAACGGCATTGGCGCCGCGCCCCCGCTCGTGAACCTTGGCGGCGGGATGGGCGTCCCTTATTTCCCCGGCGACAGCGCGGTCGATACTGCGGCTGTTGGAGCCGCGCTCGCCGAGACACTCGCGGCGCGCGATCCGGTGCTTGGCGCGAGCCGTTTTGCGATGGAGCTCGGGCGCTGGCTCGTTGCCGAAGCGGGCGTCTACATCACGCGCATCGTCGACCGGAAGGTCAGCCACGGCGAGATATTTCTCGTCACCGATGGCGGGCTCCATCACCAGCTTGCTGCGAGCGGCAATTTCGGGACGGTCATTCGCCGCAACTACCCGATCGCGATCGCGAGCCATTTCGGCGCGGAGGCGGTCGAGACGGTTTCGGTTGTCGGCTGTCTTTGTACCCCGCTCGACCGTCTTGGCGACCAGGTTGCGCTGCCGCGCGCCGAAGCGGGCGATCTGGTCGCGATTTTCCAGGCGGGCGCCTATGGCGCCTCGGCAAGCCCCGCCGCGTTTCTGGGCCAGGGACCCGCGCGCGAAATCCTCGTCTGAGCGCTGCCATTATCTGTCCCGAAACGGAACGAAAGCCGACGAGCGCGGCGCGAAATTATCCCAATACTAACGGTATCTTCACCCTTTTCGGTGATGGCTGAGGCTGACGAAATGGCTGTCGCCGCGCCCCTTTGGTGCGCGGCCGCCTCCCGGCCGGTCGAAAGGTGATTTGAAGATGACATCCTCCCCCTGGCTTCACGCTGCGCGCGCCGCGCTGATCTTCGGCATTGTCGCCACCGCCCTTGCAGGCTGCGCAGGCGGCGTCGGTGATGCGCCGCAGCTTCCCAGCGCCAATTTCGTCGCCAATCAGGAAGGGCCGGGCGAGGAATATATCATCGGCCCGCTCGACGAACTCCAGATCTTCGTGTGGCGCAATCCCGAACTCGGCGGGAAGGTGCAGGTGAGGCCCGACGGGCGTATCACCACCCCGCTGATCACCGACATGCCCGCGGTCGGCAAGACAGCGACGATGCTCCAGCAGGACATCAAGCTCCAGCTCAGCCAATATATCACCGACCCCATCGTCAGCGTCATCGTCACCAGCTTCAACAGCACTTTCTCGCAGCAGGTTCGCATCGTCGGCGCGACCGAAAAGCCGGCATCGATCCCTTTCCGCGCCAACATGACCGTGCTCGACGCGATGATCGCGGTCGGCGGACTTGGCGAATATGCAGCGGGCAACAAGGCGCGCCTCGTCCGCTTCGACAAGGGCAGCGGCAAGCAGCAGGAATATGCGCTGCGCCTCAATGACCTCATCAAGCGCGGCGACATCAAGGCGAACGTCCGCCTGCAGCCGGGCGACGTGATCATCATCCCTGAAAGCATGTTCTGACGCGAGGCCGTCACTGCCAGCGCCTTATTTCTCCGAGGATTAACCCCGACCGATGAACAGCCTCTACGATGAATTCAGGGTTGCGCTGCATAGCGTATGGACGCGTCGCTGGCTGGTGCTGGCGGTCGCGTGGGGCATCTGCATCCTCGGCTGGCTCGCGGTCGCGTCGATCCCCAACCGCTATGATTCGCGCGCGCGGCTGCTCGTCGACGTCAACCAGATCCTTCCCGATGAGGCGCAGGGCGGACCCCTGGGCGGGCGCCGGCAACTCGACGAGATCCGCGGGACCCTCACCAGCGCGCGCAATCTGGAAAAGGTCGCGGTGACCACCGGTTTGCTTCCCGCAGGCGCGAGCGAACGCGAAAAGGCCGGCGCGGTCGCGATGCTGCAAAAGAATATCAAGGTCATTCCGCAGCAGGACAATATCTTCGAGATCACCTCGAGCATTGCGATCGGCAGCCTGTCGGACGCCGACAATGCGAAACTCGCCTCGGGCGTTCTCGACAGCCTCATCACCGTCTTTCGTGACGACCAGCTGCGCGGCGGCCGCGTGAACGCGCGCGAGGGACTGAAATTCCTCGATGCGCAGATTGCCGATCGCGAGAAGGCCCTGCGTGAGGTCGAAGCGCGCCGCGCGGCGTTCGAGGCCCAGAATATCGGCCTGATCCCAGGCGGATCGGGTTCGCCCGCGCAGCGGGTAGAGGCAGCGCGGGCGGAGCTCGGTCAGATTGAATCGCAGCTGGTCGCAGCGCAGGCGGCGCTCGCGGCAGCGAACAGTCAGCTCGCCTCGACGCCGGCGACGATCAATGTTCCGGGCATGTCGGCAACCGGGGCGGGTGTCGCAAGGCAGCAGCTCGCGGGCGCGCAGAACGAACTTTCCGCAATGCGCGCGCGCGGGCTGACCGACGCCCACCCCGACATCATCGCGATCAAGAGCCAGATCGCCTCCTTGAAGGCGCAGGCCGATCGCGAAGGCAGCGGCGGAGCGGGCGGCAACGCCCAGAACCCTGCCTATGCCTCGCTCGCCGCGATGCGCGCCGAGCGCCAGGCGACAGTGAGCGCGCTCAGCGCGCGCAAGGCGCAGCTCACGAGCGACATCGCCAGGATCACCTCGCAGCAGATCCAGAACCCCGGCATCGCGGCCGAATATGACCGGATCAACGGCGAATATACGGCGCTCAAGGCGCAATATGACAAGCTTCTCGGGCAGCGCGAACAGGTGCGCCTGCGCGGCGAGGTGCAGACCGAGGCCAATGCCATCAAGGTCGAGCTCCTCGACCCGCCCTCGAAGCCAACCAGCCCTGCCGCGCCCAATCGGCCCCTGTTCCTCACCATTGTGCTCCTCGCCGGGATCGGCGGGGGCGTCGGGGCAGCCTTTGGCCTGGCCCAGGTGCGTGCAAGCTATCCGACCGCCGCGCGCCTCGAGCGCGCGAGCGGGCTCCCGGTCATCGGGTCGATCACCGAGGTGGTCACACCCGAGCGCCAGGTCGAGCGCAAGAAGAAGCTCGTCTGGCTCGCGAGCGGCGGCGGCGCACTTGTCGGGCTTTATGCGCTGCTGCTCATCGCCGAATTCGTCCAGCGCGGCATGGTGGCCTGAGGGGACCGGACATGAACGAACATCGCCCCGTCAAGCGCCAGCCCTCGCTGCTCGAACGCGCCGCCGACATCTTCGGCATCGACCCCGCCGCGGGCGCGCCGACGATCGACGTGAGCGGCCTGCCGGCAGAACCTCCCAAAAAGGCGAAGGCGCCAAAAGGGACCGGAGCGTCTCCCGCCGAGGCGCCCCCCAGGGTTGAACCCGCAGTGGCAGCCGAGGCCGAGCCCGTCATCGAGGCGGCACCCGCGATCAAGGCCTCGCCCCGCAAGGAGGTTGCGCGCGCTGCGCCTGCCGTTGTGCCGGCGCGGCAAGGAAAAATCGACCGCGACCGCCTCGCGGCGCGCGGAATGATTGTGCCCGACGCACCGGTGACGGGCATTTCGGAAGAATATCGCATCGTGAAGCGCGAGATCATTCGCAACTTCACCGGCGCGCCGGGACGCCCGGTGCTGCCGCGCGGCCACCGCGTTCTCATCGCTTCGGCCAATCCGGGTGAGGGCAAGACCTTCTCGGCGGTCAATCTTGCGCTCAGCCTCGCGGTCGAGGCCGATCATGACGTGCTGCTGATCGACGCCGATATCGCGAAGCCGAGCGTGCTCGAGACGCTGGGGCTGGACGAAGGGCCAGGGCTGATGGACGCGCTCGCCGATCCGCTCCTGCCGCTTGGTGACTGCCTGATCCAGACCGACATTGCCGGGCTGAAGGTGATGCCTGCTGGCACCCAGCACATGCATGACACCGAGTTGCTCGCCTCGGCGCGCACCGAGGCGCTTCTTGCCAGACTTGAGGCCGGGGCACCCGGCCGCATCCTCATTCTCGATTCGCCGCCCGTGCTCGCGGCCTCCCCGGCCGCCGTGCTCGCGGGTCATGTCGGTCAGCTGATCATGGTCGTGCGCGCCGACGAAACCCTGGAATCCTCGCTGCGCGATGCAATCGGGCTGATGGGGGCCTGCCCGCACATCCAGCTTCTCCTCAACGGGGTCAAATTTTCCCCGGGCGGCCGCCGTTTCGGCACCTATTACGGACAAGGAGGCGCGTCCTGATGCGCACCGACCCTCACCTCGTGCGCCGCGCCGCGGCGCTTGCAGCCTTGCTGCTCGCAGGATGTGCGGGCACGGCGCATGCCCAATTCTCATCCGAAGCGGGAGGCAGCGATAGCGTGCCAGGCGCGTCGGCAGCTCCCTCGGCCGAGGGGCGCGAGGCGGGGCGCAGCGAGCGGCGCAAGCGGCGCACGGTCGATGTCAGCCCCTATCTGGAAGTGGGGCAGGTGCTCTCGACCGAGCTCAAGGGCGGCGATGTTCTCACCTATACCACGATTGCGGCGGGCGTGGATGCTGCTGTCGCGACGCGCCGCGCGGAAGTCGCGGCGACGCTGCGCTACGAGCATCGCTTCGGCGAAGCGGGCGGGCTTGGTGACGCGGATATTCTGAGCGGTCTTGCGCGGGGGCGTCTCGAGGTGGCGCGCGGGCTCAACCTTGAAGGCGGGGCGCTCGCGACGCGCACGCGCGCCGACGGCGGCGGCATCGGCGGCCTTGTCACCGGCGGCGACAATATCGCCGATGTCTATTCGCTCTATGCCGGTCCGACGCTCGCGAAGCGCGCCGGCAGCCTCGATGTGGGCGCGGGCTACCGCTTTGGCTATACCAAGGTCGACCTCGACGGCGCGGGCAGTCTTCCCGGGGGCAATTTCGACAGTTCGACCAACCATGCAGCCTGGGCGAGCGTCGGGCAGCGGCCCGGCGAGCTGCCCTTCGGCTGGCAGGTGTCGGGCGGCTATGAGCGCGAGGATGCAAGCCAGCTCGACCAGCGTTTCGAGGGCAAATATGCGCGCGCCGACGTGACGGTGCCGATTGGGCCGACCCTCGCGCTGCTCGGCGGCGCCGGATATGAGGATATCGAGATCGGCCAGCGCGATCCGGTGCTTGACGAAAATGGCGTGCCGGTGCGCGATGCAAGCGGCCGCTTCGTGACCGACAAGTCGCAGCCGCGCCAGCTGTCGTTCGACACCGATGGGCTCATCTGGGACGCGGGCGTGATGTGGCGGCCGAGCCGCCGCACCTCGCTCACCGCGCGCGTGGGGCGCCGCTACGGCGACACGATCTACACCGGCAGCTTCTCCTATCGTCCCGACCACGCGACGACGATCCACGTCGGTGTCTATGACGGGCTTTCGAGCTTTGGCCGCGGCCTCTCGGGCGGGCTCGCTTCGCTTCCCACCCAGTTTGATCCGACGCGCAATCCCGTCGACGGCAGCATAAACCCCTGCGTGTTCGGCGAGGAAGGCGCGGGCTGTCTCAACCCGCAGTTCGGCAGCACGACCAGCCTTCAGTTCCGCAATCGCGGCATCCAGGCGCTCTACTCGTCGCGCTTCGGCCGCTGGAGCTATGGTGTTGGCATCGGCTATGACCAGCGCCGCCTGCTTGTCCCTGCAAATTCGGTGCTCGCCCCGCTCAACGGCGTCAAGGACGAGAATTATTATCTCTTCCTCTCCGCTGCCCGCGAGCTCGATACCCAGTCCGATCTCAGCCTCTCGGGCTATTTGAGCTATTTCGACTACGGCGCGGCGGGGGTTGGCGACATGCAGTCGGCGGGTATTTCTGCCGCCTATTCGCGCCGCGTGTGGCGCGAACTCACCGGGACCGCTGCCGCTTCGCTCCAGGCCTTCGAGCAGGATGGTTTCGCCAGCGAGCTGATCGCCTCGGCGCTCATTGGCCTTCGCTACAATTTCTGATCCGGACCCCAAAGGGAAACTGCGATGTACGATCAATATTACGGCTTTACCGGACGCCCCTTCCAGCTGACGCCTGACCCCTATTTCTATTTTGAAAGCGGCACGCACAGAAAGGCGATGTCCTATTTGGGCTATGGCCTTGCCCAGGGCGAAGGCTTCATCGTCATCACCGGCGACGTCGGAGCGGGCAAGACGACGCTTGTCGGGCATCTGATGAACACCATCGATCCCAATCGGCTGACGGCGGTGAAGCTCGTCTCGACCCAGGTCGAAGGCGATGACCTCCTCCGCCTCGTCGCCGAGCAGTTCGGGCTCGAATGGGAAGGCGAGAGCAAAGCCGAGCTCCTGCGCTCGATGGAACAATATCTTCGCGAGCAGGCCCGCGCAGGCCGGCGCACGCTGCTCATCGTCGACGAGGGACAGAATCTTGCCATATCCGCGCTCGAGGAGCTGAGGATGCTCTCGAACTTCCAGCTCGGCGGCCATTCGCTCTTGCAGATCTTCCTCCTCGGTCAGCCCGAATTCCGCCACACCCTGTTTCACTCGCCGACGCTTGAACAGCTGCGCCAGCGCGTGATCGCGACGCATCACCTCGACCCGATGGAGCCCGAGGAGGTCGAGCCCTATATCCTTCACCGTCTCGGCAAGGTCGGCTGGACCGGCAACCCGAGCTTCAGCCCGGACGCGTTCGAGGCGATTTTCGACTTTAGCGAGGGCGTTCCGCGCAAGCTCAACGTGCTGGTGAGCCGCCTCCTGCTTTTGGGCGCGGTCGAGCAATTGAGCCGCATCACCTCGGCCCATGTCCGCGACGTGGTGAGCGAGATCGAGGCCGACCGCGGGATCGACCAGGCAGAGCTGGTGGGCGTCCCCGTGGAAGCTCCCGCCGCCCAGCCCGATACGGTCCTTGAATGGCCCGCGCCGTCTGCTGCCCCGGCAGCGGCAAGTCCGGCAGCGGCGCCGTTCGCGCCGCCCGAGGATGCGCCGATCGCTCTTGGCGTGCCGGAAAAGGCCGAAGCGCTCGCCGCGCCGCTCGCGGCCGATACCGGGTTCGCCGAGGCGCGCTCGCTTGTCGCCGAACAGCTCGGACTTGCGCCGAGCAGTGCAGCAGACGCCTCGCGCCCTGCCGAAGGCGCGGCGCCGGTTGCTGCGAGCGCTCCGCCCGAGTCCCCCCCTGCGGCCGGCTCCGACGCGCAGCTCGTTGCGCTCGAACGCCAGATCGCGGGGCTCGAAGCCCGGATCGCCGAACAGGACGCTGCGCTCCGCCGCGTGCTCGATCTCCTGATCGACTGGGTCGAGCGCGATCCGGAAAACGCACCCGATCCGATGGCTGGCCCGATGCCGCAGACGTGGGCGGCGGCCTGAGCGCGCCGGGCGGCCGCACAGGAGATGGGCAGGGGTGACCTATGATGCAGAACGGCTTGTCGGTCGATGTCGAGGACTGGTTCCACGTCGGCGCCTTTGAGCGCACGATCGACCGCGCCGACTGGCCGCATCTTGAATGCCGGGTCGAGGCCAATTGCGACGCGGTGCTCGAGATTTTCGCCGAGGCCGGCGTCACCGGCACCTTTTTCACGCTCGGCTGGGTTGCTGAACGCTATCCCGCGCTGATCCGGCGCATCGTCGCAGCGGGACACGAACTTGCAAGCCACGGCTACGACCACAAGCGCGTCTTTGCGATGAGTCCCGACGAATTTTCCGCCGACCTTAAAAAGACGCGTGCGATCCTCGAAGATGCCGGCGGGAGCGCGGTTTCGGGCTACCGCGCCCCGAGCTTTTCGATCGATGCGCGTACGCCGTGGGCGCATCCGATCCTTGCCGACGAGGGCTATGCCTATTCGTCGAGCGTCGCCCCGGTCGTCCACGATCATTACGGCTGGCCGCAGAGCCCGCGCCACGCATGGCGGCCGGTCGCGGGCAGCGATCTTGTCGAATGGCCCGTGACGACCGCGCGCGCGCTCGGCCGGACGCTGGCGGCGGGCGGCGGGGGCTTCATGCGGATCCTTCCTTACGGTTTCACCCGCTGGGCGATCGCGCGGATGAATGCCGAGGGGCATCCGGCGATCCTCTATTTCCACCCGTGGGAGATCGATCCCGGCCAGCCGCGCGTTGCGAACGCGCCGATCAAGTCGAGGATCCGTCACTATAGCGGCCTCTCGGTGATGGCGGACAAGCTTCGAAAGCTCTGCGCCGACTTTGAATGGACGCGCGCCGATGCGCTTGTTCCTGCGCAGCGGGACCGCGCTTCGCCCTGGCGCGCTGCGGCGTGAACGCGCCCGCGCATATGGCGGCCGGCTCCGTATCGGCCGCGCCGCTTGGCGATGCGCCCGCGTGGGACGCCTATGTCGCGCAGCATAGCGGTGCGAGCCCCTTTCACAGCCGCTTGTGGTGCGAGGCGATCACGCACGCGACGGGACATCGCTGCCATCTCGTCACGACGCGAGATGCAGGAGGAGCGCTCACGGGCCTGCTGCCGCTCCACCATATCCGCTCGCGAATTTTCGGAGAGGCGCTCGTCGCGAGCGGCTTTGCCGTCGGCGGCGGGATTCTCGCCGACAGCCCGGCGGTGGGCGCGGCGCTCGCCGAAGGCGCCGCGGACATTGCCCGATCGCTGGGCGTCTCCTCGGTTGAGCTCCGCGGCGGGCCGCTGCCCGAAGACGCGGGGTGGCATCGTGAAGAGGGGGTCTATGCGGGCTTTGCCCGCGGGCTTGCGCGAGATGACGAGGCTGAACTGCTGGCGATCCCGCGCAAGCAGCGCGCCGAGGTGCGCAAGGCCCTCGCCGGCAATCTTCGCGTCACGACCGGGCGCGATGACGCCGAGCGGCGCGATCATTACCGCGTTTACGCCGAAAGCGTGCGCAATCTGGGGACGCCGGTCTTCCCGCGCGGCTTGTTCGATGCCGTCCTCGATGCCTTCGGCGATGATGCGGAAATCCTGACCGTGCGCGAGAGGGACCGCCCGGTCGCCAGCGTTCTCAGCCTCTACTGGCGCGGCGCGGTGATGCCCTATTGGGGGGGCGGTACTTTCGAGGCGCGGCGCCTGCGCGCAAATGAGCTCATGTATTACGCGCTGATGGGCCGCGCGCGCGAACGGGGATGCACGCGCTTCGATTTCGGGCGCTCGAAGTTCGGGACCGGACCCTTTTCCTACAAGAAGAACTGGGGCTTCGAGCCCGAACCGCTCGTCTATGCGCGCTGGCTCGCGCCCGGCGAGCAGCCCCGCGATACCAATCCCAACAGCGCCAGATACCGGATGCAGGTCGAGGCGTGGAAGAAACTGCCGCTTTGGGCGGCGAACCGCCTCGGGCCGCTGATCGCGCGCGGGCTCGGCTGATGGCCGAAATATTGTTCCTCGTGCACCGCGCGCCGTGGCCGCCCGACCGCGGCGACAGGATCCGCAGCTGGCACATGTTCGAGGCGCTCACCCGGCTCGCCCCGGTCCATGTTGCCGCACTTGCCGACAATGCCGCCGAAGCCGCGCTGGCGCGCGCCAGGATGGCGCCGCGCTGCAAGAGCCTTGCGATCGAGGTGCGCAAGGCGTCGCGTCCGCTCGCGCTTGCCGTGGCGGTCCTGCGGGGCGAGCCCGTGTCGAACAGGCTCTTTCGAAGCCGCGCGATTGCAGCCTATGTCGATGCGCTGCTTCCCGCGCGCGCGATCACCCACATCGTCGCCTTTTCCGGGCAGATGGCGCAATATCTGCCCGCGCGTTTCGATGGCAGATTGATCATGGATTTTGTCGACGTCGATTCGGCGAAATTCGCAACCTATGCCGAGAACGACCGGCCAGGGCCGATGCGCTGGGTCCATGCGCGCGAGGCGAAGCGGCTCGGCCGCTTCGAGGCCGAGATCGCGCGCGCTGTCGATGCAAGCCTATTCGTCAGCGAAGCAGAGGCTGCGCTGTTTCGCGAGCGCACCGGGCTTGGCGCCGACCGCGTCCGCGCGGTCGGAAACGGGATCGATACCAGGCGCTTTGACCCCGCACAGCCGCTGGCAAGAGTGGGGGAGGGCGAGGGGCCGCTTGCGGTTTTCACCGGCCAGATGGATTATCGCCCGAATATCGACGCGGTGCGCTGGTTTGCGAAGGATATCCTGCCGAGGGTCCGCGAGCGGCACCCCGAGGCGCGCTTTGCGATTGTCGGCCGTGCACCAACCGCCGAGGTGCGCGCGCTCGAGGAATGCCCCGGCGTTCGCGTCACCGGCCAGATCCCTGACGTTCGGCCGTGGCTCGCCGCCGCCGATGCGGTGGTCGCGCCGCTGCTACTCGCACGCGGCGTCCAGAACAAGCTGCTCGAGGCGATGGCGATGGCGCGCCCCGTGGTTGCAAGCAGCGCCGCCGCGACCGGGATCGATGCCGAAGCCGGCACGCATCTCATCGTGGCCGACGGCGCCGCAGCGATGGCCGCTGCGGTCTGCTCGCTTTTCGATGATCCGGAGCGGGGCGCGCGCATGGGCGCGGCCGCGCGCGAGCGGATGATCGCCCGCTATGGCTGGGAGGCGCGGCTCGAGCCGCTCGGGCGGCTGCTGGGACTCGCGGCATGATCGCGCGCGCTCTTTCGCGTCCCGGCAGCTGGTCGCTCTGGCAGCGGCATCTTGCAGCGCTTGCGGCGCTTTCGTCGGCGCTCCTCATCCTCTTTCGTGAGGATGCCGCCGACATGGCGGCCATTTGGTGGACAAGTTCGACCTTCAGCCACTGCCTGCTCCTGCTCCCGATCATTGGCTGGCTCGTCGCGCAGCGCGCGGCGCTCCTGAGGGCGCTGACCCCCGCCTATTGGTGGCCTGCGCTGGCATGGATCGGGGGTTCCAGCGCCTTGTGGCTGGTCGGCGAGGCGGCCGCGCTTGCTCTTTTCCGGCAGCTCGCCCTCGTCATGATGCTCCAGGGGGCGGTCGCGGTGACGCTCGGGCCGCGGCTGGTGCGCGCGCTCCTGTTTCCGCTCGCCTATGCGCTGCTCCTCGTGCCCTTCGGCGAGGAACTCGTGCCGCTGCTCCAGACGCTGACCGCGCATATCTCTCTTGCGCTTCTTCATCTTGTGGGACGCACGGCAGAGATGGAAGGGGTGTTCATCACGACGCGCGCGGGCTTCTTCGAGGTCGCTGAAGCCTGCTCGGGCGTCAATTTCCTGATCGCGATGCTCGCCTATTCGCTGCTTGCTGCGCATCTTTGCTTTCTGAGCTGGACGCGGCGGATCGTCTTTGTCGCGTCAGCGCTCGCCGCGACGATCCTCGCCAATGCGCTGCGCGCCTTTGGCACGATGATCGCCGCCGAGATCTGGGGCATCGAGGCCGCGGGCGGGATCGACCATGTCCTTTACGGCTGGATCTTCTTCGGCCTCGTCATCTTCGCGGTGATGTTCGCCGCGCGGCGCTGGTTCGACCGGCCCGCGAATGACGCAGCGGTCGATATCGCGGGGCTTAAGGGACGGCCGGGCCTTGTCGCTCCCGCGAAAGCCGTGCTGCCTGCTGCGCTTGCGATCCCCTTGCTTTTCGCCGCATGGGGTGCCCTTTCTGCCGCACGCGCGGCGCCGCTTCCCGCCGAGATGACGATCGAGGCGCCACCCGGCTGGAGCGTTTCCACATCACAGCGCATTGTCTGGGCTCCGCGCTTCGACGGGGCAGACCGCGAGCATTTGCGTCATTTCGCTGATGCTGATGGTCGCCGCGTCACCGCCGCGATCGGGGGCTATGAGCGGCAGGCCGAAGGGCGCGAGGTCGCGGCTTACGGCCAGGGGGCGATCGATCCTGCGGGCCCGTGGGCGTGGAGCGCATCGCTGCCACCGATTGAAGGGGCGAAGACCGAGCGGCTTTTGCACCGCGGACCGGTGCTGCGCGATGCAGCGACCTGGTATGTCGTCGGCGGCCGCGCGACGGGGAGCACGCGCCGCGCGAAACTCGCCGCGCTCAAAGCGCGCCTGTTCGGCGGCGATCCGCGCGCGCTCTCGATCATCGTCTCGAGCGAGGAAGGCGAGGGCGGCGCGCGCGCGATCGCCGATTTCGTCGCAGCGTCAGGCGGGGCGCAACTGATGGCTGACCGCGCGCTGAAAAGCCGTTAGAGCATCGCGCGCATGTGCGGGATTGCGGGCCTCTATCATCTGGAAACGGCAAAGCCGGTCGATCCTGCGCGGCTGCGCGCGATGCTCGAGCCGATGGGTCACCGCGGACCCGACGGATCGGGCGTGTGGACGGCGCCGGGCGTGGGGCTTGCGCATCTTCGCCTCTCGATCATTGACATCGCGGGCAGCCCGCAGCCGATGGCGAGCGACGATGAGAAAGTGACGCTCACCTACAACGGCGAAATCTATAATTTCCGCGAGTTGCGCGCTGAACTTGAGGATCATGGGCACCGCTTCCGCACCAGCGGCGACACCGAGGTGATCATCGCGGCGTGGCGGCAGTGGGGCGCGGACTGCCTGTCGCGCCTCAACGGCATGTTTGCCTTCGCGCTCCACGATCGCGCTCGCGGCGCCTTGTTTCTCGCGCGCGACCGGCTCGGGGTGAAACCGCTTCACTACGCCCGGCTTTCGGACGGCTCGATTGCCTTTGCATCCGAGCTCAAGGGATTGCTGCGCCACCCCCTCCTGCGGCAGGAGGCCAATCTGTCAGCGGTCGAGGATTTCCTGGCTCTCGGCTACGTCCCCGACGACAATTGCATTGTCACCGGGGTGCACAAGCTTCCCGCCGGTCATTTTCTCCTCCTTGAACGGGGCAAGTCGCTGCCCGCACCCTCCTCCTGGTGGGCGCCCGACTTTTCGCGGCGCATTCGCGCGAGCGAGGACGAAGCGGCGGAACATCTCCTCTATCTGATGCGCGCTGCGGTGCGCGATCGCATGGTCGCCGACGTGCCGCTCGGCGCCTTTCTCTCGGGCGGGGTCGATTCTAGCGCGGTTGTCGCGCTGATGGCGGAGGCGAGCGCCAAGGCGGTCAAGACCTGCACGATCGGCTTCGACGAGGCCGCGCTCGACGAAACGGACTATGCGCGCAAGATTGCCGAGCGCTTCGCGACCGACCACAGGACGCGCGAGGTTGCCGCCGCCGACTTCGCGCTCGTCGATCGCATCGCCGACATGTTTGACGAGCCCTTCGCCGATGCCAGCGCGCTGCCCACATATCGGGTCTGCGAGCTCGCGCGCGAGGAGGTGACGGTCGCACTCTCGGGGGACGGCGCCGACGAGGCTTTCGCCGGCTATCGGCGGCTCGTCTTCCAGCACCAGGAAGAACGGCTGCGCGGAATGATTCCGTCCTTCCTGCGCCAGGGCGTGCTCGGCCCGCTCGCGCGCGTCTGGCCGCAGATGGACTGGGCGCCGCGTCCGCTGCGCGCCCGCGCGACGCTCGCGAGCCTCTCAAAAAGCGGAGCCGAAGGCTATGCCGAGGCGGTCGGCGTGACGGGCCCTGCGCAGCGCGCGCGGCTCTTCAACGATGCGGCCCGCCGGGCGCTCGGCGATCATGTTGCCGAGGCGCGCTATTGGCAGGCGATGAGCAAGGCACCGGCGCGCGAGCCCCTCGACCGGGCGCAATATGCCGATCTCAAGATCTGGCTTCCCGGCGACATATTGACCAAGACCGACCGGATGAGCATGGCGGTGAGCCTCGAAGCGCGCGAGCCCTTGCTCGACTACCGCCTTGTCGAATTTGCCGCGAGCCTCCCCGCCGCAATGCGCGTCAAGGGGACAACCGGAAAGGCAGTGCTCAAGCGCGCGATGGAGCCCTATCTGCCCCGCGACATTCTCTATCGCCCCAAAATGGGGTTCGTGACGCCCGTTTCGCAATGGTTCCGCGGGGCGCTCGCGGGCGAGGCCCGCGCGCTCGCCACCTCCTCGACGCTTGCGCGCTCGGGCTGGTTCGACATGGCCGAAATCGAGCGCGTCGTCGCGGCGCACCAGTCGGGCAGGCGCGATCACGGGCGGCTGATCTGGCAATATTTCATGCTCGAAAAGTCGCTGGCCAGGCTGTTCGGGCTCTGACCGCTGCCGCCCCGCCTGCGCGCGGGGATCGCTCCCGATAGCCACCGCATCTTAACCCTTGGCCGCTAGGCTCGCCACCGATGACGGTCCATCCCGCCTTTCCTGTCGATGGCACGCTGGTGCCTGCCGGCGCTTCGCCGGTTACGGTGCGCGTTGCCGACCCGCTCGCGCTTTCGAGCGACTTGGCCGCCGCGTGGGACTCGCTCGCAGCAGAGGCGAGCGAGCCCAATCCCTTTGCCGAGCGCTGGTGCCTCCAATCGGCGCTTCATTTGCTCGACCCCGACCGGCAAGCGCGGCTGGTGATCGTCCGCGATGGACATGCAGGGCCGGTGATCGGCGTCATGCCTCTTGCCGCCGCGACCCGCTACGGGCGCCTTCCGCTGCGCCATGTCGCGGGGTGGGCGCATCCCAATCATTTTCACGGCGCCCCGCTAGTGCGAGCGGGATGCGAGACATTGTTTTGGTCGATCCTGCTCGGATGGTGCGACGCGGCCCCTTGGGCGCGCACGCTCCTCCATCTGCCGCGGCTCACCGAGGAGGGGCCGCTCCACCGCGCGCTCGTCGAGGCGGCGCGTGCGCGCGGCGGCGAGGCCGTGACGGTCCACCGCGAAGAGCGCGCGCTTCTCGAGAGCGATCTGTCGCCCGAGGCCTATTGGGATGCAGCGGTCCGCGCGAAAAAGCGCAAGGAGTTGCGGAGGCAGGCAAGCCGGCTCGCGGAATTGGGCGCGCCTGCCTTTCGCCGCTGGCAGGAGGGCGAGGCGCTCGACCCGTGGCTCGATGCCTTCCTTGAGCTCGAGGCGCGCGGCTGGAAAGGACGCGCGGGCTCCGCGCTCGCCAGCCACGCCGATACGCAAGCCTGGTTTCGCGCGATGCTGACGGGCGCGGCGGCTGCCGGCAGGCTTGATCTGCGCGCTCTTGATCTTGACGGCCGTCCGATCGCCATGCTGGTGAGCTTCCTCTCGCCGCCCGGCGGCTTTTCCTTCAAGACCGCGTTCGACGAGGATTATTCCCGCTTTTCGCCGGGCGTGCTGCTTCAGCAGGCCAATCTTGACCTCTTGAACGATCCCCGAATTGCCTGGGCCGACAGCTGCGCTGCGCCGGGTCATCCCATGATCGACAGCGTCTGGCGCGAGCGGCGCCGTCTCGTCTGGGTCAATGTGCCGCTTGGGGGGCGTGCCGACCGCATGCGCTTCGCCGCGCTGCGCCAAGTGGAAACCTTATGGCGGCGCTGGAAGCGTTCCGCCGAAATCCAGGACCAGCCATGACTGTGCATCAAGCCATCTCTCGCCCCGTTTTTCCTGCCGAAGCGCTGAACGCGATGGAGCGCCTCTATCCCCTGGAGGCGGGCCTCCTCCGTCACCGATTGCCTGACCACCCCTTGCTGTCGCTTGTGGCGCTCGCCGATCTCGGCGAGCGGCTGCCCGCGGCGCAGGTCGAATATAATCCCGGAGACCTGCCGGTCGGCATCCGACCCGAAGAGGTGCCCTCGAACGGCCTTTCGATCGGCGAGACGATCCGCACGATCGACACGAACCGGAGCTGGGCCGTGCTCAAGAACATCGAAAGCGAGCCCGCCTATCGCGATCTGCTGCTTGGTCTGCTTGCAGAGCTGAAACCTGTCGTCGAGCCGCGCACCGGGGCGATGCTGACCCCCCAGGGCTTTATCTTCATCTCGTCGCCAGGCTCGATCACCCCTTATCATTTCGACCCTGAGCATAATATCCTGCTCCAGCTCAAGGGGCGCAAGGTGATGAATGTCTGGCCTGCAGGCGACGAGCGCTTTGCGCACCGCATCGAGCATGAGCGCTATCACACGGGCGGTCACCGAAACCTGCCCTGGGAGGATAGCTTCGAAGGCGGACAGCAGCGCGTGCCGCTTGGCCCGGGTGATGCGGTGCTGATGCCGGTGATGGCGCCGCATTTCGTCGCCAATGGCGACGCGCCCTCGATCTCGCTCTCGATCACCTGGCGCAGCGAATGGAGCTACCGCGAATCCGAGGCGCATGCGGCCAACGCGGCGCTGCGGCGCATGGGATTTGACCCCGCCATGCCGCCGCGCTGGCCGGCCCATGCCCGCGCTAAAACGATCGGCTGGCGGATCGCGCGCAAGCTCCGCCTCGTTCATTGATCCTTGAGTTCTCGGGTGCGGCGGCTTCGGGTTGTACCCGGGCGCGGCTTGAGCCTTTTGGCGCAACGGATGATTGGGTCCGGTGCATAAAAGAGAGAATGAGGGCGCACTCGACAGATTGCTTTCCATTGCGCCGATTTGGCGTTATGGGCGCGCATCCTGAAATTTCGAGCCCATAGAGGATAGATGGCGAAAGAAGAACTTCTGGAAATGCGCGGCCAGGTGGTCGAATTGCTTCCCAACGCGATGTTCCGCGTCAGACTGGAAAACGACCACGAGATTCTCGGCCATACGGCCGGCAAGATGCGCAAGAACCGCATCCGCGTGCTGGTGGGCGACGAAGTGCTCGTCGAACTCACCCCCTATGACCTGACCAAGGGTCGGATCACCTATCGCTTCAAGTGAGCGGCGCGGCCTTACCTTCCGCCCCCATGCGAAATCTGGTTTTGGCCTCGACTTCCCCGCGCCGGCGCGAATTGCTGGCGCGGATCGGCGTGACGCCCACCCGCATCGTCGCCCCCGACATCGATGAAACCCCGCAGAAGGGTGAGCTTCCGCGCGCCTATGTCGCCCGCCTCGCCGAGTGCAAGGCGTTTGCAGTAAAGCGCGCTGCCGGCGAGGTCGTACTCGCGGGCGATACGACCGTCGCCGCCGGACGCCGCATTCTCGAAAAGCCCGCCGACGAGGCCGACTTACGGCGCATGCTCGGCTTGCTTTCGGGCCGCCGGCACCGTGTCTGGTCGGGTGTCTGCGTCGTCGATGCGGACGGGAAACCGCGTGTGCGCGTTGTCGATACGGTCGTTGCCTTCAAGGTGCTGAGCCCCGAGGAGATCGACTGGTATGTCGCAAGCGGCGAGGGAATGGGAAAGGCGGGTGGCTATGCCATCCAGGGACGCGCCGAGACGTTCGTACGTTTCCTCTCGGGGAGCCATTCGAACGTGGTGGGCCTGCCGCTTTTCGAGACGCGCGCGCTCTTGAGCGCCGCTGGCGTGCCGCTTGGCTGAGTGGGTCTACGAGGCCGGAATCGGCGAAGCGCGCGCCGCGCTCATCGAGGACGGCCGGATCATCGAGGCGCGGCTCGAGCGCGAGAGCGAAGGCCCCCGCGTCGGTGCCGTGCTCGGCGCGCGGCTCGTTGAAGCGGGCCGGCTCCTTCTCGATGCGCCTGGCGAACCGGCGGCGACTATCGGTGGCGTGCCTCCGGGCGCCTCGATCGGCGCGCGTCTTACCGTTGAGATTACGCGCATGGCCCTGCGCGAGCGCGGGCGCGACAAGCCCGCCCGGGCCCGCCTTGCCGAGGCGGGAACCCCTCTTTCAGATGGTCCCGACCTGCGGGCGCGCATCGAGGCGGCGGGCCTTCCTGTCACCGATGCGCAGGCAAGGGGGGGCGACCTTTTCGAGGAGGCCGGCTGGTCAGAGCTTATCGACCATGTGCGCACGGGGCATTGGCCGTTTGCAAGCGGCGCGCTGTGGGTCGACGCAACGCCCGCTATGCTGCTCATTGACATCGACGGCGAGGGCGATGGCTTCGCGCTTGCCAAGGCGGGAGCGGCGGCGGCGGCGCACCTTATCCGGTGCTGCGATATTGGCGGCTCGATCGGTATCGACTTTCCCTCGCTTCCCGGACGCGCCGAGCGGCAGGCGATCGATGCGCTGATCGACGCGCTGCTGCCTCAGCCCTTCGAGCGCACCGCGACCAATGGCTTCGGCTTCCTGCAGATCGTCCGCCGGCGCGAGCGGCCATCGCTCGTCGAGCAGGTGCGTTTCGGCGCGGCCGCGACCGACGCGGCGGCGCTGCTCCGCCAGGCCGAGCGCGCCGTTGGCCACGGACCTTTGCAACTCACCGCGCGTCCGGCCGTTGCCGATCATATCAGGACGCATCCTGGCTGGATCGCCGAACTTGAGCGGCGCACGGGGCGACCGGTCGCGATCGCGGTTGACGCCGCCATGAGAGGAGCAGGTCATGCCCAATGAGGCCTTCGCAAGGCCGCGCCGGTGCCCGCTCTGCGGCAAACCGCGCGTCGAGGAATATAAGCCATTTTGCAGTCGCGGTTGCCGCGACCGCGACCTCAACCGCTGGTTCGATGAGGGCTACCGCGTGCCGGTTGACCAGCCGCCCGATGGGACCGCTGACGATGATCGTTTCGACGAAGGCTGATACGCAAAAATAGGGCGATAAAGCCACTGGACAGGACGAAATGGCCTGCCTATAGCCGCCGCTCGCCAGCAGGCCGACCGGCCTTGCGGAGCCCGTGCCCGGGTAGCTCAGTTGGTAGAGCATGCGACTGAAAATCGCAGTGTCGGTGGTTCGATCCCGCCCCCGGGCACCACGGCCTTATTCAGGCCATCCCAGATCATCCCAAAAAATTCGGGCTCTTCCCCGTGAACGGGGGATGAGGGTGGATCAGACCCGATTGATGACGCCATTCCAACCGCAAAGAGCGAGCACGCGCAAGCGGTAGTTGTGAAAGTTGCGGAAGCCGAACGCGCGGCGCGAGATCATCTCCATCTTTGTGTGAAAGCCCTCGGTGATTCCATTGTTCCTGGAAAAGCGCCACATGCGGGCGACGGGCTCGAGCCAGCTGGTCAGGGTATCGGCGAGGGACTTGAGGGGGCTGGCGGCGAACTGATCGATCAGCCTGAGCAGGTCGGGGATAAGCTGGCTGGCCTTTTTGGCATTGAGGGATTTTTGCGTCAGCAGGAGGGCCATGTCCTGCTTGGCAGTGTAGAGGGCTTCGAGCACCGGATTGGCTTTCAGGTAGACGGCCAGCCTTTTGCGCTGTTCTTCGCTTAGCTTCCATCGATGGCGCCGCATCAAACTGAGCAGCCCGCGATTCTTTCGGCCCTCGGGATCGAAGCGCTTCCATCCTTCGAGGAAATGCTGGTTGAGCAGCCGACCTCGTAGCAGTCCCTTTCGACCTGTACCTTGAGCACTTCCCAACCTTCCAGCCAGGCTTGTTTCTTCAGCTTGGTGACAGGCTGCCACTTGTCTTGCGGCCCCGCATTGCAGCGAACATCGCCATCAGCGAGTGCCGGGCTGGAGACGCCAAATGCAATCGATATGGCAAGGCCGACGGCGAGTGGGTCAACTCACCCATGGCCCGGAAATGGCCAGCGTGGCGGTCGGGCTATAGGCATTGACGAATAGAGTTCGCCCGTCGGGCGACCAGCAGGCCCCGGCAAGCTCGGTCTGGGTGCGTAGCCGCGCGAACGGATAGGCAAGCCCATCCGGCGTAATGCCGCGCAGGTGGTTATCGACCACGTCGGTATACTGGTCCTCGCACACAATCAGGTGGCCGTTAGGCGACACGGTGAGGTTGTCGCCGTAGTTGAACTGGTCGGGAGACGTGCTTTCGAAAAAGAGCTCGAGCCGGTCGGCGCCAGGGACGAACCGGAACACCTGTCCTAGCTTAGCCGCGCCACCGGAGGTACAGCAGAAATAGAGTTCGCCAGCGCCCATATGAATGCCCTCGCCACGCGCGAACAGCATTGCCCCTTTCGCGGCGCCGCGCAGACGCAGGTCGTCGTCTGGGCTTTCGACATTATCGAGATCGACCCAGCGGACGCTTCGCATGGTGCCGGTAGCCAGCGCCGCATCGTTCCAGTTGCGGCTGTCGGCAATGCCGTCCATCGCGAGCGCCTGGAGCTTGCCGCCATTGACGAGATTGGTGGGCGTGTTTGGAATGAATCGGTAAACGAGGCCGTCGTCGCGATCCTCGGTCATGTAGACGATGCCGGTTTCGGGATCGACCGCCGCAGCTTCATGATTGAAACGCCCCATCGCCTTGACCGGAACCGGATCAATCAGACCAGGCGCCGTCGCTGGAACCTCGAACACCCATCCGTGATCGTGCCCAACGCCTTCGCCCGCGCGCGTGACATCTTCCTCGCAGGACAGCCAACTGCCCCAGGGCGTGATGCCACCGGCGCAATTGCGGATCGTGCCCGCGAGCGAGCGGTATTCGCGTTCGACTTCAAGCGTCGCGGCATCGAGCACCAGCGTGGTCGTCCCGCCAGGCAGCACCGCGCCGCCGATGCGCTTGTCAAAGCCCGAGGCGAGCGCGCCACCCGCGTCGTGCTGCACTTTCAGTTCGTGATTGCGCACCAGCGCGATCTTGCCGCCGCCGAGATCGAAACAGCCCATCCCGTCCGCGCGATCTGGCACAGTGCCACCGTCGTCCATCGCGTCGCCAAGGCGCGAGATCACGCGGTACGAAAAGCCCTTTTCCGGCAGGTCGAGCAGGCCCGCCGGGTCCAGCTTCAGCGCGCCGTAAGGGCTGGCCGAGGTCGCGCCGGTCAACGCCGACTGTCGCGCGACGCAGCCGCTGGCAAGCAGCGCGGCGAACGCGCTGCCGGTTGCAAGGAACGTTCGCCTGTCGGTGTTCATTGCCCCAATGCCTTTACTGATTACCTGTCGCTTCAAGGATCGCCTGCCAAGATACCAGCTTGAAGTTTTGCGCGTAGGGCCGGTTGTCGCCGTCTTGGGCCACGAACAGCCCGTTTGGGTAGGCAGTTCCGAAATCGCCGGGTACGAGATCTATCCCGTCGGTTTCTTGCGTCGCGCCGTATGTGCCAGCGGCAATGCGAAAGCGACCGGCTGGTTCCATGCCGGGCAGGCGAAAAAGCGCGTAGGCGTTATCGCCCTGACTCGAGGCGACAAGGAACCCGCCGTTCTCGCCTTCGGGCCAGATCGCCAGCCCCTCGACATCGGCGACCAATTGCTTGCCGTCGGTTTCAGTGACGAGTTCGCCTTCGGTTGCACCGGGCGCAAAACGCCAGATGCCACGCGTTTCCTCACCGACATAAAGCGTGCCGTCACGCGGATCGACGACGCAGCCTTCGGGCTGGGTGGCAACGCGCAGGGTACGCAGCGGGCGGAAGGAAAGCGCTGGCACAAGATCGATCGCGATCTCGCTGACAGTGCCGTTCTTCAACGGCGAATAGGTGCGCACCTCATCGCCGATCCGAGCCATGCAGAAACCGTACCCTTCGCCCGCCCCCACCTGCCCTTTGCCGAGTAGCGAGAGTTCGCCGGTTGCGGTATCGAGACGGAAGACCTGTATCGCCGCATTGGCCGGGTCGTTGCGGTCGCTCGCAGCGACGATCAATCCCGCCTCACCAAGATCGACGAGGTCGACATTGTTGACCAGTCCCGCCGCGAAGGACCCGCGCTGCTTGCCGTCCAAGCCGTAGACGTAAAGCCCCGCTTTCTTGTCGGTCGCGACGATCAGGCTTTGCGCCGGGTCAGCGGGATTGCGCCAGATTGCGGGATCGTCCGCCGCGTCGGCATTGGCGGTACCGACGGGCTCGGTCTCGCCCGAAGCGGAGACGACCACCGCCGGGAGCGAATTGACCGGTGGAGTCATCGCGCAGCCCGCGAGCGCCACTGCGCCCGAAAGAGAAACAAGCACGCGCATCAGAACGTCAGCCGCGCGCCGAACTTCATCGTCCAGTTATAGCGCTCGTACTGGTAGAGGTTCTGGCCGCCGCCCAGCGTGTTGTAGGCAAAGTATTTGGCGTCGTTGATGTTCACCCACTCGTAATAGAGCTGGATCGTGTCGTTGACACGGTATTTCGCGCTGAGATCGAGCTGGAAGTGATCGTCGACGTAGCGGTCGAAATCCGCCTCGTCGCCCATCTCGTCGAGGTACTTGTCGCGGTAAGTGCCAGCCAGCCGGATCGAGAACGGCCCCTTCTCATAGCCCAGCGTCACATTGGCGGTGTGCTTCGAGGTGGACGGCAGGCTGATCTTGCGAAGGTCGGTGGCGTCACCGTCTATCGGGACCATGCCGCTGGCGTCGGTGTAGGTATAGTTTGCCTGGACTAGCAGCCCGTCGAACGGCTCGGGTAGTTCGGTGAACGCCTTGGAGAAGCCCAGTTCGATTCCCCAAACCTCCGCGCTCGGCCCATTGATCGGGATCACCGCCTCGTTGAAGGCAATGCCGTTGAAGGTATCGTCCTCACGCACTGTATCGACGATGTAGTTCTTGATGTCCTTGTAGAAGAACGCGGCTGTCAGCGCGGCGTTGCGACCGAAGTAATATTCGGCCGAGGCATCGAAGTTCCACGCCTTGTAGGGCTTGAGCGCCGGGTTGCCGAATTCGCCCTCGCGCTCGCCCTCGTCGTTTTCCTCGACCATGAAGCGCGGCGCGAGCTTGGACAGCTTAGGGCGCACAAGGCTCTTGTACCCGGCAAGACGCAGGATCACGTCGGGCTGCGCCTCATAGCGAATGTTGAGGCTTGGCAGCCAGTCGCTGTATTTTTTCTCGAACATGACGGGCGTGACGAACACGGTGTCGTCGCCAGCGATTGAGCCATCGGGCAGTGTGCCGTCTTCCTCGATCAGCGTGACGAGGTTGCCGGATATATCGTTCGAGGTGTGCTCGTAGCGGACACCGCCAATGACGCGCAGCGCGGAAGTCTCGTAACGGCCGAGCAGGTAGCCAGCCATGATGTCCTCGCTCACCGCATAATCGTCGGCAGCTGAATCGAACTGGGTGTCAACGTCCTGCAGCTCGAACTGGCCAAGGTTGTCGTAGAAGAAGTTGGTTGCCCCCTTGAAACTCGCCACCGGCCCGATGTCGGTTATGCGGTAGGTTTGCTCTCCGACCACGTCGGCCAGCGTTAGGGTCCAAACTCAATCAGCCTCTTGAAAATCGGCGTGTACATTGATTCAGGGAGTCTCCACTGAAGCAGGAGGCTGTTGGAGATGTCGCGTTCGTTGTTCTGGCTGTCGGATGAAGCATGGCGGGCGATCGAGCCCCACCTGCCGAAGAACCAGCCCGGAGCGCGGCGGGTCGATGATCGCAGGGTGATCTCGGGCATCATCCACATGCTCAAGTGTGGTGGCCGCTGGGCGGACTGCCCGTCCGAATACGGCCCTTCGACGACGGTCTACAATCGCTGGAACCGGTGGAGCCGCCGCGGCATCTGGACGCGCATCCTGGCGGCGCTGACCGAGCAAGGCTGGATCGCGGAGACCGGCCAGATCGACAGCAGCTACATCAAGGCTCACCGCTCTGCCGGTGGCGCAAAAGGGGGGCGCGGGCCAATGCCATTGGCATCTCGCGTGGAGGCAGGACAACGAAGATCCACGCGCTTGTCGATGTTCTCGGAAGACCACTGCGCCTCGTCCTGACGCCCGGCAACACATCTGATGTGAAAGGCGCAGACCTACTGATCGGTGAAACTATCGGCATGAAGCGGGTGATCGCCGACCGTGGCTACGACGCGAACCGCATCAGGGCCGCCTTACGAGAGCAGGGCACGATCCCGGTGATCCCCGGACGGCGCAACCGCAAGCGCCCGATCCAGTATGACGAACGCCGCTACAAGGACCGCTGGCGGGTCGAGGCCATGTTCTGCCGCCTCAAGGACTTCCGCCGCATCGCTACTCGTTACGACAAGCTCGCCCGCAACTTCCTATCCGCCGTAAGCCTCGCCGCTGCCGTCGCCTTCTGGCTGTGATTGAGTCTCGACCCTAGCACTACTTTGGCAGATTATTCGGATCGGTCGCTGTAACCAGTTTATTGCAGTGAGGGCAGATCGTCGGTGGCGGTCTTGCGAAGAGGTTGATTATCGCCTGCCTGACGGCAGGCATGGTCGGTTGCGGCGGCGGTCCCGAGTTTCTTTTTTTTCCGCCCCGCTGCGCTTAGACGGCGGGACTGAAGAAAGGCATAGGCGATCATCGTCATCAGCGCGTGTCGGTGTAGTCCGGTCCATGATCGGCCCTCAAAGTGGTCGAGACCGAGTTCCTCCTTCAGCTGCTGATGCGCCTGCTCGCAGATCCACCGCGCCTTGATGGCACCGGCGAGCGCCTTGATCGGCGTGTCGGCTGGCAAGTTCGAGAGATAGTATTTTTGCTCTCCGCTTTCGCGCCGTTCCCCCACCAGCCAGACTTCCTCCTCGCTGGGCATGGCCTGGACCCGCCCGTCACTCATGCGGTGCCTGTGGCCATCGGCCACCCGGACGCGGCATGCCGCAAATTTACAGGTCAGCTTGCCTTTGGTCCCGCGTCGCCAGCTGATTTTCTTCCATTTTTCTTCTCCCAGCATCTTTTCGGCAGAAACGGCGGTGCGGTCGGGGACGTGATATTTGCGGCGCCTGCCTGTTGCTGCCTCGGGAAAGATCAGCCCGGTGTCTGCCGGATAGACATTCTGACGCCGTGACATGCCCACCGCCCACCGCAAACCACGCTCGCTCAGAGCCTGGCGGAAGGGGCCGCTCGCCCCGTAGCCGGCGTCGGCTAGAACGCAGCCGAACCGAGTGCCCGAGGCAATGACCCGATCGATCTCCTCGATAGCGATCTCCGGCTTTGTGCGAGCGACTTGTCGCTCCTGGGGGACACGGGCGCGCTCCATGCGGGGGGCGTCGTCCGTCCAGCTTTCAGGCAAAAAGAGCCGCAGGCCCACCATCACCGGAACCTCCCCGGACGCTAGCGTCACCGAAACGAGGGATTGGCAGTTCGAGGTCTTGCCAAGGGAGGAGGCGTATTGCGCAGCCACGCCGACCGAATGACGGCCCTTCTTCGGCAAGGCAGTATCGTCAATGACCAGATATCCCGCTTCGTCTCCAACCAGACGATCGGCTTCCTTCAGAAGAACAGCCTCGAGCGGCGCACTATCCCACACCCCGTCCGCGACGAAATGATGCAGTTGGTCGTAGCCAAACTCACCATCACGAGCCGCCATCGGCTGCACGCTCTTGCGGTCACCGGGGCCGATCAATCCCGCGATATAGGCCGGGCACACACGCTTCCGCGCCTTGTGCCGCAACGCCGACAAAAATGGCGTCAGCCAAACCTCAAGATCATTGCGCCAATCCTCTGACATCGCCAGCCTCCATAAAAGCTGGCTCCCCATGAATCAGGGAAATCTCCTTTTGGGAATCCCAAAAATCACATTTCTGCCAAAGTAGTGCTAGGTCGTCATGTTCGTAGAACTCGACTTCCTTGGCATAGCTCTTGTCGCGCCAACGGCCCTTGAAACCGGCCTGTACGGTGAACGTGCCAGAATCGAGGAATATCTCGCGACCAACGTCCAACTTCACCGACCATTCCTCGTCCTGCGAGTCCGAGAGCTTGGTCAGCTCGATGTCGTTGAGTTCGTACCCGGCAGGATCGGAGAATGCCCCTACGTTGCCAGCAACCGAATATATCGGCACACGTGGGTCGGAATAGTCGAAGCCGACGACCACGCCGTCACCGTCGAAATCTCGCTCGAACTGGACCGGGTCGAGTGAGCCGGATTCCTTCTCTGACGCCTTGGCATAGCTCGCGAGGTATTCGAGGTGCCAGCCGTCGTTGTGCGTTTCACCGCCAGCGACGATCGACCAGATCCGCTGGCGCTCGAAACGATCCTTGATGTCGCGCTCAACCGTGTATTCCTGGTCGGCGTCGGAGAAGGTGGCGTTCGCGCTGTTGAAGCTGCTCGGGCCGTCGTCTTCGAAATCGCCAAGGTCGAACGTCGTACGGCGGCGGAATTCCTGGTCGTCGAACTGACTGAAGGTGCCCTTGACGTAAAGCTCGGTGCTGCCACCAACCTTGAAATCGAGGCCCAGAGTGCCACTGATGCGTTCGCGCTCGACGTCGTAATCGCGGTACTCGACCGTTGCAGGGAAGACGCCGCCGCCGGCATCGACCCAGTCGTCTGCTTCTATGTTGTCGGTTTCGAACTTGCGCTTGTAATACGAAATGCCGCCTGAAATTCCGACGGCGTCGGACAGCTTCGTCGCGAAATCGAAGCTGCCCTTGGGCGTCACATCGCCCGAATAGTCATTGTAGCTGCCTTCCAGTTTCGCGGTCAGCAGGTCCTTCTTGCGCGCGAACGCGCTGGTCGTTTCGATCTCGACCGAGGCGCCGATAGTGTCGGCATCCATGTCGGGCGTGAGCGACTTCTTCACTTCGATCGATTCGATGATGTCGCTCGACACGACGTCGAGCGCAACCGAGCGCACGTCCGATTCGGGCGCAGGCAGGCGCACGCCGTTGAGCGAGGTCGAGTTGAGTTCGGGATCGAGACCACGGATCGAGACAAAGCGCCCCTCGCCCTGGTCGTTGAGGATGTTGATACCTGGCAGGCGGCGCAGCGATTCGGCAACGTTCTGGTCGGGGAACTGGCCAATGGCGTCGCGTGACAACACGTCGCTGACAGTGTCCGATGAGCGTTTGCGCGAGAGCGCGCTTGCCAGGTTCGCGCTCTGGCCAATGACCAGGATTTCCCGGGCGGTGGCGCCACCCACGGTGATCGTGACGGCAACCTCGCCCGTTTCGGGAACCATCACGCGCTGCCGCACGGTTTCGGCACCGACGTAACGCACTTCCAGCGTGTAGTCCCCTGCGGGTAGGTCGGGCAGGTAGAAGCTGCCGTCGGCAGTAGTCGTAGCGACGCGGCCAAGTTCAACGATGCGCACTTTGGCAGCCCGCAGCGCAACCGTTTGCGAAGCATCGATCACGGTGCCGACGACTTCTCCGGCAAGAGCAGGCGTTGCGGTAAGGATGGCGAGAGCAGGCAACGACACAGTCGCAAGCAGCCGGGTGGTATTCATTGATCTAGACTCCGTCCCTGTTTGGGGCGGGCGCTAGACCAGCGGAGTTTCAGTTTTCAGACAGTTCCCCTGCAGTTGTGTGACACAGCCGCGCTCAACACATGGGCTATTTGGCAATATGGCTGGGATTCAGGCCACCGCATCCAGCCCATTGCGCTGGATGATTGAAAGCAGCCGCAACGCCGGACCTCCCGGCTTCTTCGCGCCCCGCTCCCAGTCGGACACGAGGTTCTTCGACACGTTGAGATAACGGGCAAAGACCGGCTGCGAGACGTGCTCCGCCTCGCGGATGGCCTTGATCTCATCCGGGGACAGAACGGGCGCGGGCGCAAGGCAGGCTTCATCGAACTCGCGCATGGTGCGCTTGTCGATGCTGCCCGCGTCGTGAAGGCCTTCCATCATTTCGTGGACAGCGGCCATCGCCTCGCTCTTGTAGGTCTTAGCCTTGCTCATCGTCTTTCACCTCGACCAATCGGCCTGCTTCAACTTCCGTTTCTATCTGGTCCGCGCCGAGTTCCAGCATGATGCTGGCCGCCTTGCGATAGACCTTCAGTTCCGCCGCACTCAGGTTCGCCTTGACGCTCTTGGCGAAAGCGAACACGAATACGGCCCGCTCGCCCGAGCGGAAGATCAGGATCGAGCGATAGCCGCCCGATTTGCCTCCGCCCTGGCGCGCAATGCGCTGCTTGATAAGACCGCTGCCAAGATCGGCATCGATCAGGCCGGTTTCGGCCCGATGCACGGCATCAGCAAGCGTGGCATCGCTGATCTTTTCCTTTGCCGCGAACTTGGCGAACCAGCGGTTGGCGTAGATGCGGATGCGCGGGTTCTCAGTCATGCAACAACGGTCTACTATCATACTTAGTGTTACGGCTCAATGAATATGAGCCGCTCATGCTCTGGTCGATCAGGTCGCCGATACGCTGCGCTGCCTCGATGACATGCCCATCGTCAAGATGGGCATAGCGGGTCGTCAGGGCTATCGCATTTGACCGAGGATGGTTTTGGCGAAGGCGTTGGACCATCCGGAGCGTTTCCGTTTTCTCCTGATGGAGATATCGGGTCTGGCGGTTCGCAGGACATTGAGGGCGAGCTTGCGCAAGGTTGCGAGATTTTCGGGGGCATGGTCCTTTCGGCTGCGGGCGCGATCTTCATCGAATGTCATGTCGAGCACCCAGTGGAGACCATTTTCGATCGACCAGTGGGATCTGGCGGCGGCAAGATATTCTTCCGGGCTCAGCGTCCGGGATGAGAGATGATAATGGCGGGTCGTTGTGGTCTTTCCATTGCGGGTGACCGTGGCCTCGATCATGCCGAGACAGGCAAGAGCGGGCATGTCCACCGGTTCGGTGCAGGCGCGCTTGGGACCGTGCAGCCAGCCAAGGTCATGGCTGACAAAAGCCCGCCGCTCTTCGAGACGTCCATGATCGGCATCGCTTGTCTCAGTCGTGGCGAGACCGGCAAGGATATCCGGTGCAGCGAAGTAGCTGGCCACCGCCTCATGCAGGGCCGGTCTGTTCGCCTTGAGACGTAAGAGATAATCGCCGCCACGATCGAGGATCAGCTGCGCAGTCTCGGTCTGGCAGTGCAGGGCATCGGCGGTGACAAGCTGGCCTGTGAGGTCCAGGCATTCGAGGAGCGCTCTTGCGGCAAGGATTTCGCTGTCGCCTTCCCCCGGACGGAAGCTTTCCTGGCCGATGACGGTGCGTGTCGACGAGGCAAAGGCCGTCACCACCGCCAGCGGCGATCGGCCGGCTGCCGTGTCGAACGAGCGCCGCAGTGTCTTGCCGTCGATGGCGACAACACCGGCACCCGCTTCGCCAAGAGCGGTCAGAAACTGCTCGAAGCAGCGTGCAAAGGCTGCCGGATCCAGCAGCCGGAAAATCCGGGAGAAGGTGTCATGGCTGGGAACCCCATTCTCAAGGCGCAGAAACTCCCGGAACAGATCCTCGCGATCCACCGCGAAATCCGCAAAATCCGAACAACTCTCCGCCCCGCAAATCGACGCCGTCAGCGCCATCGTCAGCACTTCCAGCAGATCGTGACGGCGCGCGTTGCCCGTTCGCGGATCGCGAAGATCATCAAACGCCGCGGCAAACCAGGACATGGATATCCTCCTTACTAGCACTACTTTGGCAGATTATTCGGATCGGTCGCTGTAACCAGTTTATTGCAGTGAGGGCAGATCGTCGGTGGCGGTCTTGCGAAGAGGTTGATTATCGCCTGCCTGACGGCAGGCATGGTCGGTTGCGGCGGCGGTCCCGAGTTTCTTTTTTTTCCGCCCCGCTGCGCTTAGACGGCGGGACTGAAGAAAGGCATAGGCGATCATCGTCATCAGCGCGTGTCGGTGTAGTCCGGTCCATGATCGGCCCTCAAAGTGGTCGAGACCGAGTTCCTCCTTCAGCTGCTGATGCGCCTGCTCGCAGATCCACCGCGCCTTGATGGCACCGGCGAGCGCCTTGATCGGCGTGTCGGCTGGCAAGTTCGAGAGATAGTATTTTTGCTCTCCGCTTTCGCGCCGTTCCCCCACCAGCCAGACTTCCTCCTCGCTGGGCATGGCCTGGACCCGCCCGTCACTCATGCGGTGCCTGTGGCCATCGGCCACCCGGACGCGGCATGCCGCAAATTTACAGGTCAGCTTGCCTTTGGTCCCGCGTCGCCAGCTGATTTTCTTCCATTTTTCTTCTCCCAGCATCTTTTCGGCAGAAACGGCGGTGCGGTCGGGGACGTGATATTTGCGGCGCCTGCCTGTTGCTGCCTCGGGAAAGATCAGCCCGGTGTCTGCCGGATAGACATTCTGACGCCGTGACATGCCCACCGCCCACCGCAAACCACGCTCGCTCAGAGCCTGGCGGAAGGGGCCGCTCGCCCCGTAGCCGGCGTCGGCTAGAACGCAGCCGAACCGAGTGCCCGAGGCAATGACCCGATCGATCTCCTCGATAGCGATCTCCGGCTTTGTGCGAGCGACTTGTCGCTCCTGGGGGACACGGGCGCGCTCCATGCGGGGGGCGTCGTCCGTCCAGCTTTCAGGCAAAAAGAGCCGCAGGCCCACCATCACCGGAACCTCCCCGGACGCTAGCGTCACCGAAACGAGGGATTGGCAGTTCGAGGTCTTGCCAAGGGAGGAGGCGTATTGCGCAGCCACGCCGACCGAATGACGGCCCTTCTTCGGCAAGGCAGTATCGTCAATGACCAGATATCCCGCTTCGTCTCCAACCAGACGATCGGCTTCCTTCAGAAGAACAGCCTCGAGCGGCGCACTATCCCACACCCCGTCCGCGACGAAATGATGCAGTTGGTCGTAGCCAAACTCACCATCACGAGCCGCCATCGGCTGCACGCTCTTGCGGTCACCGGGGCCGATCAATCCCGCGATATAGGCCGGGCACACACGCTTCCGCGCCTTGTGCCGCAACGCCGACAAAAATGGCGTCAGCCAAACCTCAAGATCATTGCGCCAATCCTCTGACATCGCCAGCCTCCATAAAAGCTGGCTCCCCATGAATCAGGGAAATCTCCTTTTGGGAATCCCAAAAATCACATTTCTGCCAAAGTAGTGCTAGGGTCAGGACTCATTGATCAGAGCCAGAATATGACGGTCGCGGCGAGAGCGACGGCGGAGAAGAAGGCCTTCGGGCACCGATCGTAACGGGTTGCGACCCGCCGCCAGTCTTTCAGGCGACCGAACATGATCTCGATACGGTTGCGGCGTTTGTAGCGGCGCTTGTCGTATTTGACGGTCTTGTTTCGTATTTTCCGGCCCGGGATGCAGGGCGTGATGCCCTTTTCCTGCAAGGCGTCACGGAACCAGTCGGCATCATAGCCTCGGTCGGCCAGCATCCATTGTGCCTTGGGCAGGCTGTCGAGCAAGGCGGCCGCGCCCGTATAATCGCTGACCTGCCCGGCGGTCATGAAGAAGCTGATCGGGCGACCATTCGCATCGCTCACGGCATGCAGCTTGGTGTTCATGCCGCCCTTCGTCCGGCCGATCAGGCGCCCCGGACCCCCTTTTTTACCCCAAGGCTGGAAGCCGTGCGGTGCGCTTTGAGATAGGTCGCGTCGATCATGATCGTCTTGCGATCGGGAGCCCGAGGTGTCGCCAGACCTTCCATCATGCGGATGAAGATGCCTTTGTCGCTCCACCGCTTCCAGCGATTATAGAGCGTCTTCGCCGGGCCATATTCCCTCGGCGCATCCCGCCACCTCAGCCCATTGCGATTGACGAAGATGATCCCACTCAAAACGCGCCGGTCATCGACACGCTTGCGGCCATGGCTCTTCGGAAAATAGGGCTGAAGGCGGGCCATCTGCTCGTCCGTCAGCCAGAATAAATCGCTCAAATTCAGGCTCCTTCGCGGCCGCCTGAATCATAATCGCCACCTCAAATCAATGGGTCCTGACCCTAGCGCGCCCGTGGGTTGCGGGCCGGTTCGCCCGACGCGACGGCGCCCCCAGGGTTGCAGACCCCCAGAGGCGGTTTTCCAGCCCGGAAGGGGGAGCGGCTGATAAGATGATAGGCGAGCCGTCGCGATCATGGGCCGATGTGACCCGATCGGCGGGCGCGGGTCAAGCGCAACCGCTATGCGCCATTGACGTATACGCCATTGACGTATAAATAGCGGTGCATGACCAGCTTGCAGACCATCGTCGAGCTGCCGGAGTTCATCCGGCGCGCCAAGGCGATCATGACCGACGACGAGCGGGCGGCGCTGGTGGACTATATCGCGGCCAACCCGGAGGCGGGCGTCTCGCTGGGCGGCGGACTGCGCAAGGTTCGTATTCCCCGTGAGGGCGGCGGCAAGAGCGGTGGCTACCGGACCATCCATGTGTTCGGTGGCGCGCACATGCCGATCTTCCTCGTCACCGTGTTCGCCAAGAACGAGAAGGATAACCTGACCATGGCCGAGCAGGCCGCCGCCGTCGCGTTGGCGAAGGCATTGGTCGCAACCTATGGAGACCGCAGATGAGCGCTTATGAGAGCATCATGCAGGGATTGAACGAGGCGCTGGACCATGCCCAGGGCAAGGATGTCGGCGCGCGCGTTCACCGGATCGAGGTGCCCAGCGTCGATGTCGCCGCGATCCGCGCCAGCACGGGTCTGTCGCAGGGCGCCTTCGCGCGCAGCATCGGTGTCGCCAAGGGCACGCTGCTCAACTGGGAGCATGGCCGCAGGCATCCCAGCGGCCCCGCCCAGGTGCTGCTCGCCATGCTCGCGAAGAAGCCCTCGCTGGTGAGCGAGCTGCTGCGCTGACGGCCTTCATGGCCGACAGCGAAGCAGGGCCGCGATGCTCCGCATCGGACCCGTAATTTGGATACACACCTCACGCACGGGTGCATAACGCTTTTCTGCGGTTTTTCGAGAGTGCGATCCGCACTCTCATGGGATGCGCGTGGGTCGGATTGGTGGTTTTCCGCCGTTTCTTGAGGCTGCGCATCGCACTCTCATCCTTCTTCGTCGTCGGCCTCGGCATCGAGCGTGGCGAACAGGGTTTCGCGGGTCTCGCCGGCATCATGCTGACGGCGCGCAGCGGTGATCGGCCGTCCCGGATGGGTGGCGCTGTGGATCTGCTTGAGCATCCGGATGCTGACCTGGGTGTAGATCTGCGTCGTCGATAGCTCGGCGTGCCCCAGCATCGCCTGGATGAACCGGATGCCGGCCCCATTCTCCAGCATCAACGTGGCCATCGTATGCCGGAACAGGTGGCAGGAACCGCGCTTGCCGATGTCGGCGGCATCTACATAATTGCGGACAAGCTGGGTCATGCGATTGGTCGGCAGACCGCGCAGCATGACGCGGCCCGCCCCGACGGGGCCGAGACGGTCAACCGTACGCACCGACCCGACGTTGATCCGGGTCGATCCGAAAGGGGTTGCGGCGGTAATACCCGCAGCCACTTCGCCTGGAGTGACAACTTCGGTCGAGACACTCGCGAGGTCGATCACGATATCGCCGTCGGCTTCGACGGCGGCTCCGCTCGCGTCGCGTGTGGAGATTGAGGTCCCGGAGCCGTTGATGGCGACTGCGCCGCCCGTCCCGAACCCGGAAATGGCGATGATTCCGGCTTCGCCGACCACGGGAGCCAGAGACAGGCCATCTCCAAGATCCAGAATGATATTGCCAGCTGCGTCATATCGAATGCCCTCGGGGTAGGCAGCGCCGTCCGACGGGCAGAAGACTTGCCCATCGATCAGCGGCCCGCAGGCGTCTTGCTGCTGGGCGGCGGCCGAATGCGCCCACAGCAGCGTCGCAAGCGCTCCGAGACTGGCGGCCGCAATATTGCGGCGTGTGCGGCTGGAAATCATCTCTCATCCCTTTCTTTTCTCAGCGCGAGCTGAAGGTTTGAAAGAAAGACACCGCCGCTTGCGCGCACCCGTACATGATCGGAAAATTCTTTCGCGGCGGATCGAAGATGAACGCTTCCGCCCGGGTGCGATGCCCTGCACCGTCTATCGGCGTGCGACCAAAGCATAGGTCGCCTCGATCCTTGGCACGATGCACAAGCGGGTTTCCAAAGCGCAATATGCCCCTGTCCGGTCCTCGCGTCGGGGATCGGGATCTTGCGGCAACGTCGGCCAGTCAGAGGATATCATATGGCGATTTTGGAAGACTTCATGCTCAACCGCCGTTCCTTCGTCGCCGCGGGTAGCGCGGCCGCGATCGCGACCAGTCTCAATGGGTCGATTTCGGCCTTCGGCGCACCTCTCCCTTCCGCAAATCAAGGAGCACATCCGATGAATTTCATTACCGCCGCCGAAGGCGTGCAGATTTTCTACAAGGATTGGGGGCCGCGCGATGCGCAGCCGCTCGTCTTCCATCACGGCTGGCCGCTGACCGCCGACGAATGGGACAACCAGCTCCTCTTCTTCCTGTCGCAAGGCTACCGCGTGATCGCGCACGACCGGCGGGGCCATGGCCGCTCGACCCAGACCGATACCGGTAACGACATGGACACCTACGCCGCCGATGTGGCGGCGCTGGTGGCGGCGCTTGATCTCAAGGGCGCGGTGCATATCGGCCATTCGACCGGCGGCGGCGAAGCTGCTCATTATGCTGCACGCGCCAAACCGGGTGCGGTTTCGAAACTGATCCTCGTCGGCGCCGTGCCGCCGGTAATGGTGAAGAAGGCGAGCAACCCCGGCGGGCTGCCCATCGACGTCTTCGACGGGTTCCGCAAGGCGCTCGCCGCCGATCGCTCGCAATTCTATATCGATGTCGCTTCGGGACCCTTCTACGGCTTCAACCGCGACGGCGCGACGATCAGCAAGGGCCTGATCCAGAACTGGTGGCGTCAGGGCATGGTCGGCAGCGCGAAGGCGCATTACGACTGCATCAAGGCCTTCTCCGAGACTGATTTCACCGACGATCTGAAAAAGATCGCCGTGCCGACGCTCGTCATGCACGGCACCGACGACCAGGTCGTTCCCTATGCGGATTCGGCGCCCTTGTCGGCGAAGCTTCTCGCGAAGGGCGTGCTCAAATCATACGAGGGCTATCCGCACGGCATGGCCGCTGTTCACGCCGAGGTCATCAACAAGGATATGCTCGCCTTCATTCGCGGATGAGCGCGCGCGGCCGGGGCGGGATATTCTTCGCCTCGGCCTCCCTGCGGCCCGGAGCGGGTCGCGGCCTCATCTTCTCAACCAAACGTATCACCGCTCAAACGATTGCGGCGACCAGCCCGCTCCCGGAGGCGTCCATGGGACAATATGTCGATATCGAGCTCGATGGCGGATCAACCCGCGCTTTCGTCGAGCATCCGCCTTCCGGCAAGGGGCCGGTCGTCCTCCTCCTGCACGAGGTTTTCGGTCTGAACGACGATATGCGCGCGAGCTGTCGAGAGTTGGCCGATCAGGGTTTTCTGGCTGTCGCCCCGGAACTTTTCTGGCGACAGGAGCACGGCGTGGATCTCTCGCCGCGGACGCCGGCCGACGTCGGCAGAGCAATCGCGCTTTATGAAATCTACGATCGCGACCAAGGCGCAGAGGATATCGCGGCCGTCATGGAATTCGCCGCGACGACTCCCGGTGCCTCCGGAAAGACTGGGCTGGTCGGCTACTGTCTCGGCGGATTGATGGCCTATCTCGTCAGCGCCCGCCACGGTGCGGATGCTGCCGTTGCCTATTATCCGGGGATGGCCGAGAATTATCTCTCCGAAGCAAACAAGATCCAAAGCCCCTTGATGATTCATCTTGGCGGCGATGACGAATATATTTCGCAAGAAGCGCAAAGGTTGGTCAGCGCCGCCGTTGCTGCGAACCCCGCCGTTCTGGTCCACGCTTATCCCGGATGCGGACATGCGTTCGCGCGGCATTCGGGCGATCGCTACGACGCCAGTGCCGCGGCCCTCGCCAACGCCCGCACCTGGCGCTTCATGAAAGACCATTTGATCGCCGAGGCCTGATGTGCGGCCAGAATCCGGGTTTTCGGAAAAACGCACCAAGGGCCTTGCCGGCCGGCGCAATGATCCCGCTTCTCTCTCTCCTACCCGAATGGACCATGATATGACTGACATCGATCGCCGCATGACGCTCGCCAATGGCGCGCCTGTCGCCGACAATCTCAACATCAAGACAGCCGGGCCGCGCGGTCCCGCTCTGCTCGACGATATCTGGCTGATCGAGAAGCTTGCCCATTTCGACCGCGAGGTCATCCCCGAACGCCGCATGCACGCCAAGGGATGGGGTGCATATGGCTGCTTCACCGTCACGCACGATATCAGCCGCTACACCAAGGCGAGGATTTTTTCCGACATAGGCAAGAAGACCGATCTCTTCATGCGCTTCTCGACCGTGGCGGGCGAGCGGGGCGCGGCCGATGCCGAGCGCGACATTCGCGGTTTCGCGGTCAAATTCTATACCGAGGAGGGCAATTGGGACATGGTCGGCAACAACACGCCGGTCTTCTTCTTTCGCGACCCGCTGCGCTTTCCTGATCTCAACCATGCGATCAAGCGCGACCCGCGCACCGGTTTGCGCTCGGCCGACAGCAATTGGGACTTCTGGACCCTGCTGCCCGAGGCGCTGCACCAGGTCACGATCGTGATGTCCGATCGCGGCATCCCGAAGAGTCTGCGCCATATGCACGGCTTCGGGAGCCACACCTATTCGATGATCAACGCCGAGGGCGAGCGCGTGTGGGTGAAGTTCCACTTCCGCACCCAGCAGGGGATCGAGAACCTGAGTGATGCGGATGCCGCGGCGCTGATCGCCGGCGATCGGGAAAGCCACGGCCGCGACCTCCTCAATGCCATCGACAGCGGCAATTTTCCCAAATGGACGCTCTTCATCCAGGTGATGACCGAGAAGCAGGCGCGCACCCACAAGCACAACCCCTTCGATCTCACCAAGGTCTGGCCCAAGGGCGACTATCCATTGATTGAGGTCGGCGAGATGGAACTCAATCGCTATCCCGACAATTTCTTCGCTGAAGTCGAGCAGGCGGCCTTTTCACCCTCCAATATCGTGCCCGGCATCGGCTTCTCACCCGACAAGATGCTGCAGGCACGGCTCTTTTCCTATCCCGACGCCGCCCGCTACCGGCTCGGGGTTAATCACAGCCATATTCCCGTCAATGCACCGCGCTGCCCCTATCACAGCTATCACCGCGACGGAGCGATGCGTTTCGACGGCAACCTCGGCGCGACGCCGAGCTATTGGCCGAACAGCAAGGGGGAATGGATGGGCGATGACCCCGCGCTCGCCCAGCCGCCGCTCGCGCTCGAGGGCGCCGCGGCGCATTGGGACCACCGCGCCGACGATGATCATTATGAGCAGCCGGGCAACCTGTTCCGGCTGATGTCGCCCGTGCAGCAGCAACTGCTGTTCGACAATACCGCCCGCGCGATGGGCGATGCGCGGGTCGACGTGAAGCGGCGCCATATCGAAAACTGCACCCGCGCTGACCCGGCCTATGGGGCAGGGGTCGCGAAAGCATTGGGGCTTTAGAAGAGGGAGGCGCCGAATGGGTGTGCCCATTGGATGATCCTTCAGAAACTCGTACCCCGCGCGCCCGCGTCCATTCGCCACCTGCCTATACGTGGGCGGGAGCTGACCTGATCTTGGGTAGAATTTCGCGGCGTACCGAGGCCTTCTAAGATCCTTCCTTTTGAAAGAGCGAAAGATGAGCGGCATGCAGCGGATTTGCGTGTTTACGGGTTCGAACCATGGCGTGCGCGAGGACTATCGCTTAGCCGCGGCGGCCTTCGGACGGCTCCTCGCCGAAGAGGGTATCGGCCTGGTTTATGGGGGCGCCGCTGTCGGCCTCATGGGCACGGTCGCCGACGCGGCGATGGCCGCGGGAGGCGAAGTGATTGGCGTCATCCCGCAGGCGCTCGTCGAGCATGAGGTCGCGCATCCGGCGCTCGCCGATCTGCGGATCGTCGGCTCGATGCACGAACGCAAGGCGCTGATGGCCGAGCTTTCCGATGGTTTCGTCGCGATGCCGGGCGGCATCGGAACCTTTGAGGAAATTTTCGAAATCTGGACATGGGCGCAGCTCGGCAGTCACGCAAAGCCCTGCGGCCTTCTCAACATCGCGGGCTATTACGACAAGCTGCTCGAATTCCTCGAGCACAGCGTTGCGGAAGCCTTTTTAAAGCCCGGTCATCTAGGCGTGCTTCAGGTCGCCAACACCCCCGGTGACATGCTGGCCTCCCTTCGCGACTATGTCCCCGCTGGAGAAACCAAGTGGATCGCGCGGTCCGAGCGCTAAGGGTGCCACGAGGGACCGGAATCATGCCGCTTGCCACGAGCGATGCGTTATTGGAGATCTTCGGCCGCTAATGCTTTGCTGCCTGCGCTCGCGAATAGCGCAGCGCCGCGCCCCGCATTGCGATCGAAGCCGGCGGTCTCGACGGCGGATGAGGATTGTTCGGCAATGCTGCTCGGGGGCAGGCCTCGCTCGCGCTTGAAGGCTTGGCTGAAAGCGGCTTCGGACGCATAGCCGAGCGCGTGCGCGACCTGGGCCACGCGCGCGCCGCCTGCCAGCTTCTGCTCGGCGAGGTGCATCCGCCATTTGGTGAGATAAGCGACTGGCGGGATGCCCGTGATGGCCTTGAAGCGTTGCGAAAACGCCGTGCGCGACATTCCCGTGAGGCGGGCGAGTTCTTCGACATGCCAACCATGCTCGGGCCGGTCGTGGAGATGCTTGATCGCCGGCCCGATGCGCTGGTCGGTAACCCCCCGCAGCCAGCCAACCGCACCTTCACCCGTTTCCTCAAGATGATATCGCAGAACGTCGAGGATGATGAGCTGCGCGAGCTGCCCGATCGCGCCGCCGCCGCCGATGCGCCCCTCGCGTACCTCGGCGTCGAGTCGCCTGATCATTGCGCGCACGCCCGCGGCGGCCGACCGGTCACGGCCAAGCTTGATCGCGGCAGGCAGGATATCGATGAGAAGATGTCCGCGATTGCGATCGAGGGCGACATGCCCGCCGATCATGCGCACGCCGGTCGACGTGCCGATCTTTCCGATACCGCTTCCGGCGTCGGTGAAGACTTCGGATGCATCGAGCGGGGTGGCGGCGAGGTTCCCCGCGAGCACGAATGGCAGCGTGCCGTTGAGAAGCAGTACGTCGCCGCCTTCGAGGGGGAGGGCCGGGGTCTCGTCGGAGTAGACCCACGCCGACCCTTGCAACATGGCGACGAACTTCAATCCATCGGGCGCCGGGCAACGAACCGCCCAATCGCCGCCCGCGACGAGGGCGCTCGTCACGATCATGCGCGGGTCGATCAGCGCGATAAGATCGGAAATCGGGTCATTATGCATATTGAACGATCGCGATGAATTGCTGTCGAACCGAAGATGGTGATCGCGGCGCTGCGTGACTAGCTCCTTTCTCGAAGAAAGGACGATTAATCCATGATCCAGAAACCGCTGGGCTCCGCCTTCGGAGCCTCCTCCACCGCCGCCGATGTCATCGAAGGCCATGATCTCGCCGGTCGAAACGCGATCGTTACCGGCGGCGCCGCGGGGCTCGGCCTCGAAACCGTCCGGATGCTGGCAAGGGCAGGCGCACGCGTGATCGTGCCGGCGCGATCGCGCGCGCGGGCGGAGAAGGCGCTGAGCGGTATCGCCAACGTCGAAATCGCCGAAATGAACCTCGCCGATCCTCAATCGGTGGGCACCTTCGCCCGTGACATTGTCGCTGCAGCCCTTCCGTTGCATATCCTCGTCAACAGCGCGGGTATCATGGCGACGCCGTTCGAGCGCGATCGCCGCGGCAACGAGATGCAGTTTTCTGCCAATCACCTCGGTCATTTTCAGCTAGCCTGCGGCCTGCGGCGCAATCTTGCGGCCGCAGGTGGGGCGCGGATCGTCGCGCTCTCGTCGCGCGGCCATTTTTACGGTGGGGTCGATTTCGACGATCCGAACTTCACCGCGCGGCCCTATGATGCGACCCTCGCCTATGCCCAGGCTAAAACGGCGAACGCGCTTTTCGCATTGGGCGCCGATCGGCGCTGGGCCGAAGACGGCATACGGGCCTTCTCGGTCCATCCCGGCGGGATCGTGACCGGCCTTTCGAAGCATCTTCCGGTCGAGATCATCCGGCAATATGGCGCGATCGACGATGAAGGAAACCCTGTCATCGACCCCGAAAATGACAAGAAAAACGTGGGGCAGGGGGCTGCCACCCAGCTCTGGTGCGCGGTTGCTCCCGAGCTCGCAGGCCATGGCGGCGTCTATTGCGAGGATTGCGATATCGCGCTCCCTTCGCCGGCAGAATCGGAGGTGCTCCGCGGCGTCAAACCCTGGGCATCCGATCCCGAGCTTGCCGACCGTTTATGGACCTTGAGCGAGACATTGGCTCCGACCAGCCAGGCTTAGAGGCTCCAGAACTGAGCTGAGGACGCTGATCCGACGACTGCACGAATTTCCCGATTAGCCCCGGTGGCCGAGCCCGGTCAGGAAGATGTTGACGGCGGAAGAGACAAGCGCGGTCCGTTCGGCTTCGGTCGGTACGGGGCGCAATCCCAGCAGCACCTGGAGATGGAGGTTGCCGCGGATCATGCCGACGAAATGGTCGGCGGCGGCCGGCGCGTCGCATGGGCCGATCTCGCCGCGCTGCTCGGCTGCGGCAAGCACCTTTGCGAGTGTCGTGCTCGCGAGACCCGGGCCTAGATCGTAGAAGCGGCGCACCAGATCCGGAAAGCGCGCATATTCGGTCGTTACGATGCGGTAGATGCCGAGGAGTGCGGGGGACAGCGAGATGTCGATGAGCTGGCGGCCGAAGGCGAGGAGCATCGACTGGAGCCCGCCGGGCCCCGGATCGTCCAGCGAGAGCGCCGCGAGCGCGCGCCCGGCATGATCGGACACGATCGCGGTGAGCAGCCCCTCCTTGTTGCCGAACTGATCATAGATATTGCGTTTCGAACCGCCTGCGCGCTCGATGATGTCGTCAATGCGTGTCGCGGCATAGCCCTGCTCGAAAAAGATCGCCGCGGCCGCTTCGAGGAGCGCCTCACGCCCCACCTTGCCTCGATTTTCGGACGTGCCCCCACTCACAGTCGATACTCTCCTCTACTTCTGGATAGATTGACCGGTAATGATCGTTACCGTATAGGTCAACGGTAACGTCCATTACCGGAGGCGATCATGGCGGGACTGACCAGGCGCAAAAAAGCCGGGCTGCTGCTCATCACGGCGGCGCTTCTCCTCGCACTTCTGCTCGGCTTGTTGGCAGCCGGCGACGAGGCGGCGGAGACGGACAATGCCTATGTCCGCGGTGACGTCACCTCGCTTGCGGCCAAGGTCGGCGGCTATGTCGTCGCTGTCGAGGTCAAGGACAATCAAGCGGTGCGGGCGGGTGACGTCTTGTTCCGCATCGACGACCGGGACTATCGGGCAAAGCTCGCGCAAGCCCAGGCCAATGTGCAGGCGGCGCGCGCGCGCGTCGCGAGCAGCCGCGAAGATATCGCGCTCCAGCATATCCTGGTGCGGCAGGCTGCTGCACAGCGCCGCGCTGCGTCGTCGGACCTCGCGCTCGCGCGCAAGACCAGCGACCGGCGCTTGGCGCTGGTCGATGGCGGCGCGGTCAGCCAGGCGCAGGTCGACGAAAGCAGCTCAGGGCAGGCGCGTGCCGCAGCAGGGGTTGCCGCCTCGGAGGCCGCGCTCGATGCGCAGCGCCAGCGGGTCGATCTGCTCGGTGCGCAACATGCAGCGGCGCTCGCTGCGCTCGCGCAGGCGGAAGCTGCGCGCGATCTTGCGCAGATCGACCTCGACAATACGGTGGTGCGCGCGCCGATCGCCGGTGTTGTCGGCAATCGCCAGGTGCGTATCGGACGCCTCGTCTCACCGGGGGCGGCGCTGCTCGACATCGTACCGGTCGCCGATCTTTATGTTGTCGCCAATTTCAAGGAGACACAGCTCGAATATATCCGTCCGGGCCAGGCGGTGCGAATCCGCGTCGACGGTTATCCAGACGTCGCGATCGAGGGCTTTGTCGACAGCCTCGCGCCCGGCAGCGGATCGGCATTCGCGCTGATCCCCGCCGACAATGCGACCGGCAATTTCGTGCGCGTCGTGCAACGCGTCCCGGTCAAGATACGCCTTCGGACCAACCCGCTCCTGGGCCGGCTCGTGCCCGGGCTTTCGGCGCGGGTCGAGGTCCTGCGCGGCCGGCGGGCATGACAACGGCGGCCGCCCCGCAGGCGCTGCGCGCTGGAGCGCCGACGCCGGGCTGGCTGCTGGTCACTGGCATATTGCTCGCCTGCCTGTCCGAGGCCCTCGCAAGCACGATCCTGGCACTTGGACGCGCCGACATCATCGGGGATACGGCGGCGACTCCCGACGAGTTCGCCGGTCTCGACGTTGGCTATACCGCGTTCAAGCTGATTGGGTTCGCCTTCGCGCCCTGGCTGCTGACGCGTGTCGATCCGCGCAGCGTGCTGGTTGGAGCGACGCTCATCATGGGCGCGGCCTCTGCGCTCGCTGCCGTCGTCACCGGCCTCGATCCTCTCGTCCTTCTGCGCGCGGTGCAAGGGCTGTCGGGCGCGACCTTGCTCATCGCGGGACAGGCAATCCTCTTCTGGACATGGCCCGCGGCGCGCCAGCCCTTTTTGCAGGCGCTGTTCGCGATCGGCTCGGTCGTCGCGCCCGCGACCGCTGCGCCCTTGCTCGAGGGGTGGCTGATCGACCAGCGGGACTGGAGCTGGATTTTCGCCGCGGTCGTGCCGCTGTCGCTCGGCGCGGCGGGATTGCTGGTGCTCGCCGGCGACACATCGAACCGCCCCGCGCCGCCGCGTTGCCTTGACCTTGTGGGGCTACTCGTCCTCAGCATGGTGCTGCTCGCTGCGACCTATGTGCTGACGCAGGGTAGCCGCTGGGATTGGCTCGAGGCACCGCGTATTGCCTGGTTGAGCGCGATCGCGATTGCTGGTCTGATCTTCCTCGCAGCGCGGGAGCTTCGTGCGGGCGCCTCAGCATTGTTCGACCTGTCGGCATTCCGCACGGAAGACTTCGCCTTCGCCTTTTTCGTGAGCTTCGTCGCGGGCGCGGCGCTGTTCGGTAGCGCCTTTGTCATCCCCGCTTTCGCACTCTCGGTGCTAGGCTTCACGCCGACCGGGGCGGGGGCATTGCTGCTGCCGAGCGGTGCCTGTTTCCTCGCGACGCTGCTGTTGTCGGCGTGGCTGATGGAGGTGCGCGGCCTGTCCCCGTTCGCGACCGTCCCGCTCGGTATCCTCTCGATCATGACCGCGATGTGGATGCTCTCTGGTTCGACCGGGCAGAGCGGCGCCGCCGACATGATGCCTGCGATCCTGCTCCGCGGCTTAGGGCTCGGCTTTCTCTTCCTTTCGATCACGCTGATCGCGTTCAGCAAATTGCCTGCGCAGAGCGTCGCATATGGCCTTGGCATCTTCAACATCGGACGCCAGCTCGGCGGGCTGATCGGGGTCGCAGCGCTCCAGACCTCGATCGATCATGGTCTCGTCCACAACCAGACAATGCTGGGCGCTGCAATTATGTCCGGCTCGCCCGCGCTCGCTGAACGCATGAGCGTGACGACCAACCTGCTCGTCGCACGCGGCGTCGAGGCGGGCGCGGCGGCTAGAAGCGCGACTGCGATGGTCGGCCGCGCCGTCGGTGGGCAGTCCGCCGTGATCGCCTTCGACAGCGCCTTCAATCTCGTCGCGCTGCTCTTCATTGTCGGCGCGCCGTGCATCGTCGCAATCAAGCTTCTTCTCGCCAAGACGATGAGGAAATCCGCTCAAGCCGAGACCGCACCATGACCCCTTCAATCCGAACGCGAACCGCACCGACCGCACTGCTTGCCGCCGCGCTCGCCGGCTGCACAACCGTCGGCCCCGATTATCGCCCGCCCGAACCGCAAGTGCAGGGGGCCTGGGTGAGCCCCGTCAGCAGCGAGGCCGTCGATGGGATCTGGTGGCAACGTTTCGATGATCCCCAGCTTGCCGAACTGGTCGAGGCCGCGATTGCGGGCAACAAGGATATCGAGGAAGCTGGCGCGCGCCTGCGAGAGGCGCGCGCCAACCGCGATGCAATATATGGGCGCGAACTGCCGCAAGCCGGGGTGTCGGCGATCGCGACGCAGAACCGGCTGAGCGAGAATGGCCAGCTGCCTGTCGGCAAGGTTCCGGGACTAGGCCGCAGCCTCGCCATCTATGACATCGGATTCGATGCCTCCTGGGAGATCGATCTCTGGGGTGGCACGCGCCGTGCGATCGAGAGTGGCGAGGCCCGCGCCCAGGCGGCGGAGGAGGCCCGGCGCGGGGTGATCCTCCAGGTGATCGCTGAAGTCGTGCGCGCCTATATCGATTTGCGCAGTGCGCAAGAGCTGCGGAGCAACGCCATCGCCGATGCCGAAGCACAGGCCGGCGTCGCGCGGCTTGCCGGCGACCGACTGCGCGCCGGCGCGGCGTCGCGCCTCGATTTCCTGCGCGCCGAGACCCAGGCGCGCTCGACGGCGGCGACAATCCCCGCCTATGAAAGCGACGCGGCGGCGGCGGTCTTTCGGCTCGCGCTTCTCGTCGGGCAGCCGCCGGAGGCGCTCGATATGCGGCTGCGGCAAGCCGCGCCGATGCCCGCGGCCGACTTTAAAGTCGCGGCGGGGCTTCGCTCCGAGCTGCTCCGCCGCCGCCCCGACATCCGTCTCGCCGAGCGCGACCTCGCCGCTTCGACGGCCGACATCGGTGTCGCGACCGCGGAACTCTTCCCGCACCTCTCGCTGATCGGCGGAATCGGGCTGCAGGCCCGCCGGCCTGGCGACCTTCCATCGGATAGGAGCCTGCGCTTGCAGGTGGGACCGTCGCTACGCTGGCCCATCTTTTCGGGTGGGCGTATCCGCGCGCAAATCCGCGCCGCCGATGCGCGTGCCGATGCTGCACGCGCGCGCTACGAACGGGCGGTCCTTGTCGCGCTCGCCGACAGCGAGACGAGCATCAATCGCTTCGCAGCAGCCGGCTTTGTGGCAGCCGAAAGGGCCGGCGCGCGAACGGTCGCGGCCGAGGCGGTCGAGCTCGCGCGTCGCCGTTACACCTCGGGCGAAGAGGATCTGACCGCACTGCTCCAGGCACAGATCGCCTATAGCGCTGCCGACCGCGCCCATATTCAGGCAAAGGCAGCACGGCTTCTGCAACTTGCGGCGCTCTACAAAGCGCTCGGCGGCGGATGGGAAGCGGCTGAGAACGAGGCCTCGGGGCAATGAAGCACGCTGCAGACCTGATGGTCGATCGCCGCGAGATGCAGCGGCGGCGCATCCTCGACGTCGCGCGGCGGCACTTTCTGGCGCACGGCTATGGCGCGACGACAATGTCGGCAATTGCCGCGGATGTCGGCGGATCGAAATCGGATCTGTGGAGCCATTTCAACTCGAAGGAGTCGCTGTTTACCGCGTTTGTCGATGCCGATAGTCGTGACTTTCATGCCGACACGCTGGCCCTGCTCGACCGCGCAGGAGAAGTGTTCGAAATTCTGTCGGCATTTGTCGATGGGTTCCTCGCGGTTGTCTCATCGCCGGCGGCGCTGAGGCTCCAGAGACAAGTCGCGGCCGAAGCCGATCGGATTGCCGTCGGTGACCTTCTTTACGAGCGGCTCGTTGGCGTTGTCGAAGCGCGTCTCGTGGCTTTCTTTGACGTACATATGCAAGAAGGGGCGCTTCGCCGCGGCGATCCGCGAGGCGCTGCACGGTTGCTAATCGCGCTCTGCCTTGGTCTCGACCCCCGCCGGCTATTCTGTTCTATCGACGAGATCGGCGCGGAAGCATCGCCTCGTGCAGCATTGGTGGTGAGTGCGCTGAAGGCTCTGTTGAATCCCCGGGGCGGCGCTGCGGGCGAAAGCTAGAATGACGAGAATATTTGGCCAGCGAACCTTCGCCAATTGCTCGCGCCTCAGGCCGAAATTGACCGTTCGCCTACCGCTCGCCTCGCTGAGCGAGCGATGCACCTATGCTAAAGCATTATTGAAGCAAACGCTGACCCTTGAAATAGCAAGGTCTGTCCACGCGTCACCGCCGCCCATGCCGGCATGGAGAGCCGCCCGCGCCCTCGCGAGCTCTTCATTCGCTTAAATAGGCCCTGGAGACCATGCAATGCCCCGATTTCGGAACGCCGATCGACGCGACTTCATGAAACAGGCACTCGCCGGGTCGGCAGCCACGATGATGCTCGCCGCACCGGGGCGAGCGGCCGCGGCGCCGCCCGCGGGCTTTGGACCGCTGAAGCATGTCCGCACCAGCCTGCTTGATATCGCTTACGCCGAGGTCGGGCCTGCCGGGGGCCTGCCGGTGCTCCTCATCCACGGCTGGCCGTACGATATCCACACCTATGCTGATGCGGCGCTTGATCTTGGAGGGCAGGGCTATCGCGTTTTCGTGCCCTATCTGCGCGGCTATGGCGCGACGCGCTTCCTGTCGGACGCATCGCTCCGAAACGGCCAGCAGGCTGCCCTTGCCATGGATGCACTGGAGTTTCTCGATGCGCTCGGCATCAAGCGGGCTATCGTCGGAGGGTGCGACTGGGGCGCCCGGACAGCCTGCATTCTGGCCGTTCTTCATCCCGATCGCGTCCGGGCGCTCGTGTCGGTCAGCGGCTATTTGATTGGCAGCCAGGCCGCAGCAGCCAAGCCGCTTTCGCCCGACGCCGAGCGGCGCTGGTGGTATCAATATTATTTCGCGACCGAACGCGGATATCAGGGCTACGCTGCCAACACGCACGAATTTGCACGATTGATCTGGAAAACGGCGTCGCCAGCTTGGGTATTCGACGAAGCTGTGTTCTCGCGGTCAGCGGCAGCACTCGATAATGTTGATCATGTCGCGATCAGCATCCACAATTATCGCTGGCGGCTCGGGCTCGCCGAGGGCGAGGCCCGCTATGACGCGATCGAGGCGAAGCTCGCGACCTTTCCGGCGATCAAGGTGCCGACAATCACGCTCGAGGGCGATGAGAATGGTGCGCCGCATCCGCAGCCGGAGGATTATCGCACCAAATTTATCGGCGCATATGAGCACCGGACGATCGCGGGCGGGATCGGGCACAATTTGCCGCAGGAAGCGCCAAGGGCCTTCGCGCGCGCCATCGTCGATGCCGACGGGATGGCGGACTTCTAAGAGGCCTCGAGGCGGGACGCTCGTGGCGGGGCGTTCGGCGAACTCCAAAATCGTCTGTTGTCTGGCGCGCGGCGGCGACCGCGCGGCACGGCGCTGTGCAACGGATCGTTCGCCCATATGGTCGGTTACCAAAGAAAGCCCAGTGCCGGGCACATGTCTGCGCTGGTGCCTGGCGCAATCGAGGCGAGCGTATCGCTCCCATGTTTTCGTATAGTCGCGCTACGCCCACGGACCAATAGCCGAGAGGGTCCAAAGAGGCGCATCTTGTTATCGGATAACCGGGACAAGATCATGCGAACCTCATGGACAATCCGAGCGCGCGCCCGCCAGCTGAGCGGCCCGGCACATAGGCCGCGATCATGGAGCCATGAGATCGATTTCTCGCCGGTGGTGCTGGCTCATTGGTGCTGCGCATGGGCAGCGCCCACCATCATGCCGCGTGCCCTGGTTGTCACCATCCTCACCCATGTGCTCCTGCGGCAAGCGACATGCCTTGTGACCGAAAAAAGAGGAACCTCGAGAAGCCGATCGCTCTTGAAGGCGCTATCGCTTGCATTGGAAATTCTGGTCACATTGTTGGCGCTCTCGATGCGCCTGTCGCCGATCGAACGCGATTTGATCGCCGCCAGCCTGTTCGCACTGCTGTGGCGGGTTTGGAGGCCTTCGCCCCGCGAGGGCAGGTCCTTTCGGAACCAGACCCGCGAGGCATGGCCTGTTCCAAGGTATAGATTGGCCGCACCTTCCGTCTGGATCGACTATCTAGCCAGCACGATTGGCGAGTAGCGCCCCGTTCGCGATGGTCTGCTCACCCTCCACGCCAGGCAATGCCGTATCGCGGAGATCTATATCCATCGACGTTCACGCACGGGAGACACCGAATGGCAAAGGAAATCATCATTATCGGAGCAGGCTTTGCTGGATTGCTGGCCGCGCTCTCGGCTGCCCGTCTGCGCGATGAGAAAGGGGTTTCTCCCGCGGATCTGAAAATCACGGTCGTCGCTCCTCAGTCTGCTCTGGTCATCCGGCCACGGCTTTACGAGCGTGATCCCGCGTCGATGGCGGCCCCCCTGGGCGAGCTTTTCGCCGCGACCGACATTGATTTTTGTGCCGGGCGGGTCGAAACGATCGATGCGGACAACGGGAGGATCGGCGTAACGAACTCGGACGGTCAGACCGATACGCTGTCTTACGACAGGCTGGTCGTTGCGTCGGGAAGTCAGGGCTATCAGCCTCCGATCCCCGGGCTTTCGGACTTTGGGCACAGTGTTACGGATCGTGACGGCGCGATTGCGCTCGATCGGCATCTTGGCAATCTCGCTACAAGGCCTGACTCTCCTGCACGGAACACCGTTGTGGTCGGTGGCGGTGGCTTTACCGGTATCGAAGTAGCGACCGAGATGCCGGGGCGACTGCGCGAGATTCTCGGGCAGGATGTGCCGGTACGAGTGATCATCGTCGAACATGCGCCCTGCGTCGGCCGCGACATGGGCGATGAGCCGCGCCCCTATATCGAGGCGCGACTGAACGAACTCGGTATCGAAACGATCGTTGGAACCTGTGTCGCTGCGCTCGACGAAGGCGGCGTCATCCTCGACAATGGTGAGCGAATTGAAACGGAAACGGTGATCTGGTCGGCGGGCATGCGCGCGTCCCCATTGACCGCGCAATTGCCTGGAGAGCGCGATTATCTTGGCCGCATCCTTGTCCTCCCCGACCTTCGCGTGCCGGGAGCGCCACATGTCTTCGCTACCGGCGACACCGCCAAGGCGGCAACCGACGACAAGGGCAATTTCTCGTTGATGTCATGCCAGCATGCCCGCCGCCTCGGGTCTTTCGCCGGCCATAATGCCGCGGCCGATTTGCTCGGCGAGGCTGTGCTGCCCTATGATCAGCCATCCTACGTGGTGTGCCTCGATCTCGGTCCCGACGCCGCGATCTTCACGCGCGGCTGGTCGCCGCGCGCGGTCGAACTCACCGGCGCCGAGGCGAAGAAGGTCAAGACAGAAATCAATACGCTCTGGATCTATCCCCCTGCCGCGGAACGCGATGCGGCCTTTCAGAATGCCTTCGAGGCTCGTACCGTCGATTTTTGATATCGGGCTGGCGAGGGGTGAGGTGTCTCCGACGTACCATGGATCTGCTGAAAACTTTACGGCGGGCCGCTGAGCAGCTCGCCGTGCAGCCTGAAATGTCCATGGATCGGACCTGCGTTCCGGGACCTGCGTGACGGGATGCCCGGCGCCGTCCGGGACTCGCCCAGCGCCTTCGCGGCCGGGGTTGGCGCGGCTCGATCACATGACCCGGATATGCGCGCGCAAAATAGAGGGAATGTTCGAACCACGCGAAAGACGCCGTAGCTCAAGACGGTATCAACGAAGGCCCTCGTCAACAAATCGAGCCCCAACGAAAAACAAGGGCCGCTAGCGACAGCCTGTCTCATTGGCCTTGGCCGGGCTGCGGCGCCCTCAAGTTCAAGGGGTTATAGGAAAGTGCCGCTTGCAGGAGGCTGATCTCGTGACGGCTGCTCCTCCAAAGGCAGCGTGAAAGTGAAGCACGCGCCCGACGGCACGCGATTTTCGGCATGGAGGGACCCGCCATGGGCCTCGATGATCGAGCGACAGATCGCGAGCCCCATTCCCATCCCTTGTACCTTGGTGGAAAAGAACGCCTCGAAGGCGCGATCAGGGTCCGGCAGGCCCGGTCCCGTGTCGCTGATCTCGATGCGCAGCTCATCGTCCGCGAGCATGGCTTCCAAGCAAAGCCTTCGTCCATCCGGGGGCACCCCGGTCATCGCTTCGACTGCGTTACGCAGGATGTTCACCAAGACCTGCTGGATTTGCACCGGGTCGACCGGGATGGGTGGAAGGTCTGGTGCGAGCCGGACTTCGAGCCTGACCCGGTCACGGGCAAGTTGCTCGGCGAGGAGCTCGCGGACTTCGTCGATGAGCGGACCGAGCGGAGCCCGCGTTCGCGGGCCAGTGGTTCGGTTGAACAACGCGCGGATGTGGCTGACGATTTCGGCGGCCGACTGAGCGTTTCGGTCCACGCGCTCGATGATCATCCGCGCGCGCTCCAAGTTCGGCGGGTCCGCCTCCAGCCAGCGCCGGCAGGCCTGCGCGTTGGTCATGATGGCCGCGAGCGGTTGGTTGACCTCATGCGCAATGGATGCCGAGAGCTCGGCAAGGCTTGCCGCCTCGCTTGCTTTCGCGAGCTTGTCTTGCGCCTGGCGCAGTTCGTCCTGCGCGCGCATCTGTTCCTCGATATCGAGGCACACGCCGTTCCATTGCAAAATCGTGCCATCTTCGCCTCGCATGGCGGCGATGCGGGTTTCGACCCAGCGATAGACGCCGTCGAAACGGCGCTGGCGATGGGTGAGAGCGTAGGCATCGCCCGTTCGCAGCGAAAACGCGAAGCGCTCGTTCACCCGGTCGCGGTCGTCGGGGTGAATCACCGCGTCGAGGATGCTATGCAGTCGCGATACGCCGGGCTCGTCCTTCCCGTCGACATCGAAGCCGAAAAACTCGCGAAGGCGGCGACTGAAATAAATCGGCTCGCCCTCAGCCGTCATGCACCAGATGAGCGCGGGTGCGGTCTCGACCAGCTCGCGAAGCGAGCGCTCGCTTTCGCGCAGAGCGTCGTCGGTTTTGCGGAACAGGTCGATATCGAAGCCCGTGCCAAACCAACCTGTGATGCGGCCGTCGGCGGCCCGCGCCGGGCGTATTGCGAAGCGATGCCACACGCAGTCGCCGCTCGCGCGCAAGACGCGATATTCATAGTTGAATGGCTCGCCGGCGCGCATGCACCGCCTGAGTTCGGCCGCCGCCGCCTCATAATCGTCTGGGTGTACCCCATTCTTCCAGCCGAGGTCGCCGCCCTCGAGGAAGGGTTCATCGCTTAGCGGTGCGTTGAAATCGTCGAGTGTCATAGCGAGCGATGCCTGCGCCGTTGGGGTGGCGTAGGTGAAATGCCCTTTGGCATCGAAAGCAAAGGCGGAGCCGTAGATATCCTCGATGATCTTCGCGGCGCGCACGGCATCTGTGGTTTCGCCAAGCGACGCCGCAACTGTCCAGGCATCGCCCGGTGCGTGGACCAGGGGCGGAACGGCGACGGTAACCGGGTAAGCAGACGCGGCGCGATGTTCGTGCCAGCGCCACTCTCCGCTCTTCCGGTGGCGCCGCCGATAACTGACGACCTGCGGAACGCCGCTGCAGAAGGCGCGCGCTTCGGCCTGTGCGATCGCTATGCGGTCATCGGGGTGGAGCGGATCCGCCGCGCTGGCAGACCCGCTGCGCCTCCGCTCGACAAGGAGTCCGGTTGCGACGCCGATACCGAGACCGGAGAGAAGCCCAAGGAGCCCGATCACGTCAATGACCGCGCGCGCGGTAGTGCGACCCGGAACTGCGCGCCCCCTCCCGTTCGATTGGACGCGGACACCACGCCGCCATGCGCGGTGACGATCGACTGGCAAATGGCAAGGCCGATGCCCATCCCCTGCGGTTTCGTCGTGAAGAAGCCGTCGAAGATGCGGCCGAGGTGCTCGGGCGCGATTCCTGGACCATTGTCCTTCAGGGTGAAGGTCGCGCTGCGACCTTCAACCCCGGTCGCCACCAGAATTTCGCGCTCGGTTTCATCCCGCCCTTCGACGGCGTGGACCGCATTGATGATCAGATTGACGATGACTTGCTGAAGCTGGATGCGGTCACCGACCACGGTCGGGAGGTCCCGGGAATAGGTCGTTGTCACGCGGATGCCGCGTCGCTCGATCTCGTTATGGACGAATAGCAGGCTTTCGCGAACCACGTCGTTGAGTTCGAGTGCCACCGGGTCCGGCGATTGCTTGATAGCCATGCTGCGGATGCGCTGGACGATATTGTCCGCACGACGTGCGCTCGCGGCGATACGCGCTGTAAGCTGCCGAACTTTGCCGATATCGGGTTCGGCGCGCGCAAGCCAGCGTAGGCTCGTCTCCGCATTGGTCATGATCGCCGCGAGGGGCTGATTGACCTCGTGCGCGATCGAACTCGTCAGTTCGCCGAGCGTCGCGATGCGTGCGGCGTGGCTGAAATCGGCCTGGATTTGCCGAAGCTGCGTCTCCATCTGCAGCCGTTCGGTCATATCTTCGAGACTGAAAATCGTGGTGTCGAGTTCAACGAGCGGTTCAGGGTAGGTAACCGAGAAGCGCACATCGAGAACGCGACCGTCGAGCGTTCGAAGCTTCATGAGCTCGCTGTAATTTCTGTCGCCGCTGAACCGGCCTATCATCACGCGGCGCAGGGATTCCGCGCTTTCGGTGAACAGATAGCCGACGGGACCGATGAGGTCCTGCGCGTCCTTTCCCCCCATGAGTTCGATTGCACTGCGATTGACGTCGGTGACCGGAACGCTGGATGCGGCGATGTCGACCAGTTCGGGGTGATCGTCCAGATATTTCCCAAAGTCTGTAACGCCGCGCGAGCGCAGGTCGGCGTATATCTTTCCCATATGGCTGGCGTCGACCTGCCAAAGCGCGACCGGCATATAGTGGACGAGCTTGCGGTAGCGTGCCTCGCTCGCGCGAAGAAACAGGTAGGATCGATCGTCGTCGGCCGCCCCATTCACCGTGATGAACAAATGTCCTGGCCGGTCGGTCCCCGCCCGCCATATGGTAACGAGCGGTTCGCGCAGGATGCCGTCCGAGGCCAGCCGGCGATGGAAGCGTTTGCCCTCGCTGTCTCGGATTGCCTCCAGGATGAGCTCTGCAAGAATTGCACGGCTGGCAACGGGCCAGAATGACGCAACCGACTGGTCTATCATCAGCTCGCGACCGCGATTTCCGCCAACGAGGCGTGCGGTTCGCTCATTGACGTCGACGATCCGCGCCGCCTCGAGAAGCCGGCGGCCAAGATCGCCGCGATCGTCTCCCCCGCTGGTCTGCGATCGCGAGCGGATCCGGTCAAGGATGTCGGTCGCGGGTGTAAGGTCGATTTCCCAACTGGCGGCCATCGCCGCGTCGGCCGCGGATCTCTCTGGGAGATCCTCGACATTCGCGTCTTGTGCCAAGCGCGCATATTCGACCACGTCGCGCGGGATCCCCGCTTCGTCGTGTCGCAGGCGCCGGCGCGCCTCAACGATGCGTACCTCGCCATCGCGCGTAAGGCGGCGGATCTGCCCCTCCCACACCCCTTCCTGCAGCAATTGTGACCAGGCACGAGCCTCGTCCTCGGGCGCCGGGGAGAGATCAGCGACAGGGGCGCCCCCGACGGCTAGTCCGGGCCAACCGAAGAGGCGTTCAGCCACAGGGTTCCAATAGCGTATCGATCCTGCCAGATCGATCACGACGATGCTTTCAGAAGCAAAGTCGGCGATTCCAGCGTCCTGCCTGAGCGAATCGCATAGTGTGGAGCTCATCGCGCCGCGCCTGGATCCGAATTTTCCATCGCTGTCGCGATCGCATCGAGCAGATGTTCGTCGGTCACGGGCTTCCCAAGCCAGGCGCTGGCACCGAGTGCCAGCGCTTTCGCCCGCGTGGCGTCGTCGAGAACCGAAGAGAGGACCACCACGGGGAGTTCGGCGAGTTCCTCATGAAGTTTCTCGATGAGCTCGATCCCTGTCATCTCAGGCATCCGGATATCGGTCACGAGACAATCGAAGCGGTGGGACCGGAGTGCCGTCAGGAAGGCAGGCGCGCTTTCAAAGCATTGGCAGGCGAGTCCGGAGACCATCAGCAGATCGCCGAGGGCTTCTCGGACAGCCTCATCATCGTCCACGATCGCGATGGTCGTCATATGGGGCAAGCTGCGACATCCTCTATTGCGTGGCCTTCGAGGCCGATAGAGGCAATGTCGCGCAGCTTGCTGGCCATTATAACCATACCAAAGTCTAGGCGGGAGCAGGTTCCCGCACCTCGACGGGCAATTTTTCCCAGGCACGGATCAACTGGCCGACCGAGGCGGCCTGCATCTTGCGCATGACATTGCTGCGATGCAGCTTTACGGTAATTTCTGTAATCCCAAGATCGTAGGCGATCTGTTTGTTCAGTCGGCCGAGCGCAACCTCGCGCATGACTTGCGCCTCGCGCGGCGTCAGCGTCGCGTAACGCTCAACCTGCTCCTGAACGATCCGCGCGCTCGCCCGGTTCGCAATGTCGCGTTCGATCCCCGCTGTGACGGCGTCCAGCAATGTCTGATCTCGAACGGGTTTGGTCAGAAAATCGACGGCGCCCGCCTTCATGGCCTGGACCGACATGGGGATATCGCCGTGCCCGGTCAGAAAGACGATGGGCTTCGAAATGCCGGCCGCCGCAAGATACTGCTGAAGATCGAGCCCACTCGATCCCGGCATGCGGACGTCGAGGACGAGACAGCCGGCGCGATCAAGCAGTGGCGACTCGACGAGGTCGCGCGTCGAAGCGCAGCATTGGGCTTCGATTCCGACCGATAACATGAGCTCGCTGATCGCGGTGCGGACGTCCTCGTCGTCATCGACGACGAATACGAGTGGAGCTTCTTTCGTCTCGTGGAGCTGATCAGTCATCATGGAATATCCCTCGCTTGGACCTGCGATGGTCCGGCTCGACGCGCGGCGATCCGCCGTTCAAACCAGTCGCGGGTGTCGGCGCCGAATTCGCTCGGCGCCTTGCGTGCCAGCCGTCCGCCAATATTGGCCAAGGTCTCGCTGGCCAGCGCATCGCGCATCGCCTTTTCCGCTTTGAGCATGACCGCGTGGATCGAGCAGACGCCGCGGGTTGCCCACTCGGGAGCAGCGCCATGGAAAAGCGGGCACCGGGTCCGTATTTCCTGGCATTCGAAAAGCGGCTTGCGTCCCTCGATCGCATCAATGATTTCGAGTACGCTGATCGTCTCGGGAGACCGCGCGAGACGATAGCCCCCTCGCACGCCTTCCGCCGCGGCCACGATCCCCGCCTTTTCGAGCTTTGCGAAAATCTTCGCCGCGAAGGTCGGCGACACCCCTTGAAACGTCGCGAGGTCGCGTGCGCTACGTGGTGCCTCGCCAGCATCGATCAGGCCGAGCAGGCAATGAAGGCCATATTCCACGCTGGCGGTGAGATGTGCCATAACGAGGAGTATATTTGTCCGCGTTTGACAGGGCAAGAAGATCCTTTCCTGCCCTGTCAATGGCTTGCGCCTTTTCATGCGGGATGCCGGCCGGGCCTCGCGTCAAAAATGCCAGGCGATGCCTGCCAGGACCTGATGCCGATCCCATTTGGTGCCGCCCCCGCCAAGGTCGCTGTATCGATATTCGACGCGCGCGGAGATCCGGTCGGTTACGGCACGTTCGACGCCTCCGCCGACCGACCAGCCATCAAGATTATCCTTACCGCGGCGCGGCCCCTCAAGATCGAGAATGCGCACTGCTGTCCTGATATTTTCATAACCGCCGCGCGCGTAGACAAGCGTCTTGTCGGTGACGAGATAGCCCGCGCGAAGCCCAAGATCGAAACCATATTCGGGATTGATTGCGGCGGATGCATCCTTTTGCGAGGCGGCAAGGCCGTCGTCGAAACCGAAATTGACCGCCCCTTCGGCCGACAGCACGACGCCGGCGGTTGGCTGGATATTATAGCCGACGAAGATTCCTGCAGTTGCGGAATCGCGCTTGTCGTGGATGCGGGCGGTGCCGAGATCGGTATCGACCGGTCCGAGCTTATTCTGACTCCAGCCGGCCTGCGCGCCGACATAAGGTCCCTCGAACGTCTGTGCGGCAGCCGGCACCGCGATTCCGGCGCCCAGAGCAGCGCCGAGGGAGAGGTAGAGAGCGAGATATTTCACGGGTCTGTTTCCTTTTGCTCTTTGAGAGAAATGGGCGCGCGCGGACGGGGGGAGGGGGGGGGAACCGCGCGCGCCCTGGGTCAGGCCGCTTTCCGACGTGGAGGCAGAAAGTTGCCCTCGATGCCGCCCGGCCAGGGCGTCACCGTTTCACCGGCCACCATCCAGGTGCCGGAATCCTTGCGCAGACGAAGCTCGTACATCGCCGGCGGAGCCTCGGGGCTCATCCGGCGGTAGAGAATGGCCGTCGCGTGGTCGCCCTGTTGCTCGACGTGAAGCACGCGATGCTCGGTCGAGAGTGGCTCTTCGCCGGCGTCGCGGCGCGCGCGGAATTCGGCGATGGAATCGTCCCGTCGCACCCGGGTAACATGACCGTCACTCCCTAGAACGAGGAAGATCTGGTCGGGCGTATAAAGCTTCTCCATGCCTTCGATGTCATATGCGCTGCCCACATGGACGACGTCATGGATCAGCGCGGCGATGGCGGGGTCGATATCGGTATTGGTCATTTCAAAGTCCTTCCAATGGGGTCAAAGCAGCGCCATGCCGCCATCGACGCGAAGGTTGATGCCGGTGACGAAGCTGCTGGCGTCGGAAGCAAGGAACAGCGCAGCGCGAGCAAGTTCGATCGGCTGGCCAAGGCGCCCGAGCGGAATGGCGCCTGCCATCATTTCGGCAAAGGCCTCGCGGTCTTCGGGTGCGACGCCGAGCTTGCCGAGGATTTCGGTCTCGGTCGGTCCGGGGCTCAGCATGTTGACGCGGATACGCCGCGCCTTGAATTCGAGCGCCCAGCTCCGCGCAAAGGCACCGATCGCAGCCTTGCTGCCGGCATAGACGGCGTGGCCGTCGAGCACCTTTTCGCTCGCCAGCGAGCCGACGAGGATGATCGATCCGCCGTCCTGAATTACGGGAGCAATCGCCTGGACGCCGAAAAAGGTACCGCGCGCGTTGATGGCGAACTGTTCATCATACTCGGATTCAGAAACCTCGGCCGAGGGCGTGATCGTGTTGACCCCCGCATTTGCCATGTAGATGTCAGCGCCCCCGAAACGTTCTCGGACGATGTCGGCGACCTCGACGTGATGAGCCGGATCGGCGACATCGCCGCTGATCGCGGTTGCGGCAGGGCCGATGGAACGGACCGCCTCATCAAGCGCGTCCTGGCGCCGCCCGGTGATCAGCACCTGGGCACCGTGTTCGGCAAGGAGCCTGGCGCTCGCAAGTCCGATGCCGCTGTTGCCGCCGGTGATCACGGCGACCTTTCCCTTCATATTTGTCATAGTCCACCTTGCTTGTTGAAGACGGAGATGGATTTGGTTTTTCTTTTTTGGAAAATTAGTGTGGACATCGGCACAAATTTCTTTCCAAAAACTATCAAATGGCGATAGGAGTCGAATCCACCACTGGGCTCTATGCCTTTGTCCGCGCAGTAGAGGCGGGATCCTTCAGCGCAGCGGCGCGGCTCGCCGGGACAACGCCGTCGGCGGTATCGAAGAGCGTCGAGCGGCTCGAACAGCGCCTCGGTGTGAAGCTTTTCCTGCGATCCACTCGTTCGCTTACGCTCACGGTCGATGGCACGGCCTATTATGAACGCGTCGCACCATTGCTGCGTGCGCTCGACGATGCAGGCGATGCGTTGAGCGGTGTCGCGCGCGCTCGCGGTCTGCTCCGCGTCAGCCTCCCGGGGGTACTGGGACCCACGCTCGTTGAACTGATTACGCGCGAATTCATGCCGCGACATCCCGAGATAAGGATCGAGATCGATATTACGGACCGCCACGTCGATCTTGTCCGCGAGGGTTATGACGTCGCCGTGCGCGTCGGGACGGTCGAAGATGTCGACTGGATGGTCCGCCGCATAGCGACCTTGTCGCTCATTCTCGTTGCATCGCCCGAATGGCTCGATCGGGTAGGCCATCCCGCCACGCGCGAGGAGGTTGGAGGTTTGCCGCACATCCGTTACCGCTTTGGCGGGCGCGCTTACCCGATCCGATTTGCCGACGGCAGCGAACTGCTTCCCGAGGGTGTCCTCGACACCGATTCGGGTCAGGCGATGCGGATAGCGGCGCTCGCGGGCGTCGGAATCGCGCAACTTCTCCGACTTACGGTCGCCGACGACCTCGCGGCGGGCCGCCTGGTCGAGGTCTTTCCGCAAGACAGGCTTGCCTCGGTTCCGGTCCAGGCGCTCCACGCCTTCGGTCGCCTCGCTCCGTTGCGGGTGCATCTCTTCACGGATTTTCTCGCCGGGATGCTTGGCCCCCATTCGGTGTGATTGCTCCTTGAAGGAGCGCCGCGTCCGTTCAGCCGTGTTGTACATGTCCTGCCTTTCCGCATGCGGCCCTGCGTCGTCTGGTCGGCCGTTTGGGGCGCGTATTGCTGCAATGCTGCGAACACGCGCCCCTGGGGGAGAGTCCTCGAAGGGTCAGAAATCCCAGAAGGCGGCTACCCAGCGGAAAGCGTCGCCATCGACGGCAACGCGGCCGACAGACGGGAAGGGAAGGTGCGTGGCGACAAGATATTCGCCGCTTGCCGCAGCCTCCTCCAAGAGACGAACCCGTACACGGACCGATTCCTCGGGGTCGTGCTCAAAGCCGTTGTGCCAGTCAGGGTGGTCGAACCCGACAGGGAACAGGGCATCTCCGGCAAAAGTCAGGCGCTCGCCTTCCGACGCGACGTGGACGACGCAGTGCCCCGGCGTGTGTCCGCCCGTCAGCTTTGCCACGACGCCCGGCGCCACTTCACATTCATCGTCGAAGGCCAGGATATTGTCGGCGTAGGCATCGATGAACTGCGTCGCGGTCCTGCGGAGGACCTCGGGGACAGGGTTCGGCATCGCGGTCTGTTCGAAATCCGGAGTCTGCCAGAAGGCGATTTCGGTGGCCGTGACATGGATGCGCACGTTCGGATTCAGACGGCGTTTCACGTCCTCGACGAGGAGACCGCCGACATGGTCCATGTGCATATGGGTGATGATGATGTCGGTGACCGACGCGAGGTCGATACCCGCCGCCTTCAGCCGCTTGGGGAACTGGCCTGCGCGCGGGAAGCCGGGGAACTGGCCTCCCAGACCCGCATCGACCAGAATGACCTTGTCGCCGCTACGCAGCACGAGGACGTTCAATGCCCAGTCGAACATGTCAGGGCCAACGAACATGTCCTTGAACCATTGAGCGCGAACGTCCGGGTCCACATTGGTGGCCATCGTTTCGGTCGGCAATGGCAGCACGCCGTCGCTGACAACAAGCACGTCAATCTCGCCGACCCGCAGCGCATAACGCGACGGGACAAGTTCCTCGAAGCCCTCTTTCTCAGGCTTTGCAATAGTGTCCGGTTTCATATCTGGATCCTCCAAAGAGCCGTTTCAGTCACGACACCCCGGAAGCTATGGAACTGGCCGCTTTCGGTCGATTGGATGGAGGGACCAGGCCGAATATACTATAGGATAGGTCTCATTGCCGAGATCGCGAGGGTGCCTTCGCGAGGGGAATATGCCGGCCCCCTCGCGCATGGGCTCATCCGGTACAAGCTCCGCCTATCGTCCTGCCAAGCGCAACGCGGCTGGGCAGGGAAAGGCTGACGGCAGTCTTGACCACGAACGCGACATCGAACCGCATTTCCCGGTGTCGGCAGACCTCCCGATCCGATGGGACCCTCGAGCGCTCAGCCTTCGTGTTTGACCACGAGCGTGACCAATATAGCTGTCCAGGTGGCCTCAGACGCATTCTCCGGCTCGACCGGTTGCAATTACGTGGCCCCGACGGCGCCCGCGGCGAGTTCCACTTCTCAGCAGCAGCCCAAAACCTCCGCAAAATGGCTAAGATCATCCCATGCCGCTGTCAGCGCCTAAAGAAGTGTGCCGACGCTCGCCGGCGCCGCCCGCTTCTATCAAATGCGTACTTTTTCAGCAGCATCGGTCGAGAGCTGTCGGTTGAGTCGGGGGCGGTTCGAACGTCAGCTCTTCTCGGGTCTTCTCCTGAGGCGTCCGTCGGCGCCCGGCCATGATCGCTCTTGCATTACACATATTCTGACGCCATATAGCGTCAGAAGTTGAGGCGAAAGGAAAGTCAGATGGGCTTGGCACAATATGCGGATGGCGGGCTCTTCGCTCCCAGCAAGATCGCCAAAGCATTGCGCACGACCAGCGAAGAAGTCGCCCGTTCAGCTGGCCTTGGCCGCGACGCTGTTCAACGCAAAGATCGAGTGCGCTCGGACAAAACCCAGCGCCGACTGCGTGAACTCGTCGAGATACTCAACAAAGTCCGCGGCCGTTTTGGCTCGGAGCTGATGGCTTACGCCTGGTATCGATCTGAGCCCCTGCCGGGATTCTCAGGCCAGACACCCATGCAACTCGTCCGAGAAGGGCGGGCGGACGAAGTGCTTGAGTACATCGACGCTGTCGATGCCGGCGTTTACGCCTGATCCTGATCTCCTCCGTGCACTATCAAGGCAAGCTTTTTCGGGCCTTAAACCCGGTCTATGCGCGCGATCCTCTATCGGGCCGGGGCGCAGAACGCTATGGCGGCCGCTTCAACGCCAAAGGCCTTCCAGCCCTTTACACTGCAACTTCGGCGATAACTGCCCTACGCGAAGCGAACCAGATCGGCGACTTGCAACCAACCACGCTCGTTTCCTATTTGGCTGACGTCGAAAATGTCTTCGACGGACGAGATGAAGTCGCGCTCGGCGCCTACGCAATGACGCCTGCGGGTCTTGCGGATCCAAGCTGGCGCGACCAAGAAAAGAAACTCGGCAAGGCACCTACCCAGGCTTTCGCAGAAACTCTCATTGCCGAAGGTCACCACGGTTTGCTCGTGCCCAGCTTCGTGCGCGGAGCGAGAGCCGATGACCTGAATCTCGTACTCTGGAAATGGGGTCCGGACCTTCCAGCCCAGCTTATTCTCATCGACGACGACGATCGACTAAGTCGAATTTAGCTTCAGGCTGCCTTCGACTCTTCGAAACCCCGATCGGCTATCTCACGCGCTGGCGGATGATGCTGGCGGGCGAGCAGTTGATCCATGGTTCCGAGCATGCGTTAAATACCGCCTTCTGGCGAACCATGGGATGTTCGCCGCGGCGCTATGCCCGCGAGGCGGTAGCGGTGACAGGAGCCTCTTGATCCGCGCCGCCCAGCGCCGGTTTCTTCCTGCGCTGCAAACTTGCCGCTTGTTGTGCCTGCTCCCCGTCAGCACCAATGGCACAGATTTGAGGTTGTGATTTAAGGAGGATTTGGGCTTCGTCGTAGTGACGAAGGAACGAAGATGAAGCCCAAATCCTCCAATGCAAAATCGCCGACCAAGGCCCCTGCGGAGCGGGTGGTGAAGGACATCCGGCGTGCAACCCGCCGGCACTTCTCGGCCGAAGACAAGATCCGCATCGTGCTGGATGGCCTGCGCGGCGAGGACAGCATCGCCGAGCTGTGCCGCAAGGAAGGCATTGCCCAGAGCCTGTATTACACCTGGTCGAAGGAGTTCATGGAAGCCGGCAAGCGCCGCCTGGCCGGCGACACCGCCCGTGCCGCGACCACTGGCGAGGTGCAGGATCTGCGCCGCGAAGCCCGCGCCCTGAAGGAATGCGTTGCCGACCTGACCCTGGAGAACCGCCTGCTCAAAAAAAGCATGATCGCGGATGGGGGCGACGACGAATGAGGTATCCCGCCTCGGAGAAGCTCGAGATCATCCGGATCGTCGAGCAGTCGCACCTGCCCGCCAAACGCACGCTGGACCAGCTCGGCATCGCCCGTCGGACCTTCTACCGCTGGTATGACCGGTTCCTCGAAGGCGGCCCGGAGGCCTTGGAGGATCGGCCGTCGGCGCCGACCCGGGTGTGGAACCGCATCGGCGATGATATCCAGGACCAGATCGTCGAGATGGCCCTGGACTACAGCGAACTGTCACCGCGCGAGCTGGCGGTGCGGTTCACCGACGAGAAGCGCTACTTCGTGTCGGAAGCCACGGTTTACCGCCTGTTGAAGGCCCATGATCTGATCACCAGCCCGGCCTATGTCGTGATCAAGGCCGCCGATCAGTTCCACACCAAGACCACCCGGCCGAACGAGATGTGGCAAACCGACTTCACCTACTTCAAGATCATCGGGTGGGGCTGGATGTACCTGTCGACCGTGCTCGACGACTTCTCGCGCTACATCATCGCCTGGAAACTGTGCACCAACATGCGGGCCGAGGACGTCACCGACACGCTGGACATGGCGCTGGCTGCCTCGGGCTGCGACAGCGCCACCGTGCTGCACAAACCCAGGCTGCTCAGCGATAACGGTCCCAGCTACATCGCTGGCGAACTGGCTGAATACATCGAAGCTCAGCAGATGAGTCATGTGCGCGGTGCACCGTGCCACCCTCAGACCCAGGGCAAGATCGAGCGCTGGCACCAGACTCTGAAGAACCGCATCCTGCTGGAGAACTACTTCCTGCCCGGCGACCTCGAGGCCCAGATCGAAGCCTTCGTCGAGCACTACAACAATCAACGTTACCACGAGAGCCTGAACAACGTGACGCCCGCCGACGCCTACTTCGGCAGGGCACCAGCCATCATCAAACAGCGTGAAAGGATCAAACGACAGACCATCGAATATCGGCGCTTGCAACACCGCAAGCTCGCCGCTTAAAATCCAGCCCCTGACGAGGCCCGCACTCCGCTAATTTACGCCGCGAGTTGTGCCAAATGTTCTGACGACGGACAGACAACGCTGACCATCACGCTGACAGACAGCGGCCTTGCTGCCACCAATGAGGACGCGGCTGTCAACGAAGCGGCGCTGCCGTTCGGGAGCAATCCTGGCAGCACCGCCGAAACCGTGTCGGGCTCGGTTGCGGATAATGTGACCGGCGGTGTCGGCGCGCTCACCTTCTCGCTGCTGGACAGCCCTAACGGAAATTATGGCACGCTCACCTTCAATCCAAACGGGAGCTGGAGCTACACGCTGACCTCACCGGTCATCGGGCCGAGTGCCAACAATGGCACGAACACGGTCAACAATGCCGAGACGTTCAGCTATCGGGTGACCGACGCCAACGGCAACACGTCGGTCAACAGCATCACCATCGATATCATCGACGATGTGCCGACGGCGACGACGCCGATCGCAGTCAATGTGATCAACCAGAATGGAGGGACGAACGCGGCCTTCCTCGATGCGGACAACAGCGTTGCGAACAATTACGGCGCCGACGGCCCGGGCAAGCTGTTCTTCACATCAGACGCCATCACCGCGCTGGAAGGTCAGTCGCTCACCTCCGGCGGGCAGCCGCTCAATTATGCGATTTCGCCCGACGGATTGACCCTTACCGCCACCAAGCCCGATGCAAGCGTGGTCTTCACGATCCAGATCCAGCCCCCGGGCTTCAACGATCAGTACAAGGTCAATATCTCGCAGCCGCTCGACGCGGTTACCCAGATCGACTTCAACGCTGACGGCTATGATTTTTCGGGAGGCAATGTTGCGTGGAACTACTTCCGCGATGACGCTACCCCCAATAGCCCGGACATCCTGCTGACGCCGATCGGCGCGAGCGGCCAGACCGTCAACACGAACGCCAATTCGGGCGGCGTGGGCGGCGGCGGCGGCGGCGGCGCCATCGAAGCGGGTGAAGGCCTGCGCATCGATTTCGTGACCGATCTCCTCGGCACGCCTTCGAGCGGCGGCTCGGGCTATCAGAACGCTGGCAATCGCAATCACACCTTCTCCGATCACTACACCGTCAACGGTGCATCGGCGGTGTTCGCCTCGACAGCGGGATCGACCGTGCGCTTTGAAGTCAAGGATGACCCCGACGGCGTTGTCGGCAATGATGCGGTGGGCGATGGAACCACCGATGCGATCACGGCCGTTGCCATCCGCTTTGGTGCCTCGACGGTCACGGTGAACGCTTCTGGTTCGCCGCAGAATGTTTCGGTCGGGGGGCAGAATTATACCGTCACCTTCACAGGCGGTATCGTGACGATCTCGGGGATCGTGAGCGACACGCAGGTCGCGATCTTCACCGACGATGGATATAACAGCCTCGAAGTCTCCTATGTGTCAGGCTCGAGCTTCCGCATCGGCGATTTCGGCGCGTCCGCGATCACCACGACCGAGCCCGTGCCGTTTACCGTGCCGGTATCGATCGTCGATGCCGATGGCGATGTCGCGAATGGCGCGGTGCTCTCGATTACCGCTGTCCCCGCGGCGCCGCCTGTGGCGCTCGACCTCGATGGCGACGGCGTCGAATTCCTGTCGCAGGCCGCCGGCGTCGCGTTCGATTACGACGGCGACGGCGTGGCTGAGCCCACCGCGTGGGTCGGGCCCGACGATGGGCTGCTCGTCCATGATGCCAATGGCGACCGGGTGGCGAACGACGGCAGCGAGATTGTATTCGCTGTCGGCGCCTCGACCGACCTTGAGGGTGTGCGCCTCCGCTTCGACACCGATGGTGACGGAAAACTGACCGCCGCAGATGCCGAGTTTTCGCGTTTCGGGGTCTGGCAGGATGCGAACAGCAACGGCGTCACCGATCCGGGCGAATTCAGCACGCTGTCCGAGCTCGGCATCGCCAGCCTCGACCTGACGTCGGACGGCAAGAGCTATGTTTCCGAAGGAGGCCAGGTGCTCGTCCATGGGACGGCGAGCTTCACCCGCACCAACGGGACGAGCGGCGCCCTTGCCGACACCTCTTTTGCAACGGCTCCTGCCGATCGGCGCTCGGCCGACCTGGCGCTCGTCGCCTCGCTTGCAGGCGCGCTTGCCGTCCCCGAAGTTCTGGCGGCGCATGATAGCAATCCCGCGGTTCCCGAAACCGCGGCCAATGCGCTGCCGAGCGCCGAAGTGGGCAGTCTCCACTTTGCAATCGGTACAGGATCAGAGCACGGCAATCTCCTCAACCTCGCCGACCTTCTCCGACATGAGGGCGTGGCCAGCAAGGCCGATGCGTCATCCTCGCATTTGCCGAGCGATGCGCCCTCGTCGCCGAGCAACCTTGCGGCCGATGGGGTGGCAGAGGTCGCTACCGCCGTGCCGTGGCAATCCGAGGCGGGTGTCGATTTCGGCGGCTTGGTGACCGGTCAAATGGGGGGCGTTTCGCCAGAGGCTGTGATGGACGCGCTGCTCCTCCAGACCTCTGGCGAAGCGGTTGCCGTCAGCCAGGATGTGGCCTCGGTCCGCGAAGCGCTCGCAGAAGTGAGCGATGAGGTCGCCGTCAACGCGATCGTCGATCATTTCGCAGGCGACGCGCCCGCCGATGCGCCCGCCCCGGACGCGGGCGCAGGACACCAGCTTCTGGCGCAAACGCTCGACGCGCAGGTTTTCCTCATGACGCGGGGAATGCTTGCCGATCATTCGATTGATGACGCGGCGCAGCTGGTTGCCGCGGCCTAGGGGGCGGATTCATCATGCAGGGGAGTCTCATGAACAAACGGATCGGGATGGCGGCAACGGCGATCTGCCTCGCCGCGGGGGTATCGAATATTGCCATGGCACAAGGAAGCGAGCGCGGAGAGATCCAGCAGCGCTACGATGCTGCGCTTGCAGCGACGCTGGATCCGGCAACCATCGGGGCAAATGACGCGCGCTACACCTGGGCCTCTGAGGCAAAGGTGCAGTGCGCGATCGCGCTCGGCTATTTCAAGTCGGGAACGCGCGATGAAACCAGCATTGCGAGGTGCAAGGACGCCTCTGAGCGGATGGCTGGACAGCCCGCCTCGGAGCCGCTGCCGCCGCCGCCTCCGCCGCCGACCGAGACCTGTTCGCGCGAACTTCCCGGTATCGTCTACTTCGACTGGAACTCGTCCGAGCTCCCGGCTGAAGCATCGGAAACCGCACAATTTGTCGCGGCCAACGCTGCGCCCTGCGGTTGGACTTCGATCACGGTGACGGGGCACGCCGACCGTTCGGGCAGCAACGCATACAACATGGGCTTGTCCGCGCGCCGCGCCGAAGCGGTTGCCAACCTCATCGCGTCGTACGGGGTGCCGCGCGAGACGATCACGACCGCGCAGCGCGGCGAAGAGGAACCACGCGTGCTGACCGCCGACGGGGTGCGTGAACCGCAAAACCGTCGGGTTGAAATTGGCGTTCGGTAAGGAATTGGGGGATCAGATGCGCAAGTTCACTTTCTTGGCTTCAGCGGCGCTTGTCTTTGCAGCGACCACGCCAGCCTTCGCCCAAGTCTCGATGCAGGAAGCGATCTCGCTGGCCGTCAAGACCAATCCCGAGATCCTGCAGGCCCAGTTCAACAAGGAAGCGATCGAGTTCGAGCGCAAGCAGGCCCAGGGCCTGTTCCACCCGCGGATCGATGTCGAAGGCTCGGCGGGGGTGCGGCGGCTTGAAAACAGCACGCGGCGCGCGCTCGGGATTGCGAACGATGAACTTTACCCCCTCGAGCTCAGCCTCGGCGGCGAATGGACATTGGTCGACTTCGGGCGCCGGCGCGGCGAACTGCTGCGCCAGGCCGCCCGCGTTGACGGGGCGTCGCTCCGCGTCCTGGAACGCTCCGAATTTGTCGCGCTTGAGGTTGCGCGCCAATATCTCGACCTCCTCTTGCAGCAGCGCGTTCTCGCCGCCTCGCAGGACAATGCCGCCTTCCACCGGGCGCTCGTTGAGGACCTCGGCCAGGGCGTGAACCAGGGCTCGATCAGCGTTGCGGATCTCCAGCAGGCGGAGGAGCGGCTGCAAGCGGCGACCGCGCGGCAGGAAGAGGCGCAGCAGGCGTTCAACGAGGCGAACATTACGCTGCGCCGCCTGACGGGGCTCGACATCACCCAGCCTTCGCTGCCGCCCGTTCTCGCGAGCGCGCTGCCGACCACGCTCGACCAGGCGGTGGGCCTCGCACGCACGCGCAACCCCCTGGTGCGCGAAGCAACGGCCGACGTCGATTCGGCTAATGCCGCGGCAGCCTCGGCGAAGGGCGATCTCTATCCGACGATCGGCGTCGAAGTGCGGGGCCGGATCGGCGATGACATCGACGGCTTCCGCGGCGAGACGAACGATCTCCAGGCGCGCGCGGTGCTGCGCTGGAACTTGTGGGATGGCGGGATCAACCGGGCCAAGCTGCAGGAAATGGTGCGCCGGGCCAGCCAGTCGCGCTACCGCCTGCACGAGCTGCAACGCGAGGCCGAACAGGATGTGCGTACGGCCTGGTCGGTGATGCAGACGCAGGGGAACCTCGTCGGGGTGCTCGAACGGCAAAGCCAGGTCAGCGACGATCTGCTGCTTTCCTACCGTAGCCAGTTCAATGTCGGGCGGCGTTCGCTCCTCGATGTGCTCGATGCACAGAACACGCGCTACAACACGCAGGTTCGGCTCGAAACGGCGCGTTTCTCGCAGATATTCGCCCAGTATCAGGCGCTTGCGGCCACGAACAGCTTCCTTGATGCGCTCAACGTTGCGCCGGGTACCGGGGCAGGGGAGACGGAGCGGGAGCAGTTCCAATATGGGCCGCCTGTCCCTGCCGAACTGCAGCGGCGCGTCTATCCATAAGGTGGTGATCGCTCCGGCGAATTAAGGCAAATTTCTGTGTCCAAAATCGAGGAATCAATCGAAGGGCGTCTGATCGATTCCCTCGTCGAATGTGTTGCGGAACTTTCGCGGCACTTCGCCGGGGGCCAGTCGCTCGCCGGACTCGACCAGTTGCCGCGTGACAGTCGGGGACTGCTCCCCGCCCACCAGGCAGGCGCCGCGCTTGATATCGCGGGCCTAAACTATGAACCGCGCCGGCCAAGGAAACTCCCGCGCGGGGCGGTGCATTATCCCGCGCTCGCCCAGATGGCGTCGGGCGAGTTTGTGATTCTTCTCGAAATTCGCGAGAGCGACCTGCTCGTCTGGCGGGCGGAGCGCGGGCGCGAAGAGTGGGAGCCTTTTGCCGAGGTTGCCAAGACATTTGGCGGCATGTTCCTGTCGGTCTACGGCGATCCCGACAAGATGCGCGAGGCAGAAGCCCCCTGGCATGCAAAGGGGCGCGGCCACTGGTTCTGGAGCGAGCTGCGCAAGGAACGCAGCGCCCTCTCGCCCGTCCTCCTCGCATCGCTTCTGATCAACATCCTTGCGATCGCGATGCCGCTGTTCACGATGAACGTCTACGACCGCGTCATCCCCAATCGCGCAGGTTCGACCCTCTGGGTGCTCGCCATCGGCGTGATCATTGCCTTCGCGCTCGAATTTGCGCTTCGCAGAGCGCGCACGGCGGTCATCGACGATGTGTCGCGCGACCTCGATATCCGGCTTTCGCAAAAGATATTCGGGCGGCTGCTTGCAACGCCGCTCGAGGAACGCCGGGGCCATACAGGCGCGCTCGCCGCGCGGGTGTCGGAATATGCGATTGTCCGCGAATTCTATGCGGCAACGACCGTGGTCCTGATCATGGATCTTGCCTTCCTCGCGGTCTTCGTTGCCGTGATGGCCATTCTCGCAGGCTGGCTCGCGCTCGTGCCGCTGGCAATCATTGCGGCGATGATCGGGGCCGGGATCGTGCTCCAGCGCAGGGTGGTGACCGCCGCGCGCGATGCGCAGGCCGATGCCGGGCTGCAGCAGACACTCCTCGTCGAAGCGCTCGCAGGAGCCGAGACGCTGAAGAGCATGGCCAGCGAGGGCGGCATGCTCGGCCGCTGGCACCGCCTTGCTGAAATCGGGAGCCACTCGCAGCAGAAATTGCGCGACATTTCCTCGCTTGCCATCGGGCTCGCGCAGGTATTCCAGCAGGTCTCGACCATCGCCTTGATCATCGGCGGCTATTATCTCTTTGCCGCGGGCGAAATCACGATGGGCGCGATCATTGCCATCGTCATGCTGTCATCGCGTTCGCTCGCCCCCGCCGCGCAATTTGCCTTCCTGCTGACCCGCGGCAGGCAGGCGCAGGAGACGTTGGAGAGCATCGAGCGCCTCTTTGAAGGCGGCGACGAACGCAAGCAGGGCAGCAGCCTCGTTCTGACCGAAATCAAGGCGCCCGCGATAAAGCTCGAGAATGTGAGCTTCCGCTATCCCGGAAGCGAGAGTTCGGCTCTCGCGGGCATCGACGTTCAGTTCGAACCTGGCGAACGGGTGGCGATCGTGGGCCGTGTCGCGTCCGGAAAGAGCAGCCTCGGGCGCGTCATCTGCGGCCTTTATGCGCCCACCGAGGGCGCCGTGATGATTGGCGGGATCGACAGCCGGCAATATCGTCCGCAAGTCGTGCGCGAGGCGCTTCGCTTCGTCGGACAGGATGCCGCCCTGTTCACCGGGAGCGTGAAGGAGAATCTGTCGCTCGGGCGGCCTGTTGCCGACGAACGACTGGTCGAGGCGATGAGAGCGACGGGAGCCGACCTCTTCCTCTCGCGCGATGCTGGCGGGTTTGACCGGGCGGTCGGAGAAGGCGGCCGCGGCCTCTCGGGAGGACAAAGGGCGTTTCTTGCCCTCACGCGCGCGCTCGTGACGCCAAGCGAACTCCTGTTTCTCGACGAGCCGACGGGCGCGATGGACAGCCAGACGGAAAAGCAGTTCGTCGAGCGCCTCGCCGATGCGCTGACCCCGCGCCAGACTCTCATCGTTGCAACCCACAGGCCCGCGCTCTTTTCGCTCTGCCAGCGCTTGATCGTGCTCGACAGGGGGCGGGTCGTTGCAGACGGACCGATTGCAGAGGTCATTGCGGCCGCGGGCGCTGCAGAAAGCATTACGCCATGACTTACGCGAGTTCACTTCCCGGGCCGGCCAAGAGGCCGCTCGCCGTGACCGCCAGCGGATCGCGCTGGCTCTTGATCGCCTTTCTTGCGCTGCTGCTTGCCGGGGCGGCGGCAGGGTGGCTGCAATTTTCTCCGCCTGCCGATGACCCGGTCGAGACGCCAGTCCCTGAAACGCTCCGCCTCCAGATCCCGACCATGTCGACGGGCGAGCATCAGAATCTGGTCGTCTCCGGCGAAACGGCGCAGGCGCGCAATGCCGCAATTCCCGCGACGAACGAGGCGCTCGTCGCCCTCGCCGGGTTCAAGGATATTCCCGCAGGCTCAGCGCAGCACGCAACCGCGCTCAAATGCCTGACCCAGGCAATCTATTACGAGGCCGCCAATGAGCCCGAACTCGGCAAGCGTGCGGTGGCACAGGTCGTGCTCAACCGTCTTCGGCATCCCGCCTATCCAAACTCGGTGTGCGGCGTCGTGTATGAAGGCGCCAGCGCCCCGGTTTGCCAGTTCAGCTTCACCTGCGACGGGGCGCTGCTGCGCACGCCGATGGCGCGGCAATGGCGCGAATCCGAACGCGTCGCAAGGGAAGCTCTGGCCGGCGCGTCCGTGCCCGAGGTGGGGTCCGCGACCCATTATCACGCCGATTATGTCCTGCCGCGCTGGGCCTTTACGCTCGGCAAGATCGAGAAGATCGGAACGCATATATTCTATCGCTTTCCAGGGCGCGCAGGGAGCGCTGCAGCGTTCAGCAACCGCTGGAACGGGAGCGAGCGGATCCCCGCCCTCGATTTTGAAAGATTGCGGCAGGCGATGCTCGGCGAAATGGAAGGCGCTGCCTCTAATCAAGCCTATGTTCCTGGATTGACCGTGGTTCCCGACGTCAAGGATCGCCATGCGGCCACCGATGTCGGGGGACGGCTCGATACGACGACGAGCTGGCGTCTCACGCTTCCCGATCCCGTTCAATTGAGCAGCAGCTATCGTACGGCGGTGTCGGTTCAGGCAAGCCCCGCTGCGGAGACGGCGATTGCCGCAGCCGAGGACGAAACAAGCGGTCCGGCGGCCCGGGAGCATAAGCCGTGACCTGGATCGAGCGGTTCAAAAGCTGGGATTCGAGCCGGCGCCTCATCGCCGTTGCTGCTGCCGGCATGGCCCTTTTCGTTATATGGGCGGCCCTGGCGCCGGTTGACGAAGTGACGCGCGGCACCGGGCGCGTCATTCCCTCGAGCAAGGCGCAGCTGGTTCAGTCCGCAGAACCCGCCACGATTGCAGAAATACTCGTCCGCGGCGGGCAGTCGGTGAAGCGCGGGCAATTGCTTGTCCGGCTCGATGATGCCCAATCTTCCTCCGCCCTTGGGCAATTGCAGACCGAAAATGAGCGCCTCGCGGTGCGGGCGCAGCGGCTTGCCCAGGAGGCCCGCGGCGGCGCGCTCGGGTGCGAAGAGGGGTCGCTTTGCGCCGAAGAGCGAAGCCTCCAGCAAGCGCGCGTAGCCACCGCAAGAGCGCGGGAAGGGGCCCTGGGGGCAGCGGTTGAACAGCGGCGCCGCGAGCTCCAGGAGGCGCAGGCAACCGCCACCGCGCTCGAAGACAGCGTGAGGCTCGCGCGCGAGCAGGTGCGGATGCTCGAACCGCTCGCCAAGCAGAATATCGTTCCGCAGACCGATCTCCTGGCGGCGCAGCGCGAACTCGTCGATGTCCAGGGGCGGCTCGCCGCCGCGCGCCAGTCGGTCGGCCGCGCCTCGGCGGCCATCACCCAGGCGCAGCAGGATCTGAGCTCGGCAAGGTCGGAGTTTCGCCAGCAGGCGCTGAGCGAACGCAGCGAAGTCACGACGCGCATGGCGGTGAATGAAGAGACGATCCGCGGCGCACAGGCACGCCAGAAACGCAATGAACTGCGCGCGCCCGCCGATGGCGTGGTCAACAATGTACAGGTGACGACCGTCGGCGGCTTCGTGAATGCCGGCGAGACGATCATGCAGGTCATCCCGATCGGCGACAAGCTCCTCGTGGAAGCGCGGATCGCGCCGAGCGACATCGCCTTCATCAAGGTCGGTGACCGCGCCAACGTCAAGGTGACGGCGTATGACTTTTCGATTTTCGGCGGATTAAGCGGCACGGTGCAGCAAGTGTCGGCCGACAGCATCTTCGATGAAGTTGAACGCCAGACCTATTATACGGTACTGATCGAAACCGACCGATCCTACATCATGCGCTCCGGCAAGCGCCTCCCGATCGTCCCGGGCATGATCTGCGACGTCGAGATATTGACCGGTCGCAAGAGCATATTGAGCTATCTTCTGAAGCCCGTATCCAAGGCGTTCAACGAGGCGCTCACCGAACGCTAGCGCGAGGCGATCTGGTAGCCGTGCAGCCAGGCCTTGTTCTGGCCAAAGCTGATGATCGCGCGGTAGTCGTGGCTCGAAGACGCATCGAGGATCGCGTCGGTCGCATTGTCGAGCATGAGATAGCGTCCCCCGTCGCGCACGATGAGGACGGCATGGTCGGCATTGCGGACAAGATCGCGCGCGATGGTAAGGACCATATCCTCGCGAGCGACGCCCATTGCGGCCAGCAATTGCATCTTGGTGAGCGCGATATCTTCGCAGTCGCCGCGCCCGAGAGCGAGCGTTTTTCGCGCGCCGGCCCAATAGTCGGCCTGGCCGAAAAGGTCGCGATCATCGGTGAAGGCAATCTTGCGGTTAACCCAGGCATTGACGACGCCCAGCGTTTCCTGGCGACTGCCGGACGTCTTTTGCTCAAGGGCGCGAACATAGTTTGCGGGCACGCGCTCGTTGCGAACGCGCTTCCAGGCGGCGTCAAACGAGGTGCGCCCGAGGGCGAGGCGCTTGCTCGCGAGAAAATCCTGGGGTGAATAGGAAGGCTGCGGGCGCGCCGCGGCGCGCACCGCGCTCGCCGAAGTCATGCTGCAGCCTGACCCGAGGCGGCCGCCGCCAGCGGCGGGTTCCAGCGGCTTAAGCTCGGCGGGGTGGGCGGCTGGAGGCATCGCTGCTGCCGGTGCGGGCGCGCTTGGGGCCGCTTGCACTGCGCGGATGCGATCGAGCGCACTGGGCTGCCCGCCCAACAGGGCGACGCTTTTGCTCGCAGGCAAAGCGGGAAGGATCGGCTGCGCCGCTGCGATGGCAACGCCGTACGGGCGATCATTGCAGAGCTTTGTGTGGGACATGGCGATCGCGGCGACTGCCGGCGCCAGGGCGCCTTGCGCGGCCGCGCCTTGCGGGGCAAGCAAGGCCGCTGCCAAGGCTCCTGCCGCAAGCGCAGGACGGGGCCGAAGTCGAAGGGCGATCCACCGTTTCATGCTCCCCTGGATAAGGGCGAGCTATCAAGGCTTCGTCGCGAGATGTAGTTAATCGGCCTTTAAGCAAATCAGGCCTTGAAAATGCGCCGATCAGCGGCCGAGCGGGTTCGTGGCCCTCCCGCCGACCCGGACTTCATAGTGAACATGAGGGCCCGTCGATCGCCCGGTTGAGCCGACGAGCCCGATGATATCCCCCTGGTTGACCGTCTTTCCGGCTTCGACATTGATCGCGGACATATGCGCGTAGCGCGTCTCGACACCGTTTCCGTGATCGAGCGTAACCATATAGCCATAATTGCCAGCCCAGCCGGCACTTGTCACCGACCCCGCCTGCGTCGCCCTGATCGGCGAGCCCGCGGGCGCGGCGAGATCGACGCCCGAATGGAACCGGGTCGCTCCATGCATGGGATCACCGCGCCAGCCAAAGGAACTGGTGAGGCGCCCGCCCGCCGGGAGCAGCGACGGTATGGGACCGCCCGGCACCGCGCTGCGCGGCGGGCTCGACGAGAAGGAGACGACCAGGCCGGTGTCGGCGACATTCGAGCGAACGGCAAAGCGCGGTGCGCCGGCCGCCACCCCCTGGGGCCCGATCGTGATCACCGCCCGCGCCGGGGCGGCCTCCCCACCGGCGTCAGCCTGCCTGTTTGCAAGGGCAGTGGGGCTGCTCGTGACAGCATTGCTCTGGATGAGGCTTGCGCCTCCGCTGGCCGAGACTCCGCCAGAGGGATGCGCGAGGGAGGGGCCGGACTCTTCGGCAGCCGACGGGGCGGCCGCAATGGCCGCCGCGAACGCCAGCATCGATTTTGCCGTGAAAGCCTTCATCGCCCCCCACCCCATTTGGTCGGGGAGTATAACCTCCAAAGCGTGGTATGGCACGGAAAAAGTAACCCATATGCAATCCTTTTGCGCGCGCGCAGATCCGCCGCGCCCATCGCCGCCACGCCGCCGCCAGCGTGCCGGACGGGGCCGCACACCTCGTTGCTTGTCTGCGGCGGATCCGGATTGACGGGCGCCCGGTCAAGCGCCCGATCGCGGATTCCATTCGCGGGGGAGGGGGCTTCGTCTCCACAGGCCGCGCCGCTTGCCGCGCGGATTATAACTTTCTCTTACATTTCGTTAACCATGACAAGGGGGCGGTAACTTGAGAAATATATCCTAATATCAATACTTTGGTCAGGTTACTGGATGCGATCCAACTTTGTGTTGATTTGTCCCGGGTTGCACAATAGGTTTCATTAAGGGTTGCATCGCAAGGCGGTGGCCGAGCTCCTCATGCATGGGGGGTGGCACGTGCGACCCGCTCAGTCGAAAGTGCGGGGAGGTGGCCGGTGGGCGCTTTGCCATTTATCGAAATCACGCCGGCCCGGGACGCCGGAGGGCATGATCGCTGCATTTATTTGCGCGGTGTGAACGGTTCGAGGGCCGGCACGGAACTTCTCTCCGATCACATCTGGGGACTTTATTTCGGTGTCCCCAGGAATCATGGGCTGCGAGTCGGCGACCAGTTGCAAATGGACCTTGATCCCGTTGGTCCTATCGATGCCGAGGTGATCTCGGTCGCGCCCGATATGGTGGGGTGCCGCTTTTCCGATCCGGTCAAGCCTTCGGACCTCTTTCCTGAGGAAGCGCCTCCCGCGGCAGCCAAAGCCGATGTGGCGGCGGAAGATCTCGGCACGCGCCTTACGCAATACCGCCGCGCGAAAGGGATGACCCTTGCGCAGCTTGCTGAGCGCCTCGGCGTCAGCGTCCCGGCGATCTGCGCGTGGGAAAAGAACAAGTCCCGGCCAAAATACAAGCGGCTCGAAATGGTGGCCGCGGCTCTTGGCGTGAGCGTATCGGATCTCCTCGGCCTCTCCGAGCAGATGTCACTGCCCGATCTCATCCTCAATTCGCGGCATCAGATCGCGAGCGCCGCCGGCGTTTCGCCCGACAAGATCGATATCTCCATCCGCCTGTGAGCCTCGTCCCGAAAGCGCCGGTCATGCCGTAGAGGAACGAGCGCGCGCCGAAAGCCAGATGAAGGCGCCGCCGGTCATTCCCCTCGGCGAGGCAGGGGGCTTGCCGGCGTGATTGCTTATGCTGTGTTGCAAGTGTAATACGGCAGCGATATGAAGCTCTTTCACCGTTCCGGCGATCCGCCCCTGCCGCTGGATCTCACCGCTGCGCCCCCAGGCGAGGCGCTGGAAAGCACGCCCGAGGCGCGCCGGCGCCCCCGATGGCTTCACTGGACGGTGCGCGGCCTCACCGCTTTTGTGTTCCTCTTCATCCTCCTTGTCGGCTGGCTTGCACTCACGGCGCCTCTTTCCAAATCGCTCGAGCCGATCGCACCGCCCGAGATAACCCTGCTCGCCTCCGATGGCACGCCGATCGCGCGAATGGGGGCGATCGTCGAGGCGCCCGTCAGGGTGCGCGAATTGCCCGAACATGTGACGGGCGCCTTTCTCGCGATCGAGGATCGGCGCTTCTACACGCATTGGGGGATCGACCCCCGCAGCATCGTGCGCGCAGCGTGGAGCAACTTGACGACCGGGCGCACGCAAGGCGGCAGCACGATCACCCAGCAGCTCGCCAAATTCACCTTCCTCTCGCCAAAGCAGACCCTCGGGCGCAAGGCACGCGAGGCGCTCATTGCCTTCTGGCTCGAGGCCTGGCTTACCAAGGACGAGATTCTCGAGCGCTATCTCTCGAACGCCTATTTCGGCGACAACTGCTATGGCCTGCGCGCCGCGTCGCTCCACTATTTCCACCGCCAGCCCGAGAAGCTGACTCCGGCCCAGGCCGCGATGCTCGCAGGCCTCGTGAAAGCGCCCTCCAGGCTCGCTCCGACGCGCAATTTCAGCCTTGCTGAGGAGCGAATGCGCCTCGTCCTCACCGCCATGGCCGAGGAAGGCTATCTCGGCGAACGCGAGGCGAAGCGCCTTCGCGCCCCGAGCGTCGATGTGAGGACGCGCAATGACCTGCCGACGGGGACCTATTTTGCCGATTGGGCGCTCCCCGAGGCGCGCAAGCTCAGCGATGTCGGCTATTCGCGCCGGACGATCCGGACGACGCTCGACGCGCGGCTCCAGGCGGCGGCGCGCCGCGCGGTGAGCCGGGCACCGCTTGGGAGTGCGCAGGTCGCACTCGTCGCGATGCGCCCCAATGGCGAGGTGGTCGCGATGGTGGGCGGGCGCAACTATGCCGCATCGCCTTTCAACCGCGTCACGCAGGCCCGGCGGCAGCCGGGGTCAACCTTCAAGCTCTTCGTCTATCTTGCGGCATTACGCGACGGGTGGCGGCCCGACGACGAAATCGAAAACGGACCGATCGAGACGGGATCCTACCGGACCAAGAACGCCGGCGGCGCCTATTCGGAGACGATCACGCTCGAGCGCGCCTTTGCCACGTCGAGCAATGTCGCCGCAGTGCGATTGTTCCAGAAGGTCGGGAGCGAGAAGGTGATCAAGGTGGCGCGAAGTCTTGGCGTAACCGCACCGCTTCCCGAAGGCGACCCGAGCCTCGCGCTCGGCACGTCGAGCATGACCTTGCTGGAGCTCACCGCGGCCTATGCCGCGGTGGCCGCCAAGAGCTACCCCGTGGTCCCGCGCGCCTTCAAGGCAGAGGAGCGGGGCTGGTTTTCCCACCTGCTTTTCGGGCCCAGCCGCTTCGGCTCGCGCGAACACAAGGATATGGAGCAGCTCCTCAGGGCCGCGATCAACCAGGGGACGGGGCGCGCTGCGATGCTCGCTGTTCCCAATTTCGGGAAGACCGGGACGACGCAGGACAATCGCGACGCGCTGTTTGTTGGCTACGCAAACGGCCTCGTTGTCGGCGTTTGGATCGGCAATGATGACAATTCACCGCTGGCTGGCGTCTCGGGCGGCGGCGTTCCTGCACGCATCTGGCGGGATTTCATGGTGAATGCGAAGGGCGAGCGGGCCAAGCCCCGACCCCTGCAAAATCCCCGCGGGCCAGTCGAGCCGCAGGACCTGCCTGAAATTCCCGACATTCCCGCGCTTCCCATCGGCGAGAAGACGAGCGTCGGCGTCGAGGGCGGCGATGCGGTGATTTCAACCGAGATCGGCGGCAGCCGCATCGATCTTCGCCTGCCCGTCGGGGGAGATCGCCCGGCAGACGAGGCGCCGCCGCCGCGCTGATCCTCGCGGTCAGTTCCGCCCGCTCATCAGCCCGCGCGCGATCACCTGCGCCTGAATCTCCGCAGCGCCCTCGAAGATATTGAGGATGCGTGCGTCGCACAGGATGCGGCTGATCTCATATTCGAGCGCATAGCCATTGCCGCCGTGGATCTGGAGCGCGGCGTCGGCATTTGACCAGGCTGCGCGCGCGCCCAGCAGCTTTGCCATGCCCGCCTCGATGTCGCAGCGCTTGCCCGAATCCTTCGCGCGCGCGGCGGCGTAGCTGAGCTCGCGTGCCATGACGAAATCGACGAGACTCATCGCGATCTTGTCCGAAACGCGCGGGAAATGGATGATCGCCTGGCCGAACTGCTTGCGGGTCTTCGCATAGTCGAGCCCGAGTTCGAGCGCGCGGCGCGCCACACCGACAGCGCGCGCCGCGGTCTGGATGCGCGCGCCTTCGAAGGTGCGCATCAGCTGCTTGAAGCCTTGCCCTTCCTCGCCGCCGAGGAGCGCGTCGGCGGGGGCGCTCATCCCGTCGAATTGCAGCGCATATTCGCGCATGCCGCGATAGCCGAGGACCTCGATCTCGCTGCCCGTCATGCCGGGGGTTGGGAAGGGCTCGTCCTCGCTCCCGCGGGGCTTGGGTACAAGCAGCATCGAAAGCCCTGCATAGCCCTTCACATCGCTCCGCGTGCGGGCGAGGAGGGTCATGAGGTCCGAGCGCGCAGCATGGGTGATCCAGTTCTTCGCCCCGTCAATGACCCAGCGGCCGTCTTCGAGCCGCGCGCGCGTCTGGAGCGAACCCAGATCCGAGCCGGTGTCGGGCTCGGTGAAGACCGCGGTGGGCAATATCTCGCCGCTTGCGATTTTCGGGAGCCATTCGGCCTTCTGGGCCTCGGTGCCCCCGTGGACGATGAGTTCGCCCGCGATTTCGGAGCGCGTGCCGAGCGAGCCGGTCCCGATCCAGCCGCGCGACAATTCTTCGGTGACGATGCACATGACGAGCTTGCCAAGGCCGAGCCCGCCATATTCCTCGGGAATGCAGACCCCGAATGTGCCAAGTTCCGCCATCGCCTCGACGGTCGCATCGGGAATGAGCGCGTTTCGAAGGTGCCAGCCATGCGCGTTCGGGATGATCGCGGCATCGGTAAAGCGGCGATACTGGTCGCGGATCGCATCGAGATCGGCATCATGCAGCGTCTCGCTTGGCCAGTGGCCCTCGGCGAGCGCGACTGCAACCTCGGCGCGAAGCGCGACGTGGTCCGCTTCGAGAAGGGGCGCGCACGCGTCTGCGAGCGCGCGCGCCGCGTTCCCGAGACCAAGGTCGGCGGGGCGGAAAATCTCATTCTGTCCCATCGGCAGGCCGCCGGTGAGCTGGCCGAGGCTTTCGGCGAATGCGAGCGCTGCGATCCTGGCGTCGAGCGGGTTCGCGCCTCCTCCCTTCTCGAGCCACGCAAGCGTTGCTTCGAGCGCCGCGACACTTGTTGCGACCCAGGCGAAACCATGTGCGGCGCGCTGTTCGGCGTCGATCGGACGCGCCGCGAGCCGCTGCGCGAGCGCAGCCTCGGCGGCCGCTTGAAAGGACCGCGCAGCGGTGAGCGCATTAGCGAGATCCCATTGCATTCTTGAGCTGGTCCTTCTCCGCCAAAAGCCAAGGGGCGGCTCCCGATGCCGGCCTCCAATCGTGTCTGAGCGCAGCTTCCTCTTACACCGCCCGCTCGAAAATCGCGGCAATGCCCTGGCCGCCGCCGATGCACATGGTTTCGAGGCCGAAGCGGCCGTCCCGGCGTACAAGTTCGCGCGTCAGATTGGCGAGGATACGCCCGCCGGTAGCGCCAATCGGGTGGCCAAGCGAAATGCCCGAGCCGTTGACGTTGAGAATGTCGTGGCGGCTGTCATTTTCCGACCAGCCCCAGCCCTTGAGCACGGCAAGAACCTGCGGGGCAAAGGCCTCGTTGAGTTCGACAAGGTCGATATCGTCCCAGCCAAGGCCGCTGCGCGCGAACAATCGCTCGACCGCAGGGACCGGGCCGATGCCCATCCGGCTCGGATCGCAGCCGGCTGCGGCCGAGCTGTGGTACCAGGCAATCGGCTCGAGTCCGAGCTCGTCGAGCTTGTCCTCGGCGACGACAAGGCAGGCCGCCGCGGCATCATTCTGCTGGCTTGCGTTGCCAGCGGTGACGACGCCGCCCTCGAGCGCCTTGAGCTTGCCCAGCGTCTCCATCGAGGCGTCGGCGCGGTAACCCTCGTCATGCGCGAAAACAATCGGGTCGCCCTTCTTTTGCGGCACCGTCACGGGCACCAGCTCATCGTCGAAGAGCCCGTTCGCCCATGCGGCCGCGGCGCGCTGGTGGCTGCGAACCGCGTAGGCGTCGCACGCCTCGCGGCTGATGTCATAGTCCTTCGCGAGATTCTCGGCCGTCTCGATCATTCCGGTGATGACGCCGAAGCGTTCCACCGGCTGCGACATCACCCGCCCGCGCGTCAGCCGGTCGTGGAGCGTGAGATTGCCCGCGCGCACACCCTTGCGGATGCTGGTCGTGTAATGTTCGACATTCGACATCGATTCCACGCCGCCTGCGACGACAATATCGGACATGCCCGTTTGAACCATCATCGCGGCGTTGACGATCGCCTGGAGGCCCGAACCGCAGCGGCGGTCGAGCTGGTAGCCAGGGACCTCGAGCGGCAGGCCCGCCGCGAGCCACGACCAGTGTCCGATGCAGGGGGCCTCGCCATTGCCATAACCTTGCGAGAAGACGACGTCATCGACGCGCGCGGGATCGATCTTCGTGCGCTCGACGAGCGCCTTCAGGATCCCTGCGCCAAGCTCGCCGGCGGTAAGCGAGGAAAGCGATCCGCCGAATTTGCCGACGGCAGTACGGATCGGGGCAACGATGGCGGCGCGGCGAAGGGTCATGAGGTCAGTCTCCGGTAGGGGCGACGCCGACAATGCCGGCGTCGACGAGGCGGGCAATCTCGCCCGAGGAAAGCGAAAGGCGCGAGGCGAGGATTTCCTCGCTGTGCTGGCCGTTCAATGGCGCAGGCTGCGGGGCCAGGCGCTCAGCGTCTGGCAAGGTCGCAAAGGCCCCGGCGGCAGGATAGGCAAAGCCGCTCGGGTTTTCGGCGCGTCCGAATATCGGATTATCGGCCACAAGCACCGGATCGTTCACCGCGTCGAGCATGGTGCGATAGGGCGAGTGGACGATGCCCCCTGCATCGAAGGCCGCGACAAGCTCGGCATGGTCGCGCTCGGCGATCGCCTTTTCAAACAAGGGATAGAGCGCATCGCGGTGAATGAAACGCAGGCCGTCGTCCTTGGCGAAGGAGACGCCGCGCTCGCTCTCGAGGGCTGCGATGGCCTCGCCAAGGCCGAGCGCAGCAACCAGATTGGCCCATTGACGCGGCGTGACGACGACGATCATGGTCCGCTGCCCGTCACGCGTCACAAAGTCGCGGCCGAAGAGGCCATAGACGGCGTTGCCGAGGCGGGGGCGGTTCTCGCCCGAATAGAGAACTTCGGCAATCCCGCCGAGATTGGCAACGGTCCCGATCGCGACGTCGGAGAGGGGGACGCGGACCTCGCCGCCTTCGCCGCTGACGCTGCGCCGCTGGATCGCTGCCAGAAGCGCGAAGGCAGCGTATGCGCCGGTAAGAAGATCCCATGCCGGGAGGACATGATTGACAGGCTCGGGGCCGGCGCCGGTGAGCATGGGGTAACCCACCATATTGTTGACCGTATAATCGAGCGCGGGCGATCCGTCCGCCCAGCCCATCACGCGCACGGTAATAAGGTCGCCGCGCCCCGCCGCCAGCGTTTCGTGCGAGAGGAATCCGCCGACGGGGAAATTGGTGATGAACTGACCCGTCGCCCGAACGAGCTCTTGGAGCAGCTCGCGCCCCTCGGGCCGGCCAAGGTCAAGCGCGAGCGATTTCTTGGCGCGATTGAGATTTTCCCAATAAAGCGAGGCGTTTTCCGTCGTCACCGGCCAGCGCCTGTAATCGGGGCCGCCTCCTATCTGGTCGACGCGGATGACCTCGGCGCCAAACTGCGCGCAGTAAAGGCCGGCTGTGGGCGAGGCGACGAAGGAGGACGCCTCGATTACCGACAGGCCGGACAGCAGATCGTACATCAGTTCGCCGCCGCAAACTCGCGCAGCATATGCTTTGCAATCTGGAGCTGGAGGATCTGCGTCGTGCCTTCGTAAATGCGGTAGATTCGCGCATCGCGGAAGAAGCGTTCCGCGTCATATTCGGCAAGATAGCCGGCACCGCCATAAACCTGGACGCAGGCATCGACGACGCGGCCGCACATCTCGCTTGCGAACACCTTGAACGCTGCGGCTTTCCGCAGGACATTCTCGCCCGCATCGGCGCGGCGGGTCACATCCTCCATCATGCATTCGGCCGCATAGATGTCGATCTCGCTTTGCGCGAGCATCTGCTGGATGAGCTGGAAGTTCGCGATGGGCTCGCCGAACGCCTTGCGCTCGGTTGCATAGCGGATCGCGCTGTCGAGCGCCCGGCGGGCATAAGCGGTCGCCGCCGCGCCCACCGACATGCGCCCATTGTCGAGGCTCATCATCGCATAGGCGAACCCCTTGCCGAGTTCGCCGCCAAGCAGCGCCTCGCCGCCGACGCGGACATCCTCGAGGATCACGTCGGCAATGTGGCTCCCCGACTGGCCCATCTTCTTGTCCGACTTGCCGACGCTCACGCCCGGCACGTCAAAGGGCACGATGAAAGCGGAGACATGCGCGTTCTTGGGCAGATTCTCCTTGCTCGTGCGGGCCATGATCAGGCCGACCTTCGCAAAAGGCGCGTTGGTGATGTAGCGCTTCGTGCCGCTTAGCACCCAGCCGTTGTCGGTCTGGACCGCGCTCGTCTGCAGTCCTGCCGAGTCCGATCCCGAGCCGGGTTCGGTCAGTCCGAAACAGGCGATTTCTCCCGATGCAATGCGCGGCAGCCATTCAGCCTTCTGCGCCTCGGTTCCGCCATTCTTGAGCGCCGAGGTAAACATGCCGATATTGATCGAGATGATCGAGCGGAAGGCCGGCATCGCGTAGGAAAGCGTGTGGATGGTGCGGATATATTGGCTGACATTCATGCCCGCCCCGCCATATTCTTCGGGGATGGTGAGACCGAAGAGGCCCATGTCGCGCATTTCGGAGAGGATGTCGGAAGGAATCTCGTCGGTCTCGACGATCGCCTTTTCCGCCGGGAGGAGCCGCTCGCGCACATAACGCGAAAGCTGCTCGAGGAACTGGTCGAAAACCTCCTGGTCCATCCCGGGGTTTTGCATCGTAACGATCCCTTCTAGCGCCGTGCGATTCGATGCTTCGAGCGCTAACCCTTCGCTCGTGGATTTTCAATATTGAGAATTGATTTTCACAAATATGAAAACTAGATCGTGGCCATGACCGGTCCGGTTCGCTCCGTTTCGCAGGCCTTCGCCATTCTTCGGCTGCTTGCCGATACCAGCCCCCTGTCGCTCTCCGACATCGGCCGGGTTCTTGAGCTCAGCCCCTCAAGCTGCCTCAATCTGTTGAAGACGCTCGCCGCCGAGGGTGCGGTCGAACGCGATGCGCGCAGCAAGCAATATCGGCTCGCGCTTGCCTGGGCGGGGTCTGAGGTTCTGCGCGACGGGACGGCGCTGCGGCTGGCCGAGCGCGCGCAGCCCATGATGACGCGCTTTGCGCAGGCAACCGACGCGGCGGTCGGGCTCTGGAAAATTGTCTCGCGCGACCGCATGCAGCTTGCCGCGCACGCCGAAAGCGAAGCGGGGATGCGCCTGAGGCTCGCCGATGCGCAGCGCCAGCCGCTCGGCGGCGGCGCCGCGGGCCGGGCTATCGCTGCGGCACAGGGCGTGGACGAGGCCGAACTTGCACGCCGCTATGCCCCCGTGCGCTGGCAAGCAGAGCTGCCCTTCGAAACCTACGCCGCGCAGGTACGCGAGGCGGCACGCAAAGGCTTCGCCGTCGACCGCGATTACGCACACCGCGGCGTCTGTACCGTTGCGGTCGGTCTCGTCAGCATTGCGCCGGGCTTTTGCCTCTCGGCGTCGATCGTCGCAGGATCGCGGGGCGAGGCCGAGGTTGAAGCTCTCGGCCTCAAGCTGATTGCGCTGCGCGATGACCTGAACCTCGGGGCGCAATAGCCAATGCTTCTTGTTTCGCGGTCCCTGTCATGTCATGGACGCGCGCGATTAGCGGGGAAACCGTAGCGAGAGGAAGCGATGCAGTTCGACGTGGTGATTGTTGGCGGGGGGCACGGCGGGGCGCAGGTAGCCGTGATGCTTCGGACGCAGAAGTTTGAAGGCAGCATTGCGATCATCGGTGACGAAGCCGAGCTTCCCTACGAGCGCCCACCGCTTTCGAAGGAATATTTCGCGGGCGAGAAGGAATTCGAGCGCATCCAGCTCCGCCCCGCCAAATATTGGGACGAGCGCGAGGTAAGAATGCTGCTCGGCAAGCGCGTCGCCAGCGTCGATCCTGCCGCGCACACGGTCACGACGGACAGCGGCGAGACGATCGGTTACGGCAAGCTTGTCTGGGCGACCGGGGGAAGGCCGCGGATGCTGCCGATCCCCGGGGGCGATCTTCCCGGCGTGCAGGGCGTGCGTACCCGCGCCGACGCCGATGCGATGAAAACGGCGTCCGAGACCGCAAGGCAGATCGTCGTGATCGGCGGCGGCTATATCGGGCTCGAGGCGGCGGCGGTGCTCACCAAGGCGAGCAAGAAGGTTGTCCTCCTCGAGGCGCTCGACCGGGTGCTCGCGCGCGTTGCGGGCGAGGATCTCTCGCGCTTCTATGAAAAGGAGCACCGCGCGCACGGCGTCGACCTTCGCCTCGGGGTCTCGGTCGCCGCGATCGAGGGCGACAGCCATGTGACGGGCGTGCGCCTCGCCGACGGCGAGGTCATCGCGGCCGACCTCGTCATCGTCGGCATCGGGATCGTGCCGGCGGTCGAGCCGCTCATCGCGGCGGGCGCCGAGGGCGGCAATGGCGTTCGCGTCGATAGCCATTGCAAGACGAGCCTTCCCGATATCTATGCGATCGGCGACTGCGCGGCGCATGAGAATGCTTTTGCCGAGGGCGCCTGCATCCGCCTTGAATCGGTTCAGAACGCCAATGACCAGGCCAATGTCGTCGCAAAGGGCATCGTCGGCGACGAGGCGCCCTACAATGCGATCCCCTGGTTCTGGTCGAACCAGTATGACCTGAAGCTCCAGACGGCAGGCCTTTCGACGGGGCACGACCAGGCGGTCCTCAGGGGTGACCCGGCGGCGCGCAGCTTTTCGATTGTCTATCTCAAGGCAGGCAAGGTCATCGCGATCGACTGCGTCAATGCGACGAAGGACTATGTGCAGGGCCGCATGATCGTCACCGCAGGCCTTCGCGCAACCCCTGAGCAGCTCGCCGATGCCGGGACACCTCTTAAGGATTTGCTCAGCAACTAGGCCGATTGCGGGTTCTACCGTGCGCATGGTGCGGCAAGCTGATCCCACTTTCTAACCCTTTCTTTACGGCGATCCGATAAACCTCTCTCGCGGGGAAAGAGGGGGGCACACCGCGGCCATGGGCCGCAACGTCGGAGTGCCACTGTGCTTGAAAATCAGAAGATACGCCCGGTATCGGTGATTGGGCCGATGGGCGATAAGCTGACGCTGAAGGATCTGCCGAAGCGCGATACGCGGCGCTGGGTGAGCCGCCGCAAGGCCGAGGTCGTCGCCGCGGTCGAGGGCGGGCTGATCACGGTAGACGAAGCGTGCGAGCGTTATAATCTGAGCCTTGAAGAATTCGCCTCGTGGCAACGCGCCTATGACCGCCTCGGTGTTCCGGCGCTGCGCGCGACGCGCGTTCAATTCTATCGCGACCGGTTCGGTATCTGAACTGAGGGGGCTGCTCAGCGCAGCGCGGCCTCGCGGTTCGCACTATCGGCCGATGGGACGTCGGCTCCGGCAAGGCGCTGCAGCGATACCTGGTTACGCCCCGCGTGCTTGGCCTCGTAAAGCGCATCGTCGGCAATTTTGTAGAGCCGCTGAAAATCGCACGCCGGGCGCACCTCGGCGACCCCGATGCTCGCCGTGACCGCGCGATCGCCGATTGTCTCGCTATGATCGCAGGCCGCAATCTCGCGGCGGATGCTTTCGGCGAAGCGATCAAGAACGATGCCGTCCATGCCGATCGTCAGCAGTCCGAACTCTTCACCGCCAAGGCGCGCGACCGTGCAGATCGGGCCTTCCCACCGCGCGATGCGGCGCGCGATCCGGCACAAGACAGCGTCGCCGGCGTGGTGGCCATACACATCGTTGATCGACTTGAACCGGTCGATGTCGACGAGCAGCAACGCCGCTGGAAGATCATCCTCGCGTGCCCGCTTGAGCAGGGGGCTCACGCTTTCGATGAAGCCGCGGCGGTTGGGAAGCCCGGTCAGCGGATCGCGCCTCGCGAGCTCGCGCGCCTGCGCCTCGGCGAGCCGCGCACGATCCCGCTCGATGCGTAGCTTTGAAAGACGGCGGGTCGCTGCCGCGGAAAGCCAGAGCGCCTGCCAGGTCGCAGCGATCAGAATGAGAAGTTTCGAGCCGCCGCCCCAGAGGCCGTCTTCGACATCGACGAGGTTGATGAAGGCGAGCACGGCCATCGGCAGGCCCCAGGCCGCGGCAAAGTCGCGAGCCTCGCCTGAGCCGCGCCGCCAGGCAGCCACGAGGCAGATCGTCACGGCGGCAAGGTCGGCGAGGATGACCAGACCCAGGAGATCCGCCCAGCGGCCGATATCGCCGCTGCGCATCATGGCGAGCGGAATGCCGGCAAGTCCGACGCCGAGACCAAGGGCAAGCGTGACGTGCCGCCATCTTTTGGGAACGCCGCTTCGGTCGAGCGCAGTCACCGCGCTGGCGGTGGCAAGTGCAATGGCAAGACAGGAAAGGAAGGTGCAAATCTGCGCCGAAAGCGTGCCCGCCATGAAGGGCAGAAAGGCGAGATGGATTTGCGACCACAAGGTGCCCCAGAGGAGCATCGTCCCCGCCCACGCCGCTTGCCAGGCGAGATACTGGCGGCGGACTGCGACCGCCAGCGAAAGGCTGTAGATGCCGCTCACGAGAAGGAGGGTAAGCGCGGCGCCAACCGCCGCTGCCATGCCGGCCGCCTGCATGCTGCTTTCGCCCGCCGGCAAGAGATGCGCGCGGATGAGTTGATGGCTGGCGAGGCGGTCGAAGCGCATCGTCACCGATGTGAGCGGCGCGGAGCGTTCCGGGGGCTCGAACAGGATCTGCCCGCCCGCTCGCCAGTGCATGCCATAATCGCCCTGACGGACCTGCTGCCAGCGAACGGCGCCGTCTGCATAGGCAAAGGCGACCGCGAGCCTGTCGAAGCGCGAATGATGCACCATGAGGGCTGCTCTGCCGCGCGGGGCGGGGAGGGTGTTCATATCGGCGTGCAGCCAAAGGCTGGCCTGCTGATATCGTTCGGGCGACCCAGTGCAGGAGAAGCGAAGTTCGGGAAGCTTCGTATCGCTTAAGTCGAGCCCGCTCACCGCGTGGCACACCGCCTCGTTAAGGCGAAGCGCGGTCGCTTCCGCCGGTGCCGTTCCGACGACTGGCGCGACGACTCCCAGCGCAAGCAGCAGCCGTACGCAAAGGCGAATCAGGAGGCGCATCATGGACGTCATCGCGAAAAATTATGGCGCCTATGTCTTTGGGAATGCTTACCGGGCAAGCGAGTAATACTATCTCGATTTTGGGCGCCTTTGCCGAGCGAGGCCATGTCCTGCCACGGCATTTTCCAGCCCGGCGCGCAGCGCGGTCCCGTTGAGATGGGTCCGCGCGCGGGCGCCGGGATGGCATTGTCTGCGATCGTCCCGAGCGTATGGGCGCCGCGGGGTCGCTGCCTTTGCCGCCACCCGCCGCGACCAAGCATGCGGACGGGCGGACTTTTCGCCGGCCGCCATTTCGAGCGAAAATGCGCTGGATGATTTGCAACGCCCGAAGCGGATCGCGCCCGCCCGGTGACGTTGCTCGCCCTGCGCTTCCTCGTGCTGACCGCTGCGTCCGGGCGAGCTTGCGGGCGCCCGCCGGGATGAGTTCCGGTGGGCGCCTCGCCGATCGATTAATATCGGTAGGAGATATTGACGCCGACGGTACGCGGGTGTCCATACTGGCGGGTCCAGCCGACGCTCGTGTTCAAGGCCTGGGTGCGATAGAGCCGATCGAAGATATTCTTGCACCATAGCGACACTCGCCAGTGGTCATTCACCGATACGCCGACTTCGGCGTTGCCGACGAAATAGCCCCCCTCGACCGCCTCCAGTGGGCTGCGAACGATGTCGAAGCGGACCCGGCTTTGATATTTGCCGGACAATATGATGTCCGCATCGACCCGGTCCGAAACGGCCCATTCATATTTTGCCAGGCCGTTGAGGGTCAGTCGCGGTGAATTGGGGAGCACGCTGCCCTTCGCCACGCCAGCCACCACCGATTTGGTTACTTCCGTATCGATGAAACCGACGCCGGCACGGATATCGAGCCCGTCTGCCGGGCGCCACCAGGCGTCGGCTTCTGCACCCTTGACGCGCGCGTCGCCGACATTGGCGATGCCGAACAAGACTCCGATCGGAGAATCGAAGAGCGGGCCATAGATTTGCGCGTCGCGATATTCATAGTCGAACACGGCCGCGTTCACCTGGAGATTGGGTGCCACGCGTGTCTTGATCCCCACTTCATAGGCGGTCAGCTTTTCGTCACCGAAGGGTTGCAGAACGCTGGGATCAAAGGTCAACTGCCCCTGGAACCCGCCCGATTTGAAGCCCCTGCTGACGCTGGCATATATCAGGGTGCGCTCCCCGGCCTTGTAGTTCAGGCCGATTTTGCCGGAGACGTTGGAGGTCGAATATTTGTTGGCAACGGGCGCGAACAGGTCGTTGCAACTACCTGCCGCGCAAAGGAAAGTGGTGGCCTGGTCAAAGGTCTTGCGCTCTTCGGTATAACGCAGGCCGCCGACCAACGTCAGCCTTGGTGCGAGCGTCCATTCAGCGTGCGCGAAAACCGCGTAAGCGTCGGTGCGTTGGCGATAATTGTTTCCGATGGTGTCAAGTCCGGCCAAGCCAAGGAGCGGGAGCAGATCGAGCGCATAAAATTCATCATGCGCCCGCACCTTGTCCCGCGAATAAAAGGCCCCGCCGATCAGCGTGAGGTCGTCGGCGTCATAAGCCAGCCTTATCTCCTGCGAATATTGGTCGATCCGGTTGGCGTAGGTGCCATCGAGGAAAACCAGCGACGTTCCGTCAGTGTCTTCGGCGTGCAGACGGGTGAAATGTTCATAGGCGCTGATCGAGGTGAGCGACAACCGCGGGGCCAGCGTCCAGTTGACCGTCAATGAGGCCCCCGTCGATTCCAGCTCCATTCGGGGATCGGTGCCGGCCCCCGCCACGCGGGGCTGGCCGGCATAGGCATCCTCTTCAGTGGTCAGCACATTATCCGCCTTGTACAAGGCGGTGTCAGACCGATCATAGCCCTTGTGGAGATTGAGGAGCATGGTGATCGCGTCACTCGGCTCCCACTGCAATTGCAGGCGGCCGTTGGTGCGATCGATCCTCCCGATCCGGTTTCCAGTAACATAATTGGTCTGCGGTCCGGACCCCTGCTGGACGGTCTGGAGCGCGAACCGCGCGTTCAGGGTCGGAGTGAGCGCGCCTCCGACCGCGCCGTCGAGGTGCCAGCTTTCGTAGCTGCCGAACCCGCCTTCCAGTCGGACATCGGTGGCCGATGACGGCTTGCGGCTGATGATATTGACTGCGCCGGCGGTCGTGTTGCGACCATATAGATCGCCCTGCGGTCCCTTCAAAATCTCGATGCGATCGACGTCGTAGAGCCCGAACGTCAGCATCGCGGGGGAGACGAGATAGACATTGTCGACATAGATGCCGGCCGCCGGATTATTGTTCACGGCATAGTCGTTGAGGCCGATGCCGCGAATGCTGACATTGGTGATGCTGTTGGCCATGACGTTCTTGATTTGCACATTCGGCGTCACGGCAGCGAGATCAACGATCGATTGGGTTCCGGCAGCTTCAAGATCGTCACCGCTCAGCACGCTGATCGTGACGCCGACATCATCAGCGCGCTGTTCGCGGCGTTGGGCGGTGACGACGATGTCGCCGAGAGCAGTGTCCGGCGCCTTCGCTTCCGGCGCCTCTGGTCCGGCCTGCTGCGCGGAAGCCGCGGTGGCGGCGAGCGAACTGGTGATTGCCAACGCGAGCCACCCGGCTCCGCGAAAATGATCCCTCAACATGAACTGTCTCCCCCCTAGAAGTCGATATTTGGATAGCCTTTGAGTGTCTTGGGCTGCGGCTTGGCATAAGTCCGCTTGCTGTGCCGCAAGCCGGCTCGAACGATCGCCTGCGCTGTGCAGACCGTTGCCGGGATCGGATCGACGACCGGCAGGTCGTGTCCCCTTGCCGTGAGCGCGGAACCGATGGCCTCGGCGCAGCCCAGGAATCCCGTGCAACCCAGCACGATGGCATGAGCGCCGTCGCTTTCGACCGCGGCCAGCGACGCCCGGGCCAGTTCCTCGGTCAACCGCGCCGGGTCCGATTCCAGCTCGAGCACCGGAATATCGATAACCCGGACCGACGCGAGCTTGCCGGCCATGCCGTAAAGCGTCGCGAGGTTTTCGATCATCGGCACCACCGAATCGAGGACGGTGACAATGCTGAAGCGATGGCCCAGCATGGCCGCGAGGTGCATGGCGGTTTCCGAAGGACCAAGGACCGGGATCGACACGACTTCGCGCACGGCCTTGAGCCCGGGGTCACCCATGCAATCGATGATGACGGCGTCGGCGCCCGACCGCTCCGCGGCGATCGCTTCGGCGACGATCCCTGGCACCGCCATCGCCTCGTCGAATTCGCACTCGATCGAAGCCGGACCCGCCGAGATCAGGGACTGGGTGATGGAAAGGCCGTTTCCGTTCAGATCGGCAACGTCGTCGAGCGTGCGAATTCCTTCGGTGACGATCGGCGTGACGAGATGGATACGCATCAGATCATGTCCTTGCTAAGGCTGGCGATGGGGCGATAGGATTCGGTGAGACCGAAACAGGCCGGCCCAACCACCTCGAGCGCACGCGGCGTAGTGAGGAGCGGCGGCGCGCTGCAGCCGACGACCGCAACGCGCTGCCCATAGGCGAGCCGTTCGGTGGGAATGGCATGGGCCGTTTCGGCATCGACGATCGTCACCAGGTCCGGCACGATGCAGCGTAACCGGCCATCGACCGTGACAATCAGATTTTCGTTCTGGAACTTCAGCTCCGCTTGTTCCGCGCCGGTCATGGCCGAAACCGTGCAACTTCCGAAAACCCAACCCTTGGAGGTATCGCGTTCAAGCGCGGTAATCTTCCCTCGAAAGATCACCTCGGCATCCTTGTAATAGTCATGGCTGCGCAGGGCCGCGACCAGACGATCGATCGGCGAGCGAGCATCGTCGCTGCGCGAGACCGCCTCGCCGATCCCGATCGCACCCGACAGCGTCTTGGGAATGGCAGCGCGGCGCGCCTCCGCCCCGGTCATCGGATAGCAGGACATGCAGACGCTGGCGCCCATCGCGGCCGCAACCGGACGGGCCAGTTCCTCCGCCTTCAGGCCCGTCGTCGTCTGATAGAGGACGCTGTTGCCATGTTCGTCGGCGACCGTCAGCGGCGCGCAGGCGACACCCTCGATATTGAAACTCGTCATCTGCAAGGCCGGGAAAGCCCGCCCCATGCCGTCGCCGTCGACGATGGGCAGCCCGCGCATCGCGGCATAGGCCACCGGCATCATCGAATTGCACCCGCCGATTTCCGCCGAAATGATCGCGGTCGCCTGGCGACCAAGAAATCGTTCGAGCGTTTCAACGGCGCGATGCTGATCCTCGATCGAAAAGAGCTTCTCGATCATCACCGTCGGCGCGCCCATGGCAGCGGCGATGAAGACATTGGCGTCGTCGGACAGTTCATCGAGGGATATCACCCGAACCGGGCCGAATTTGGCGATCGCCTCGCGGCAAAGCAGCGAACCGAGATAAGGGTCGCCGCCGCCGCCGGTACCGAGGAACGAAGAGCCGATGGCGAGATGTTCGATATTCTCGAGCGTGATTTCGGTCGCCATCATCGTCACTCCGCCAAAGCCAGGTCACCGATGGCGCGGCAGACAATGCGCGTCGCTCCTCCGGGTAGATATTGCAGGGGAACCGCCTCGACATTGACGATTCTGATACTGTCGGGCGCGGCACCGGCGCTGATCGCCTGTGCGCGGGCCTGCGCCTCTGCATCGGCAATCGCGGCGGAGCGCGCCTCGCCGTCGGGGATGTTATAAATCCGGTCGACTTCGCCGCTGACCTGGCCAATGGCGGCACCGATGGCGTTGGCAACCCCCGCATGATCGGGTCGCAGCATTTCGGACACGCCGCGGGGCGTATCGGATACGAGGACGGCGCCGCCGCCGACCAGGATCATCGGAATGTCCCGCGGCGAGGTTTTCATGCGGTCGATGGCGTCGTCGACCAGCGCGGCGATCGCGCGCGCTGCCCCGGCGACTACATCTTCCGGCATGCCCGTCACGAGCGCGGGATCGCCGAATGCGGCCTGTCCTCGGGCGACTGCGATGTCACTGGCCGTCAGCGTGCCCCCGCCAAAGATCAAACCTTCGCTGTGCAGACGAAAGCCGACCGAATCGGGGCCTACCGAAACGCCCTGCGCGCCCGAGCGGACACGGCTGCCGCCACCTAGGCCGATCGACAGGATATCGGGCATTCGGAAATTGGTTCGGACCCCGCCCACATCGACGTGAACGGTCGACTGCCGCGGAAAGCCATCGATCAGAACGCCTAGATCGGAAGTGGTGCCCCCGATGTCGACCACGATGGCCTCACTTGCGCCCGTCAGCCACGCGGCGCCGCGAAGGCTGTTGGTGGGACCGGCTGCAAAGGTCAGCACCGGGTAACGCTGCATATGGGGGGCGCTCATCAGCGTGCCGTCATTCTGGCTGACGTAGAAGGGCGCCGAAATGCCGAGATCCTGCAACGCGCGTTCAAAGGCTGTCGTGATCGTCAACGCCAGCGGCCGCAGACTGGCATTCATGATCGCAGCATTCTCGCGCTCAAGCAATCCAACGCGCCCCAGTTCCGAGGAGAGTGAAACCTCGATTTCGGGCGCGTGCTGGGAAACCAGCGCTGCGATGCGCTCCTCATGAGCGGGATTGAGCTGGCTGAAGATGCACGAAACCGCGATTTGCCTGATACCTGCGGCACGGGCTTCGCCGATGGCATCGACAATCGCCGCTTCGTCCAATGGAGAAATCTCTCTGCCGTCGAACTCATAACCGCCGGCCACCATTTTCGAGCCGCCGCAAAGCATCGGTTTCAGATCGTCGGGCCACGAACTGAACGGCGGTATCCCGCGCCCGGCAGGGAAGCCCGCGCGAATGGCGAAGACGGGGACAAGCTCGCGGCGCTGGATGAAGGCGTTGGTAAAATGGGTGGTGCCGATCATCACTGCATCGATCGCGTCCGGTCCGACGCCGCAGGTATCGATCAAGGCGCCAATGGCGTCGGAAATGCCCGAGCTGACATCGGCGCGGGTCGGCCGCTTTACGGCGCCCAGAACGGTCTTCCCTGCCAGCAGCACGGCATCCGTATTTGTCCCGCCGACATCCACACCTATGCGCATCCACACCCTCCGCTCGATTTCGGCAAAAGCTTTCCGCGCGGAGAATGAATGGCTCAAGAGCGTCGTTGAGTAGGTTTTATATCCTACCTAGTAGTCGCAGCGAACGAGGATCTGGGTGAACCTACCGAAATGTGGAGGTATCGGCGTCCAGGTCGAGCTTCCGTGCGGCGGCGACGGCCGACGCGCGATCATGAACGCCCATCTTCTTGAAGATATTCTTGAGGTGAAAGCGCACGCCATGTTCCGACAAGCCGAGCTGGCGGGCCAGTTGCTTGTCCGACCCGCCGGCCTCCAATGTTCGCAAAACCTCAATTTCGCGCCGGGACAGCTTTCCGCTGGCGATGCTGTCTCGTTCTTGCAGGCGATTGACCAACCTGGCGACAAAGCCTCGCTCAGCCTCGCTCAGGGTATCATCGTCTATCAAGGCGCGGATCATCGGCGCGAACCTGCGGCCCGCGATCTCTCTAAAAATCTGTCGCATGCCGCTCGCGGTGCCGATGACGACAGCAGCGCGCAGCGCGGTATTGGCGCGGCTGGTTTCGCCCTCCGCACTGGCTAAGGCAAACATAACGAGAAGATAGCGGAGCCGGGAGCGTTGCAATCCCCGAGCCTCGGCCTCCGATATCGCTTCATCGAGCAAGGCCCAGGCTTCGGCGATGTTCTGATCGAAATAGCAGGCATAGGCGCGCGCAATCGTGAAGACTTCAAGCTCCTGCCAGCTCGCCGTCGCCCCGGCCCGGGGAATGGTCCAATGGGCGGGCGTCGCCACGTCGGCTCCATGCAGCCGGGCCTCACCAGCAGCGCACAGTCCCAGCGCGACGATCAGATCGCCGACGCGGGGCAAGCCCTGCGCCCGCAATTTGCGCGCCTCGTCCTCTACCGCCACGATTGCAGGCCCGATGCCGTGGTCGGCGATATTGACGCGGATCATCACTTCATAGGCTGCAAAATATATGTCGAACCAGGCTTCAGCCTCGGGCATGCGGTTCGCCGATTTGCGTAACGAGTTGCGGGCGCTCGACAGTTGCCCCGATTCGAATTCGATCGACGCATTCAGTGCCGCGATCACCGTTTCGACGCCGACATCATGCGCGAACTCCTGCTGCCACCGTCGCCGCGCATCGGTCACGCAGGTCCTCGCCTGCTTCAACCTTCCCTGGGCGAGGTTAATCGACGCTTCGTGCATCTGCAGAAACATCAGATTGTAACGCGACCCCGCCTTTTCGGCGTGCGCGCGCGCGTCGATCAAATTGGCTATCGCCGTGTCGAACCGCGCGCGCTGACAGTTCAATATGGCCGAAAGCGTCGCAAGGAAGGTGCGCATCGCCGCATCGTCGGCCTGTTCGCCGATAATCCGCTTCAAAAGCTCGAGGTCACCCGTCCGTTCCAGCGAACAGCCATAGACCAGCAAGGTCACGCGCACGAGTTCGACGTCGACACTCAAGGGATGCGTGGCGCCCATATCCCGAGCCAGCGTTTCGAATAGGTCTTGGGCAACATGGATGCGGCCGGATTTCAGATGAACGATGCACTCGATCATCTTCAGTACCGCCGACTCCGCGATGTCGTCGGCGCTCGAATTGTCGAGCAGGCACTTCAGAACCGAAAAGCCGTGGACAATCCATATCCGCAGCGCGCCGTGCTCGCGGGCATAAGTGCGGATACGAGCGGAATCGCCCGCCATTCTGGCCAGAACGGCCGCCTCGCCGAGCCGCCCCTTCGCAGAACAGCGGTCCGCCATGACAACCAGACCATCGGCCCGGCTGCGGCCATCGGACACTGCCACCGCATCGCGTAGCCAGATTCGCATTGCCCGCTGCAATTGGAATTGCCCGCCGTGCCGATCGACGAGGCCCCTCAATCGGAAAGCGATCTCCGCGATGATCTGGCCGTCGCTCCGCTGGCCGGCAATGCCCGAGAGGATGTCGGTATCGACCGTTTCGAGCATGCTCGCATGGACGAGAGCCGTCAGCTCCTCGGGAGCGAGCAGCGGCAAAATGTCTTGGGCTATAAAATCACCGAGGCGGCTTTCCCTCACAATATCCAGGTCGCTGAGCCCTTCGCAATGGCCCCTTGTCGACGCCGACCATGCGCACAGCAAATCCAGCGCGATCGGCCAGTTCCCGGCGAGGTCACGGATGCGGCCGCGGCTTTTTGCCGGGATCATCGCCTGCGTGACTTCGGCAATTTCCTGCGGTCGCAGGCGCAAGGCGTTGGCGTCGAGAACGTCGATGGCTTGCCGCGCGTCCATTCGCGACAGCGGAAAATCACCGACCTGGCTCATCGAGACGATCACCCTTTGGCCGGAGTTGGAGGAACTTGTCCGTTCGAGCGCCAGGCCGAGCCATCGACCATCGGCAGCGTCGACATCGTCGATCACGATAACCTGCCTCGCGTCGGTCAATACCGCATCTGCGGCGGCCCGCGGGTTGGCTTCATGTTCCAACAGGCCGAATAGTCTGATGGGATACCCGCTGTTGGCTGCGATTTTCTGTGCGGCGGCCTGCGCCAGCCGCGACTTGTGAAATCCAGGTGGTGCGAAAAGCACGACGGTGCCTCGCCCGGCCACAATCCGATCAACCAGCCGGTCGTGATTTCCCTCCGCCATTCGAACCCCGATCATCACCAGTTCGATTATGTCGATTGAACTGCTACTACCAAGTAGGACGATGGGGCAAGCGGATGCCCAACAATCAGTCAGGGCAGTGAGCGGACTAAGCGACTCTACCGGTCGCGTATCGATCGAGCATGGCGTTTTGACCGCGTCCGGCAGCGGTGCTTTGCTGCGCGAGGCTCCCTGATCGGCCCACTTCCTCGAGCCGCTTCTGGGCTCGCCGCATCCCTGCGGCGCTTCCCCGGCGGGCAGCTATGCTCTGGATCATACGCGCTTTGAGCGCCCCGAAGGCCGGCCTGTTACCGCGCGCAATTCAGGCTTCTAAAATGGATGGAATTGGGTGGAGATTTGATCGTCGATTGCAAGACCGTAACCGTCCGATAGCTACCGCGGCTGACGCTTGAGGCGTGCGGCGAGTTTGGGATCGACGACGACGTTATCGAGGAACTGGTGCCATGATTTGGTCGTGCGGCGTGCGTCGCGGATCATGTCGGCCAGTTCTTCGACACCATGATCGGTGAGCGCGGCGATCGCGTCGTCCGGGCCGGTGTAGACGCTGATGATGTTGCCGTAGCTCAGGTTGTCATCGTTCGAGACGATAGCTTCCAGCAGCTCTGCGTCTTCCTCGAGCATGGTGGCGACATAGTCGAGGGTGCGGACGTAGGTGATTGTGCCCATCAGGCGGCGATCGCCTGGCGAGTGACGAGCGGCGACCAGTTCCAGGGGAGAAGCTCGTCGATCCTGTTGATCTTGTGGTCGTGGATGCGATCGAGCAGATCGGTGATGTAGGCTTGGGAATCGAGGCCATTCATCTTGGCGCTTTCGATGAGTGTCATGGCGCGCGCCAGCGTCTCGGCGCCGGCCCCGGAGCCGGCGAAAAGCCAATTTTTCTTGCCCAGACAGATCGGCCTGACGGCGCGTTCGGCGGCATTGTTGTCGATGGCGACGCGGCCATCGTCGAGAAAAAGGCTGAACGCGTGCCAGCGGGCGAGAGCATAGCGAAAGGCCTTGGCCAGATCCCCCTTGGCGGGAATCCGGGTGAGCTGCGTCTGGGCCCAGGCATGTAAAGCCTCGAGCCTGGGCTTGCTCAGCTCCTGTCGCACGGCACGCCGAACATCGGCGGGCTTGCCCGCGATGTCGCGCTCAACGTCGTAGAGCTGTCCGATCCGCTCGAGCGCTTCGTGAGCGATCGGAGATTTTTGTGACTTCCAGATGTCGTGGAAATCCCGTCGCCAATGGGCAAAGCAGGCGGCCTCGCGAAAGCGGGGCTCTCCATCCGTGCCGAGTTCGTAAAGCTTCGAATAGCCCTTGTAGGCGTCAGCCTGGAGAATGCCGCGCGCATGGCGAAGATGGTTCTGGACATGCTCGGCTTTCCAGTTGGGGGCATAGCGATAGACGACCCCGGGCGGCGCGGTGCCCGCCCAGGGGCGCTGATCCCTCACATATGCCCACATCCGGCCTTGCATCACCCCTTTGCCGATGCCCTTGGCGCGGCGTTCCGGCGCCAGTACGCGGATCGGTGTGTCGTCGGCGTGCAGAATGTCGCTGCCAAGGACCGTGGCCTCGATCGCGTCAATCACGGGCTGCAAGACCCGCATCGATCGGCCGCACCAGTCGGCAAGTGTGCTGCGCGGGATATCGGCGCCCATACGGTTGAGGATCTCGTTTTGCCGGTATAGCGGCAAATGATCGTCGAACTTGGAGACGAGCACGTAGGCAAGCAGACTTGCCCCGGCGATGCTGCCGGGGATCGGCCGGCTCGGGGCCGGTGCCTGAACCATCTTCTCACAGCAGCGGCAGGACTTCTTCGGGCGGGCGACCTCGATGACCTTGAGCTTTGCCGTGATCATCTCGAGGATCTCGCTCACGTCCTCGCCGACCAGGCGCAGCTCACCGCCGCAATCGGGGCAGGTGTTGCCGAAATCAAGCTCGCGGCGCTCGCGCGGCGTGTCTGCCGAGACGCGGGGTCGCCGCGATGGGCGCGGCGTGGGGTCCGTGTCGGAGGGAGCGGTCGCGAGATCAGGGTCGGGATCGTCCTGATCGCTTGCTACGGGGGCCTGCTGTGCGACGGAGACGAGCACGTCTTCGAGCGCGAGCTCAAGTTGTGCGATCTCGCGCTCGATCTTCTCGGAGGACTTGCCGAAGGCTTGCTTCTTCAGCCTGGCGATCTGCAAGCGGAGGGCCTGGACGACCAGGTCATGGGCGCGCAGCGTGGTCGTCAGCTTCGCGTTCTCGGCCTGCAACGCAGCGATCATCGCCTTGAGGAGGGCGGGATCTTCGGGAAGATCGGGGGCCGCGTTCAGCATGGCCTTTGCTACGGAGAAATGGCCTGAAAGTCCAGAAAAACCGCCACTTTCCAAAAAGAAAAGTCACCCTGCGCGTGCTGGCGGCGCGCCCCAGTCGGGGCGCCTCCAATCGATCCCTTCCCACAGCATCGCGAGCTGGGCCGAGGTCAGCCGGGCCGTTCCGTCGGCTGCCGACGGCCAGGGAAAACGGCCGCGCTCGAGAATCTTGTAATAAAGGCAAAACCCCTGGCCGTCCCAGTAAAGCAGCTTCAGCCTGTCGCCGCGCCGGCCCCGAAAGGCGAATACGGCACCGCTCGCGGCTTGCTGGCGCAGCACCGTCTGGGCCAGCAGGGCGAGGCCCGAAATCCCTTTGCGCATATCAGTGACGCCGCAGGCGAGGTACACCCTCACACCAGTTCCTGGCCCGATCATGCAGCTTCCACCGATCGGATGAGCCGGATCAGGACCGTGCTCTCAATGCCACTGTCGAAACGAAGACACCGCCCCTGTGTCAGCCCCAGCTCGACAATCGAGGGCGACGCCGCCGAGGCTTCGCGTGCGGGCGGAGAGGCGGGCCCCGCGTTCAGCATCGGCGCATCGATGTCGACCTGCAAGAATGCGCTTCCAACCGGCGCCGGTAGCCGCCCGCTCTTCCTGAACTGATGGCGCCAGGTATAAATCTGGCTCCGCGACACATCGTAGCGCCGGGCAACGCGCGCGAGCGTCTCGCCGCGCGCCTCCACCGCCGCCAGAATCTCCAGCTTCTCCGCTTCACTCCATCGCCGCCGCCGTTCCCGGCCCAGAATCTCCACCGTCCGTCCCTCGCTCTCGAACAGGACGTCCATAACGACGTCCTTATGGACGTCACTTACCCACTCACATCAATCCTCGGCAGGCGGCCTCATTCGGTCGGTTACCCTGGGAACGCGCACAGCGCCACCCCGCGAACGCCTTCGAAACCTATCTCCGCTCGCGCTGGGACGAGGGTTGTCGCAATGCCACCCAGCTTTATCGCGAGGTGTGCGGCCTCGGCTACCGTGGCGAAGCGCGCAGCTTCCGTCGCTGGATCAAGACCCGCCTGCGCGACGGCCTGTCGCCGCCTGCCGCGCAATCTATTCCGCGCCCACGCTGGAAACCGCCATCCTCGCGCCAGGCGGTCAGGCTCCTCACCACCTCCAGCGAGAAACTCTGCCAAGGCGATGCGCGGTTCGTCGATGCCGTCCGCGCCGCCTCGCCCATCATCGCGGAAGCGGCCGACCTGGCGCGGAGGTTCCACGATATGCTGGTCGGACGTGAAGCCACCGAGCTCGACACATGGCTCGCCCAGGCACTTGGCAGCGCTATCGCCTCATTCGCTCGCGGCCTCCGGCGCGACATTGATGCGGTGCGCGCTGCATTGACCTCGCCCTGGAGCACCGGACCGGTAGAAGGCAAGATCAACAAGCTCAAGCTCATCAAGCGATCCATGTATGGTCGGGCCGGCCTCGACCTGCTCCGGGCCCGAATCATCGCATGACCCCTGCACCGAAATTGCGGGAGATCCCACTTCCGGGGAAATATTAGTCGGCGTTGACAGATGCCAACAATGACCGCGATTGAGGGGTGCAACTCACTGCGCAGCAAGGTCGATTCCGGCGATATCCACGAGATGGGGACTGCGTCACCGACTCAGCTGATCTCAAGACCGTAGCTGGTCGGCAACCGCCTCGCTTCTCGTACCGGCACGCCGTGGAACCTGTCGGCGATCAATGTGGTGAGTTCATTTCTGAAGGCCTTGTCCATCTTCTCGCCGATTATGATCTGCTTTACCGATTCAATCGGATAAGTTCGACTGACCGGCTGTTTTCCCCCTTCCTGGGCACGAATCAGGAGTCTGATCTCTCGCTCATAAGCCCATTCTGCAGGTTTCGCCGCGAATGCCCGGCGCCATATCGACTTCATGAATGCGAGCGCTTCATCCGCACACCGCCGGAAGTCTTCCAATTGGCATGGCCATGCTTCCTTCTTGTCAAAATACTTCATTTCCGTCTTTGTTTCGTCGATCGCCATCAGGTGATAGTCATACTGATCTTCGGCGACGACATAGACAAAACTATCCACGAGCGGAGGTTTATCAAGATATTCGACATCGGTAAGGTAATCCTTGGGATCGTCCCCGAGGATCAAATTTTCATCAAAGGCAATGCAGAAACCGCGCATGCCATCGGCATAATGAGACCACATGAGAAGATTGTCCGGTGCCGCGCTGAAACATGCGATCCGGGTGTGGTCGAAAAGCAATTTGAAGTCAGGCTGCGCCTCGTCGAGTGACTCGAAATATTCCTGCCAATCGTCCGGAGGATCAAGGACATCTGCGTCCACAAACCCCCAAGTAGCGCATGCGGCCTTGAATCGATCCACTTCGTTCAAGGTCGGGATCCCTTGCAGTAAGCAGGACCAGAATTCGAATGGGTCGTTGAAATCCTCGAAATGGCGACAAAACAGAACGTCGTTCTGGAGGTTCTCCAGACTGTAATGGTTCGGGGGAAAATATTTGTAGATCATGCCACGGTGATCGAGAATGTCGGAGCCAACCCGCCGAGCATCACTGCTGATTGTTACCTGGACCATCACCGGCCTTGTTGTCGCGGATACGCCAGCATTTCGTCTCCGCGTTCTGTTCGACCACCCCTTCAGCTTCCATCAATGCAAGAACGGTCCGGGAAATATGGCCTTCGTGGCCGACGTGCCCTGAATATATGCCGAGCGATCTGCCGATCTGGGCGTTTTTCAAACCAGATGCCGGCGCTTCGTTCAGCAGCAGGTAGATCGCCTCCCGCAGCTTCGCCATCGCATCCTGCGCCAGTACGTAAGGATATGCCATTTTTCTGCGTTCGCCTTTCGGGTGCCTATTGTGCCTTGGGTTTGAAGCGATCGAATTCCCTGGGAAGCAGGTTCACAATGTGCGCTGCATCCAGATCGAAAAGATTCCAGGTGACATCCAGCTGCTGTCGCACCTTGGCCAGCCGTCGAGGCGTACCGGCTGTTTTGCCGCCCGCTCCTCGCTTCAGCCCGTTCTTGCCATCATCGAAATAGAGCTGACGGGCCGCTCTCTGGAATTCCATGCTGAACATGTCCTGCTGACTTGTCAGCTGCTCGCGTATTTCAGGCAGAACCGAGGGGTGGGCACACAGCAGGTGATCAGCGGCATCGCCGAGGCTTCCCAACAGGACCACCGGCATCCGGACCAGATGGCGCTGAGCCTTCTGCCAGTCTCCAGGGCTACTCGGATACCAGCGATGGATTTCCTTCGG